>JAJECO010000005.1 GCA_022822005.1 Candidatus Poribacteria bacterium
CTTTCTCAAACTTGCGGACTATTTCGGCGGGTAAGTCGTCGTGGATATCCTTCGCTTCCCAATAGCCATGAATCAACCTGAAGCTATCAATCAACGCGCCATCAACGACAACCCGCTTGTTTTGATCTCCATTCATCGAATGTTCAGGGACCAGCGTCCAATCAAACTGTCGTCCACACGATTCGAGCAGGAATTGGAATGCTGAACGGACAGCGGTTTCGTGCGTGACACCCAGTTGTCCGTATCGGTCAAGTGCGGTGTAGTATTCTCTGACGGGTTTGTGTGTGGGTTTGAGGGTGAGGGTTGGCATGGTGTTTAAGGGTGGGGGATTCCTGTAATGAGGTTGCGACGAATCAGCGTCTTTTAGAGGTTACCTGACTCGGACAGAACTTCCCATAAATTCTTGGGGGCATCACAGCGTCCTCTGAAAATCTGTAAACTCGCGCCACCGTAGCGCACGTTCAGTTGTTTTAACCCTTTGGGATTCGTCCACTTAATATCTCGACCGTGCAGTAGAACCGGGACGTAGACGGTTTTCAAAGTCCTTTGTCTTGGAGCAATACTGGCGGCGAATCTCAAACTATTTTCTAACTTTCCAACGACATCCGATTGTTCCGCTCTGCCGCTCTTGAGTTCAATTGGAGCTGCAACGAGATTGTTTTCGACGGTGTTGATAAAGAAAAGCAAACGGTCGCACCGTTTCTCCCTCATGTTGCGCGAGTCAAACTCACGTTCAACATCTATGATAATCCGATCAGACGGTACGTCGGTCATGTCCACCCGACAGCCCTCGCCGCTACAGGAGTTGATAAGGTTCTCTGTACTCACCCGCCCCCGGATAGCGTTGAGAACCCTATTCACATTCACGTTCACTCTCGACTTTCAGTTCCTCAAGTTTGTTCTGCAAGCCTGCCCAACGGTTGTAGAGCCTTTCGGCGATGTCTTCATACTCTATCGGTTCTATGCCGCCGATGCGGTCAAACTCGATTTCCTCTACCACCCCGTTCTTTTGAAACAGCCATGTTCCCACCTCTTCCGGTAACAGCCAATCGTTGGTCTGTTTTTTCAATGCTCCTTTTTCCTTCAGTTCACCTGCGTGCATTAGGTTTGCGATTTCCTTGAGCATGAAGTCACTATGCGTTGTTACAAGCACTTTTACGCCGGCACGAACCAAACGGGCGAGAGTGGCTGCCATTTGGGTTTGGGCGGCGGGGTGTAGATGGGCTTCGGGTTCCTCAATGATGAGCGTGTCGCCGGGACGGATAAGACCGCGAATGAACAGCACAAGGGGGGCGAGTTCAGACACCATTGATGAAGAACGGGTCAGACGCATATCCTGTTCTGTTCCTTGTGGACGATAGAGAAATTCTGGATATCCCGTCGCTGAAGGCTTCATGATTATTTGTCCCTCAAGCACATCGGACTCCAATGCGTTGGCGATATAATTGATCTCGTCGTTTGATCTCCCCTGCTCCCTATAGAGTATAAGTTCTTGCATGAAGTCTGCTACTCCCCCTGAAAGTTTTGAAATCTCTGATGTTTCCGGGCCAGCGCGGGTAGAGCGTGCGACAAGCGAACTCGCTATCACCTGATGGATTTCGATAATGCCGCTCCGAGGGGCTGGTAGGTAGTACGGTTTTTCCGTGTTTCTGCGACGTTTAGAGAGGAATGCAGCTATATCGTTAAAATAGATTTGTGGAGTCGGAGGCAGCCAACCATCGGGAAAAATGACAGTATTTTCGTTGATCTGTCCATCAACTACGCTGCTCCCTGATTCGGTGATTCCCATCTTGAAGTATGCGAGATTTTGATTCTCTTTGCTAGTTGTCAGTGAAATTGTTGTTTTATCATTTTGGACGCTGGGAGACCGTATTAGTTCCGAAATAGAATTGAGGTCGAAACAACGTTTAAGTTCCGTCTCCAAGTCGTAACCATAACTCTTTAAATCCTTGAGACAGAATTGTATCTGTTCGCGCACCTCTTGGGACAGGTCCGAGAATCGGATCAATTGCCCTTTGTTTTGCTTGTTGAGTGTTTCCAGACTGTCCTTGTCTAACTTAATACTGTCTGACACAGAATCGGTGCCCAAGCCATATACTAGGAAACGTAGGAGATGCAGTGTAGGAAATTCCGAAAAATCTTCAAAGACCCGGTGCAGCGCATAAATCAGCACAGAGAGGTAGGTCTTGCCGGTGTTGCTCGGTCCGACAAACACCGTCAGTGGACGCAGGTCGAGATCTGCCTCTGCGATCGGTCCGAAGTTGCGGACTGAGATTTCGACTTTTGGTGCGTTGTAGGTTTTTGCCCTGTCATCGCCGTTCATGTCGATTTTCCTTCCCGTTGACGTCGGGGTATTGTGGGAATGGGGTTTTTGACTGTGTGTCCTGCTATTGGGTGGAGGAAAACTCTTGAGAGATTGCAGCGAGAAGCTGATCGTCGATGCGACAGCGTTCTGCGGAGATGATATGGCGAATTTGAGTCACAGCTTTCTCGACATTGTGGTCCGGATTCACGATACAGTAGTCATAGCCTGAAATAAAATCAGACTCTGATCTCGCTATCAGCAAACGCTGTTGAAGTTCTGAATCGGATTCTGTCTTGCGGTTACGAAGCCGCTTCTCTAAACTTTCGAGGGAGGGAGGTAAGAGAAAGATACTGGTATAACGGATGCCAAGGTTTCTTATCTTCTTGGCACCATGAACATCAATTTCTAAAATCAGGTCCTTGCCGCTTCCGACGGTTGATTCAATCGTGGATTTCAAGGTGCCGTAATAGTGCTCGCCATATTTCACCCATTCCAGAAAGCCGTCAGACTGAATCAGGTCTTCAAATTCAGTGTGATCCAAAAAATGATAATCGACACCATTAGTCTCATCAGAACGGGGTGGTCGGGTCGTTGCTGAGATCGAAAACGCTAATGTTGGATCACTTTCGCACAGTGCTCTAATTACACTCGTTTTGCCAGTGCCAGAGGGACCCGATATAACAATAAACAGTCCCTGCTGCGAGGGTCGATTATTCCACATTCTGAACCAATTCCCGAATCTTTTCTATCTCTGTTTTCAGAGCGACAGCCGCGTAGGAGATCGGCGATCGAGACGCCTTGGCAGAAATGGTATTCACCTCTCGATTCATCTCTTGCAGCAGAAAATCGAGTTGCCTACCGATGGGTTGTGTTGCTTGCAGATATTCATCAAACTGAGCGCAGTGGCTGTCAAGCCGCACCAACTCCTCCGTGATATCTGAACGGGAGGCAATGACACCTGCTTCCATCGTGAGGCGGTGTGGATCAATTTTAACACGCCCTTCAAGGAGCTCGTTCAAGCGTGCTTCGAGTCTCGTATGGGTCGATTCCACGAGATCCGCACTAGCCGCTTTGATCTTCCGGGTTAGAAGTTGGATCGAGTGGAGGAGTCCTTTGATCTCCTCAAGCATCGCAGCGCCTTCCGCTTGCTTGGTTGTTTCCAATCCATCCAAAGCGGTCTCTATGTGGGATTGTAACACCTCCCAAATCACCTGTTCATCCAAATCGGCTTTCTGTGCAGTTAAGACACCGGGGAGTTGCACCAGCATGGGAAGCGAAATTTCATCTCCCAGCTGCAGCCTATTTTGCAATTTAACAAGCACTTGATGGTATTGTTCTGCCAGCTTAAAATCGAGAACGGGAAGTTGGTTTGAAGCTGAGGCATCCTCGGTCCACTCAACTGTGGCTTGGATCTGCCCTCTTGATACCCGGTTCCGTACGGTGCTGTGGATTTGATGATCGAATCTGGAGAGAAACTCTGGCGTCCGGACGGTTACTTTACAGTAGCGAGCATTCCACGATTTGATCTCAATGACCAACTGACCGAAGGGGGTTTCTGCTCTATGCCGACTGTAGCCTGTCATGCTTCTAATCATAATTAGTCTGCCGCTTCCTGCAATTCGACTAAGATTGGAGATTCAACCCGGATTGCATCTTTGATACAAACCTCTTCGCAAAGTTTGCAGCCGACACAATCTCTCGGTTTTACAAGTTCGCAGATACCGAAGAAACTCTCGGCGTGTTCACCCGTTGCGGGATCTTTTAGCTCGAGGCAATCCCATGGACAGATGTGAACACAAAAATCACAACCGGAGCAAAGCTCCTCATAGATGACGGCAATGGGGCGATCCTTGGGGCGCTTAATAAATTTAGCGACATCTCCATTCTGGTCATGGATAGCCTCAACTGGACAGACCATACCGCACGCACTGCAATCGA
>JAJECO010000064.1 GCA_022822005.1 Candidatus Poribacteria bacterium
ATCAAATTCTATACCGACGTGATTGGCACTGAGGAAACAAGCAGAGCAATCTGTTGAACAGTGGTTCGTATGGTCATGTTCGTGTTCGTGGTCATGTTCATGTGGAAGTCCAACCAAGCTTATTGCCATCAGGCAATAAGAAATGCCCATCGCAATTATCCAACTAGCTGGATAAATGTGGATTCGATCGCTCTGCAAGAGCCTTGACCTCTTTCAAGAGTGGGATATTTGGAAACTGAACAAAAAATTGTAACACAGGGGATTAACTTTGACAATTTTTTATTTTATAAATTGGCTGCCAAGGATATAATTGAGAGGTAAAGTAGGGATTCCCCATCTACGGTGCGGCAACTGATGCCTTAGACTGTGCTGCTTATCGGGCACGTTTCACCTCATCCAATTCCAGTTTATAGACACCCATTAGCATCAAATCCTCCCGAAACTGTTGACCTATCGAAAGTTTACCAAAGACAGTAATTGGCGTATCCATCACCGATTGAATCTTCTGGTTCTTTGAAGATTCAACATAGATCACCTCGTTGATACGTGGTGCAACGCCGAAGCAACACGACATCGTTGATTTCATTAACAGGAACTGTTTCACTTTCCCCTTGTCAACGTTAATCGGTAGCATAAATCCTGTGATAGCGACCTTCTTTCCGTCGATTTGCTTAACTTTATCGGGGATCTGAGTGTCGTAAGAAAGCGATGCGATGTATTCGGGGCTTGTCAGTTTCTGCCAATCCGGCTCATCAAGCCAGTAGTCACCTAAGAAACTGAACGGTACGCGTAAATAATCACCAATCATTTCGGTGGGGACAGCAATACCGTCAGCGAGGTCAACGGCAAACAGATTGAAGTTGATCGGGATTGGAGAGGTTAATTCCGGTTCTGCCTTAACGTTGTAGTCCGCAGCTTCAATTTCAAAACCGCCGATGAATCGTAGGACATCGCCCGGTAGCCATTGGACGAACCGACTGTTTTTTGAAAAATAGGTGAACCGTAACCCTTTCAATTCTACTGCCTTTCTGACACCGTGGAACTCAAAGGTCGCTTCGGCATCAGCGTTGATGGGCAAACCGTCAACCAGACCGACATCTTCTGCAACATCTAGGCTTTCAATCCGAAGAATGGCTTGCGGGTAGACAGCGGCGTTCCACATAACTTTCTGTATCCCCTTATCAATAACAGTTTCTATTTTCAGATGTTTCATATCCAGTTGGAACATCGCCTTAAATGTCTTATGCAGCGCGTCGGGGTCGAGCGCAATGCTTCCGTTGATACGTTCGGTTGCGGCTCGGAACTGGCTGCCCCCAAACATGAATATATTTCCCTCTTTATCTGGCGTGAATGTCTTCAGTTCTTTAGGCGGGGCGTTTTGAGCGGGGGCAGAAACGGCAAATATGCTGAGGATCAGGATAAAGACCGTTGCACAAAACGCAAAACGTGATGCGTAAAAAGAAAATGTGTCAAACAAATTCATCCCTCCTTTTGATCGACCTGTATCTCATCCAATTCAAGGTGGTAGATGCCAGTGAGCACCTCGCCTTCAAACTTCGCCCCGACACGCAACGTGCCGAGCAACGTTATCACTATATCTTGATGGATACTTACCTGCTTCTTTTTTGGCACTCTAACATATACCCACTCGTTCAGGCGGGGTATGTTACCAAAACAGCACGCCATCTGATCTTTGAGCAACATAAAAGTCCGAAGATTACCATCCAACATATCAAGCGGCAACATAAATCCTTGAATCTCAACCTTCTTGCCGTCCATCGCTTGAATCTCCGGGGAAATCTGTTCATCAAGTTTGAGCGAAATGATATATGTCGGGTCATCCATTTTTGCCCAATTCGGTTCCCTGAACGGGTAACTGGTGAGCATATTAAAAGTCAGTGATTGATGTGTCTCTGTCTCTAACGATGCCCCTTGCACACTTGTCGGTTCGGGCGCTTGATCTGTTCGTTCATTTATACTCCGAAGAGCCCGCATCGGGTGCGATTCAGGTAGCAGCTGAAAAACGCCGAGCGACAACCCAACGACAACCGCACTAATCATTGCAACGTTCAGCCATGCACCGCGTCGGTTTTTCGTCTTAGGTGTTTTCATCTGTTCCATCTCCTAACTAATGTTCTCCATGCTCGCTGTGTGTTTCCTCATTGCCTTCGGGGAATTCAAAGTCGATGTGGGTGAATGCCTGACCTTTGACGTTAATTGAAACGATTTCTGCATGGAATTCTGATGCACCCTTTAGGGCGTCCGATTGTGCTGCAAATTGAGAGGTATCGCTTTCTGTCTCCCCAGTGAGGACATTGGTAACCCCTGAAAGTTGCAATGTAAAGTCGGACTCGGTATCTTCTCGGTGTATCTTGAGCTCAACTGTTTTCTGTGAGAGTCGTACCGGTTTCTCTGCTTCACCGTCCAGCACGTAGCCAGTCAGTTGTCCTGTCGTTTGGTCTAGCACAAATTCGATGTGCGCAAACTCATCGCCAAAGACAACCAATGTTCCACCGTGGGGGGCCGTATGTTCGTGATGTGCCTCGGTTTCGTGAGTCGTCCCCTGTTCGTGGCGATGTTCCTCTTTTCTTTGACAGCTAAGTTGGACGATAACAATCGATAAAACTGTCGTCCATATTAAGATAATTCTTTGGAGTTTCATGATGGTTTTCCCGTTCACCTAATTTAGTTCACGCGATTTCTTAGTCGCTGAAAGTTCCGCGCTCGGAGCAGCATGCGTGTCGTATCCAGAGCGTTGAATTTGTAAGTTATCCACAATAATTTAACAAAATTTAACACTTTTTGCAAAATTGGTATCACTGTCGGCTGATTGACTTCTGTAGGGACAAGTTGCAGCGGAACGGGAATTCCGATTTGTCGGAGTCTTGTGCCCGCCCAACATACTCTCGAATTGGGTTCTTGTCGGATAAGTTTTGACAGATGGGATGTCAAACAGGGATTTAACGTTCGGCGTTACACGGTAAGATTCAGATTAGCTTATGGGGGCTAGATTCGTCGAAACATCTGTCTGGTACGCCTTGAAAGCAGGCACAACGCCGGCGGCCATGCCCAAGAGTATAACACAAACTGGCGCAACCAAGAACACGGGATGAAATTTCAGCAGGTCTAAAACGATACCTGTCTGGGCGCGAACAATTGCTGATGCCGAGGTGAAAATCGCACCGTAAACTATAAATCCTATGATGACCCCCAACGCTGCTATCGATGCTGCTTCCAACACAATTACCGTAAACACCGTTTTACGACGTGCGCCGAGTGATCGCAAAATAGCGAACTCCCGCCGCCGCTCGTTGATTGAGTTATAGATGCTTGCGAGAATTGAACCCGCTGCAACAAGAACAACAAGATAAGAAACGAGCGCCAGAATCTGGTTAATCCAACCGATTTTGTCAAACAGGCCTGCCATTACAGCGCCTATGGGCCACGCCAGCGTTGCGACCTTCCCCTGTTTGTTAATCATGGCGTCCATCATGAAACCGATCTGTGGATTCCGAAACTTCAGCATGACTGCGCTGACCTCTTTGTGTGCGTCGGGAATCTCTTGACCCGGTTGGGCGACATATTCCTCGCCACTTCCACGCAACACGTGGCCATCCAGTCGATAAATTCCTTCAATCGGAATCCAGATGACGCGATCGGAGGGTGAGTTGGTCGGTTCAAGCACACCAACGACGATGTATTCCTCATCATGCCGCATTGATTCATCAAACACTAAGCCGTGATACGGATTAAACCTATCTCCCGCCGTTAACCCTAACTTCTGGGCGGCATAACTACCAACGACCGCCTCCTGCCGATTGGGATCGAAAAAACGCCCGTCCGCTTGTGTTCGAAACCGAACTCCTTTGCGGTATTCAAACTCCGTGAACAACTCCGTTGCCGTACCGACGATACGGAAACCATAATAATTGTCTCCAAGCGCGTAAGGAATGGCGAGCTCGACACGCGGATCGTTTTTCACCGCTTGATACATCGTCCACGGGATATTCCCCGGCGAGGTTTCAAGGTGAAATACGGTGTTCAGCACCAATTGTAAAGGACTGCCGCGTGCACCCAAGACCGCATCAAAGCCAATGGGACCTCCCGTGAATGCCGAGACCGATTGCGCTCTGATAGCAATAACCGCTATGACGAGGCCCGTGCCGAGCGCAATTGACAACGTGGTGATCAGTGTCGAGAGTGCGTGTTGTCGAAGGCTACGTTGAACGATGAAAAACAACCCGATCCGTTTTTTCATTGGCTCATGTTAAGGAAGAGAGATTGAAGGCCACGGTAGGTGGAGCCTCCCCGATAAATCGAGATTCAAAGCAACTTGTCCTGCTTTCCCTTATCAACTGTCTCTTACACACGATTCACTTGCGTGAAATCTTTTGCCTCCTTAAATCGGCCCAACACTTCTGGGTCGTGGCTGACGATCAGCACCGCCGCGTTATTTTCATAGCAGATCTCACGGATCAGTGTTACCGCTTCGTTGGCATGATGGTAATCTAGATTGCCAGTTGGTTCGTCGGCGAGTACAAGGCGTGGTCGGTTTGCTATGGCGCGAGCAACCGCAACACGTTGCTGCTGCCCGACTGATAGCTGGGAGGGACGATACTGCATCCGGTCGCCAAGTCCTACCCGTTCGAGTAGATGTTGGGCAAAATCGGTATCAATTCCTGTTCCAAACATCATACCGAGCATGACGTTCTCCAAGGCTGTATAGCCGGCGAGCAGATTAAAAGTTTGGAAAATATACCCAATGTAGTGGGCACGTAACCTATCACGCTCAGATTCTGAGAGGGCAGTTATCTCCTCGCCAGCGAGACTGATGCTTCCCCTATCAGCTTGCAGAATGCCAGCGATTAGGTTCAAAAAGGTCGTTTTTCCAGTACCGCTGCTTCCTCTGAGTGCAATCTGTGCCCCTGCGTCTATCTCAAAATGGGGAACATTAATGATGCGACTCTGTGAACCTTCAGGTGAGACGTAGGTTTTTTCAAGGTTCGTGACTGTCAAAAGTGACATTGCAGTCTCCGATTAGCCTTCTAGCGTTTTACAGTGTTGACACGCACGGCACAAGCGACGATTGAGAAGATGGCCTGCCATAAGTAGGATCCCGCCGCAAGCGGTGAAGATGCTTTCATACTGTTCTGGCACCCGGAAGTGTGCAATAAATATACATACGAACGCACCGCCGAGTATGAGAAATATCCGCCATTTTCGATGGTGCCAATAACCCCATGTCAGACTCCCTAGGGCGAGTCCCACCGCTACGACGATTATCACCAATTCGATGGATTCACTCAGGAGAAATCCAAGACCAATGAGCGGCAGGGCGATTATCAACAACGGGGTTGCCATACAATGGAGGGCACATGCAAAAGAGACGCATGCCCCAACATTATCGACGAGTGAGTGATTCAGATATCTTTTCAATTGTTTCCCCTAAAATCATGTGACACTTATTTTCATTTTCACCTTAGTTTTGTTGTTTTGCCCATATTGCCAAGCCCAGATCAACCATTGGATTTGACAATTGGACAAAACAATCTACTAGGCAAACGTTCCTTATGGTGTAACCGTTACGGGGATCATGAGCGCCGCCGTAAAATCAGCATGGTCACCGTGCATGAGTTGGAATTTGATCGTTGTTTCTCCAGCTTTAAGCCCTTCCACCTCAAACGTGAATTGCTCGGCGAGCTCCTCATCATGGTGTTCGTCCTCTTCTGCGTGATCATCTTCATGTCCCTCTTCGTGTTCGTGAAGGTGGATTTCAATGATTGACGAATCAAACGCACTGAGAGCTAAGGCAAACACCTCTTCTTCGCCATGGTCATGGTCATGATCGTCCTCTTCTTCGGGATTTTCAGGCAGAAATTCCTCTTCATCATGGTCAAGGAACGTGGCGAGCACATCCAACTCTTCTCCGACCTTGAGGGTAATACTCCCCTCATGTTCCCCTTCAAATTGGCGGTAAATCTGATTTCCGTCAACCTTGAGGACAAAACCGTCGGCATCGGCATGGAATGGTTCGTCGTCATGGTCATGGCCATCGTCAATAATGGGATTATCGTCTTCGCCACAAGCGGCGAACAGTACAGCAAATGCGAGTAATAGCAACGTGAATCTAAAAAAACAGGTAGACACAATTTCCTCCAGATATAGATAGATCTTGTTTCCCGGCATCATCACTTAGGCAAACTAACGCCACAGTCAACTCCGCAGGGAAAAGGCATAAATTGATTAAATAAAAAAAACAAAAGTATGAGTGAGACTATAAATTAAGCGAAGAACGCTGGCGGCGCACGACATTGGATACTTTTGTTAAGTGTCGTGGAAATGAAAATAAAGTAGAAAGGCGGGTGAATTGAGATGCACGTATCAACATTGGCAGTGTCAACCTGATCAAATTCTATACCGACGTGATTGGCACTGAGGAAACAAGCAGAGCAATCTGTTGAACAGTGGTTCGTATGGTCATGTTCGTGTTCGTG
>JAJECO010000004.1 GCA_022822005.1 Candidatus Poribacteria bacterium
CACGAACACGAACATGACCATACGAACCACTGTTCAACAGATTGCTCTGCTTGTTTCCTCAGTGCCAATCACGTCGGTATAGAATTTGATCAGGTTGACACTGCCAATGTTGATACGTGCATCTCAATTCACCCGCCTTTCGATTCTACTTTTATTTCTACGACACTCAACAAAAGTATCCAAAGTCGTGCCCCGCCAGCGTTCCCCGCTTAACTTTTGGGTCTAATCCATATTTCTGTTTTTGTTTAATTATGGTAGATTTTAGAATTACTTAGACATGATGAGCGAACCAAGTCACGGACCTTGCTCGCCGAGTTACGGCACACGGAGTGTGCCTACTACTATTACTGTCTACTTATTTCTATCATTGCTGCCTTTCCCGGATGATTTGATGCTAGTGTTAGTATGCCTCAGTTATGCTGCTGGGAAGACGATCTATTTATATCTAGAGGAAATTATGTTTGCCTGTTTTTTTAGATGCTCCTTGTTACTGATTACATTTACTGCGAAGTGGCTCCGTCTTGTGCTATTTGCTATTTTTCTCATCTATTTTATAGAAGGTAGTTCCTTTGCCCGCAATACCTCCATCTCAGGAGAGGTAATTGATGCAGAGACGGAAACTCCCCTTGTGGATGTCCATGTATCCCTGTTACGCGACAGGGAAGACACATCTTTGCTCCAAACTGGTAAGACTGGACAGTTTCGGTTTGACGAAATTGCGCCGGGGACATATACGCTTCGCTTCGAGCGTGTTGGCTATGAAGCGTCAGACCAAGAAATCATCGTCGAAACAGATCCGAGGACGATGACCGTCAAATTAGAACGCAATCCACTGCAACTCGGAGAGATTGTTGTCACACCCGGCGACGAGGAGCATGCTCATTTTGAGAAAACAACCGACCTGAACCTTTCAGCGCAGGAGCTGGATCAGCAGATGGGAGCAACCATAGCCGAAACACTTAGCGGCGAGGTGGGCATCGCTCAACGGACGATGGGCCGCGCGACTGCGCGTCCAGTTATCCGGGGCATGGGTGGTGATCGATTGCTTATCCTCGAAGATGGTGGACGCACCGGCGATAAATCCGCGTCCTCAGCAGATCACGCCGTTACAATTGATCCAACCACTGCGACAAACATTGAGATTATCCGCGGAGCGGCATCGCTGATTTATGGATCAGGCACACTCGGCGGCGTCGTCAACGTCAAGCGCGAGGCTATCCCGCAAACGCTGCCCCACCGTCCAACGATGAATCTCACATTTCAGGGTGAGTCGGTCAATTCAGGGTTGACCGGAACAACAGGATTTACAATTCCGATCGGTGACCTCGCGTGGCGACTGGAGTTGAACCGCCGCCGCACTGATGACACGCACACTCCTATCGGTGTTTTAGAAAATACCTCTCTGTCGCAAACTAATTTTTCGACAGGTGTTTCAATAGTCAAGGATTGGGGGCATATCGGTATCTCCGGTGCTAGTTACCGCTCAGATTATGGGGTTCCCGGTTCGCCGGAAGGACATATCCACGGTGTCACCATCGACCTTGACCGCCAACGGTATGAGGGTGATTTTGAGTATGGATTTCAACAATCGTTTCTTGAAAAACTGAAAGTTCACTCAACCTACACACGCTATCAGCATCAGGAGTTTGAAGCAAACAAGACACTCGGTGTTGAGTTTGGAGTCCTGACAACCAACGTTTCCGCCTTGGCTTATATGCGTGGCGACGCGGTTGCCGGGGTTTGGGGCGAGTATCGTGATCATGCGACGGGCGGGTTTTACTGGACACCACACACACGGGAAATGTCGTTGGCAGGGTTCTATTTGAAACAGAAACCACTCAACGAGGATTTAACACTACAAGGCGCGATTCGCTACGATGTCAGGCGGGTTGAACCGTTTAGGGAAGGTATTGTCACCCGCGCGGGAACGGTGGAACGACGGGACTTCGGCGGCCTATCAAGCGCAGTTTCGGGGATCTATCATTGGGATGACCACTTGGAAACAGGCGCCACCTTGATGAAGACGTTTCGCACACCGGGAATCGAAGAACTTTTTTCAGATGGTCCTCATCTCGCAGTCTACTCCTATGAGATTGGTAATGCCGAACTCGGTTCAGAAAATGGATTCGGGACAGAGGCGTTTCTGCGCTATTCGGCAAAGCATGTGAAACTCAATCTCACTGCTTTTCGCAACCAGATTTACAGCTACCTGATTTCGACCAACATAGGTGAAAAGGAGTGGGGAAGTGGTGCAGCGGGCTGGCTGTGGATATATCAATACCAGGGGCAGAATGCCATCCTTGAGGGTGCCGAATTTAGCGTTGATGCCGAAATTAGCCCACGATTTCAGGCGGAGGCAAGCACAAGTTACGTCAGAGGGACATTGGCAGATAGTGGATCGCCACTTGAACGCATCCCGCCGCTCAACGGAAAAGTGGCGCTGCGATACGTCACGCAGCCGTTAAACTTGCATTTCACGGCGCGATTTTCAGATGGTCAGTATCGACTCGGCGATTTTGAAGAAGCAACCGATGGGTACATTGTCTACGATGCAGGTCTTCAGTTCTCGTTCCCATGGTGGCAACTTCAGCATCAAGCGGTAGTCACGGTTGAGAATATTTTCGATACCGAATACCGTCAGCACCTTTCGAGAATCAAATCGGTGATGCCGGAGCCAGGGCGGAACGTAAAACTTTTGTATCGGCTAATTTTTTAGACTTGACAACGAAAGTCGGAAGAACATCGAATCAGTCAAGACGGAACTGCTGCTCTACATCATTGACGATGACTGTATAATCACCCGCCGGGAGTGTGCCGATAGAGACGTTCTCTTGATACTCTGTCACGACCGTCGCGCAAGCCAGATCTCTGGGACGTGTGGTTGTTATTTGGATAGTGATGGTGTTTCCTTCCTGTGCTTGATGTGTCTCATGGTGCGCGGTACAACTATCCGGTAGCCAACCGTTGACCTCAACGGTTACTTGAACAGGATCGCTCGCCGCCAGTAGTACTTCTATCCCTGCAATGGGCATATCTGCAATAATCAACTGATTATCGACGTCGGCGCCGTCCCCGTTTGGCGGTTTATTAATGTCGTTGAGAATATCATCAATGTTCGCGCAACCGATGCAACATATAGCGGTGATGATTGCGGTAAACTGGACAGTACGATGAAGCAGTTGGAAACGAATTGTTTTCATGACTAATCCTTTCTATGAGCGGTACATTTTGGCTGTATAAGTTGATCTGTGTTATGCCTAGGCGCCCCCGCTAGAGCTTTACGGTAGATTTCGATATGCTTACTATATGCCTAGTCTATTACGAATAGGCGAAAACTTGCGCTACTATCGACTACCCTTTGCACTCATGAGCTTTGACGTTAGCCAAAATAAAAGGTGTAAGTTGGTCTTTTGAGGATGATGCCCAGTAGGCTCCAGAAACTCCCCAAGACAAAATCTCCTAACGCTAACCCTAAGAATAGCGGGATGGCTCGCCGATAAAGCACGATTCCCCCGTACTTTAGCAGGCTCCATTTAGCGACGCCCGCGATGATGAACGGTGCCCAAAACATCCACATATGGGACGAGAGTGAAATTCCGTAACCCAGCGGATGAATGGGCCACCAGAAAAACCGTGCACGAACTATTCCGAGTATAAGCGTAAAACAGAATCCGAAGCTCATTGCGGCGATATGCCCCTGCTGCGGATCGCGTGGGGTAGTTAACCAGCCGTGGAGAAAGCGATAAGCGCGTCCTCCAAAACTGTTAATCTGCCCACCTATGTTACCGGTGTCCACACCCAACCTGAAGAAGGTCTCCAGCAACATGATAAGGCACATCGGCATCGCGACAACAAGTATTGCCAACATCCAACGGGATAACCCTTTCACGTCAAGGTGTCCCCGTTCGGCAAGCTTGAACGCCTCAAGTTGATGCGGCATCGGATGGCTGCGGTTGTCCCGATTGAACCAGAAGAAAAGCGAGAACCAAGTAAGGTTCTGTGCACCGACTCCTCGTGTGCCCAACAAGCTGACTAAGCTATGGTGCGGTCCGATAAAGGTAGTGGAGTGAATCGGAAAACCGATCTGTGCGCGAAGGCGTGTAAGTGGAATAGCAATTGTCGCAAAATGCGCTGCGAAAAATAGCAGGGCGATTTTGGGTGTCATCCCTCCTCTCATGGCAAATCCGACGAGAAAGAGCACGCCGAGCAGCGCCCCCACAAATGCGGTCCGATAGCGCATCGGTTCGTGTTCATCCTCTGTCTGACGTGGTCTGATTGCAGCCTTCAAAGCCCGCCAAATCTGCCGACGTGTTGCCCATAGCGCGATCACACATACCCCGGTGTATGCCCCGGTCTGCTGCTCGTAGGGGAAAGGAAAACCGGGAATCTGTTCCATACCCGTCACGCTCGCCAGAAAAAACTGCATCTTGTATAAGAAGAAGAAGAGGAGGCACGAACTCAGCAGATCCATCGGCATGAGGAAGAAGAGCCCTACGGCGAAGGGGTATACAACAATCGTGCTCCCGCCTCGCAACAGCGCGTTCCAAGGTTTTTCCGTGAACAGCGGCGCGATAGAGATAGTCTTTGTTGGGATTATGGGAATAATTGGGAATAGAACGTGAAGTCCATTGATGAGACTGATTCCGCCCGCAATAGCAAACCCTGCCCACATTGCCTTGCTGCGTAGGAAGCTGCCGGTATTGTAAGCGACTTGGTACGGAATCTCGACTACCGGATAGGTCAGTCGTTCTTGCTCTGCCCACGCTTTCCGTATGATTACGTTGATACATTGCGTGACAAAGAGCCAGACAAAGGCAAAAGAACACCACCAGAATATGGGCTTCAACCACGCGAAGAAATATTGCGGTTCAAAAAACGACTTATCGCCCCGATAAAATGCGCGTCCTATCTCCGGATTGCTGATCGTCAACCAGTCGGGCAGGTAGTGGAAGAAGAGATCCCTCCACTCATTCTCTGGCGTGGCGAAATAGAAGGCGTGTACAACGATGGAAGCCAGTGGCAAGAACATGTCGTAGGACATGAAGATCAGCGAGATCGACATCAGAACGTAAAAGAGGATTAACTCTCCGCCGGTCAGGGTGTATTTGGGGTAAAATCTCTTCAGGAGCAGGTTAAGCGACGCCAATACGAGCAGGGCAAGGACGACGGTATAGAGCGGCGACATCAAAGTCGGGGGAGGACCGAAGGAAGGCAATGCTTCACACTCAATATGCCACCAGTAGAAGATGGGCAGAACGAGCAACGTAATGATAACGGGGCGCCAACTAATGGGTTCGGGGTGGTTAGCGGAAAATTTGGTTTGCATTATCTCAACTCTGTGGAGGGATAGGGGACGCTGCTCATTGAGTAGGTTACACGGTCATGTTCTGAGTCAAGTATTATAGACCGCTTGCTATTTCTTGTCAAACAGATTCAGGGGGAACATCGATAGGGGCGTCTTTGTAGGGTCCTTTAGTTTTTCTGTAGGAGGGATTTCCCAATCCCGACACGTCGCTCTATGAGCGACTTCCCGACTCCGACTTTTGAAACAAAACGCGTAATAAGCCTAAAACTGAATAGCCCTGGCGTCTTTGTGGCGAGATTGACGGAAGACTGGGAACGTGATATAATAAACATGACTTTGCACAAGACCAGATCAACATAGTAGATTTTGACCCGATTCTGATTGTGAGTGCGACTACTTGAGTGGAGGATGCAAAATGAAAAAGTATCGAATCCCTTCTGTCACCCTATTTCTAATTGGACTAGTAACCATTGGGACGGCATGGGTACAGTCCCCGTCCCAAGCCACCGGTGAAAATTGGCCCCAATGGCGTGGCCCCTACCAAACCGGCGTTAGCGATGCTGAGAATCTGCCTACCACATGGAGCGGAACGGAAAACATCGTTTGGAAGACAGCGCTGCCTGCATGGAGTGGTGGTACGCCGATTGTGTGGGGCGATAAAATCTTTCTGACTTCGCCCACGCAGGGAACGGGTGAAGTCACAACACAGCCACCAGAGCCGCGACGGGGGAGAAGAGGACGGCGTGGCGGTCGGGGAGGCGGACGTTCTCCCGGCGGGGATGAATTGCTGCTGCTATGTATCTCTCGGACGGGTGGGGACATCGTTTGGCAGCGCGAACTGGACACCGGAAATCAGCTGCACCGCAAGGGCAACGATTCGTCGCCCTCCCCGGTTACGGACGGGAAACACGTTTGGGTCGTCACTGGCACTGGCGCTGTGGCAGCCTTCGACATGGAAGGTAAGGAGGCATGGAAGAGAAACCTTCAGGACGATTACGGCAAATTTGGTCTTATGTGGGGATATGCTTCCTCGCCACTACTGTATAAAGGGGCACTCATCATTGAAGTACTTCATGGGTATAGGACCGATGATCCGTCCTATATCGTCGCCTTCGACGCCTCCTCCGGCAGAGAAATGTGGAGGCAGGAACGGTCAACCGATGCTTTCGCGGAGTCGCCCGATGCCTACACGACGCCTGCGCTACTCGAACACAATGGCACCACTCAGATCGTGATTTCAGGTGGTGACTACATCACTGGTCATAATCCGGAAACCGGAAAAGAGATATGGCGGTCTGGGGGATTGAATCCGCATCAGGAGGGGAATTACCGGGTTGTAGGCTCACCACTCGTTGTGGAGGGAATCATCTACGCGCCGACCCGGAAACGACCCTTGTTAGCCCTTCGGGCAGGCGGCACCGGCGATATAACGGACAGCCATCTGCTGTGGAAGTGGGAGGGTGCCGGTGCGCCTGACGTCCCGACACCCGTCTGTGATGGCACTCATTTCTATATGGTGGACGACAGGGGATTGGCAACCTGCCTTAACGCAAAGACAGGTGAGGTGGTCTGGGGACCGGAGCGCACGGCACAAGGAACTGTCAGTGCTTCGCCAATCCTTGCGGATGGCAAGCTCTACATCACCAACGAGTACGGGATAACAACGGTTATCGCTGCAGGGCCCGCGTTCAAGATCTTGGCGACCAATGAACTGGATGGCAGCTACACACTGTCATCGCCTGCCGTATCTGGATCCAACCTTTTCATACGGACCGGGACACATCTGTACTGTATCGGGGCTGAATAGGATGATTGAAATCCGGTCTTTGGTGCAATTGACCCTCACCGATCTGAAGCGGATAGCAAGTGGCTATTTTTCCGACAGCAAATATGCGGTCAGTCACACAGAAACGGAGAGTTGCGTTTCATTTGACCTACAACTTGTTGCCCTCGACACACCCTATATCAAAAGATTTCATTACGACAATGAGATCTTGCAGCAATACAACGCGCTACTCAAAACTGGCCATTCGTTTGGAGCATACGACGGCGATCTGCTTGTGGGGTTTGCCATTGCTGAAGTACATCGATGGAATCGCAGCTTAACTGTCCATGAGTTTCATGTGGTCGAAACACATCGCGGTCAGGGTATCGGCAAACGGTTGATGGGACGTGTCGTAGAGAAAGCAGGGCGCGCAGGTTTGCGAATAATCGCCTGTGAAACGCAGAATACGAACCCTACCGCTATCGCTGTCTATCGCAGATTGGGATTTAGAGTAGAGGGAATTGATATTTCCTTCTACTCGAATCACGATTCTGCCGAAGGAGAGGTAGCAATTTTTATGAAGCGACCACTCTGCACCACTTTGTAGATTGTTTTAGCTATCAAATCGCACTACGGATAAATCAGACATCCCTTCCGCCCTGTTCGGGTGCGGTAGAGGCAGCCCCCTGCAGTCACGTAGAGGGTTTGCAGATCTGCATCTCCGAAGGTACAGTTCGTCGGTTGATCACTCGGAATTGGGTGTGTTTCCAGGACACGACCGTTGGGCGCAAAAACATAGATCATAGGTCCCGGTCCGCTCTGTTTCCACCCCGCCGTCGCGACGATATTCCCCTCCGTATCGAGACACATCCCATCAATTCCTCGATGTGGAAAAAAGTTGTGGAGTATCTCATATTCGCCAACGGTTCCGTCATCGTGGATTGGATATCCACGTAATTCCCGCTTGTTTTCGCCGTAGTGGCTTTGGGCAACGTATAGCCACTTCTGATCCGGTGAAATTAAGAGTCCATTCGGCTTCGTCGTGTCGTACGTGACCCGATTGATCTCCCACGTACCATCTGGTTGCGGGTCCAATCGGAACACAGATTCGTGTCCGAGTTCCATATCGTCAAACTTCTCGCCGTAACGCGGGTCGGTAAACCAGATTCGCCCTTGGGCGTCGAAAGCAAGGTCATTTGGACTGTTCAGGCGTTTTCCTTCAAAGCGATCCGCAAGCACATCTGTTGGACCATCGGCGTTGTAGCGCACCATCCGCCTGCCTCCACTTCCGCCCTCGCAGGCGTACAAGTGTCCTGTTTTATCGAACATCAAACCATTTGCCTCATTTGTTCCTGTACGGAACTCTGTGCATTCACCGTTGCTCGGATCATAACGCATGATGTGGTTGTTTGGAATATCGGTGAATAGCACCGCTTCCCCATCCCACGCGGGTCCCTCCGTGAAATCATAGGGTCCTGCAACCAATTCAAAATCCCAACTCATAGTTTGCCTCCTGGAAAAAATATATAATGCAATGGCTGTTATAGCACGGATTCGCAGTCTAAGTCAAGCGGAGAGTCCACTGCTTTTTCGTTGGCAAGTCCATGAATTTCGGTTATAATAACGCAAGTCACGGTACACGGTGTGTACCTACTACTATACGGGCAATTTCTTAGGAGGAATATCACAATGGCAGTTCTAAGACACGTTGCACTGCGAGTGAAGGACAAGGAAGAGACACGCCGGTTTTATGAGATGATCGGATTCAAATTTGTGGGGTATCGCGGTCCAGATAGCAGCAGCAGTATCGATCTCACCGATGGCACCCTCAACATGACAATCCTCCAGTACGATGGCGAGGAACGCCAACCTCTGGAGGAACTCACCGAATTTATGCACATTGGGGTCATTGTGGAAGACTTGGCGGATATCTACAAAAAACTCCTCGATAGTGGTGCCGATCTGTTGCGTGATGATGTCAAACAACGGAATCTGATTGATTGGGAAAAACCACCGACTCGATCTTTTAAGGTCTCCGACCCGGATGGCAACGTGATCGACATCACGTGCGCCAAGGATGAGTGGCGTGGGGTTACGGTCTGATTCTGTATTATCATTAACCCTTTGAACAAACTTGAATGAAGCACCA
>JAJECO010000020.1 GCA_022822005.1 Candidatus Poribacteria bacterium
TGTGCAAATAGGTGCACAATAACAGTGACATAATCGGTCAGCGTTGGCTCTTTTGCCATAGGGGAATTCCTTTTTGTTTGGGATAACAATAGGAAACCCTAGTTGACTGATTATGTCAATTATATTTATGCACACCCCTCATATATTTATATTGCTCACCATAATTATATAACAGGGAGCCGATATGAATCTGGTTCAAATTGAAAACGTAAGCAAACGCTTTGGGGACTTCACAGCTGTTGACAACGTATCCTTCAATATTGAAAAGGGATCTGTGTACGGACTGCTAGGTCCGAACGGTGCTGGTAAAACCACCACTATCCGGATGATCATGAATATCATCGCCCCGGATTCAGGGGCGGTTATCTTCGATGGAAATGGCAAGAGTGGGGATTTTGCGGATCAGATTGGGTATCTGCCAGAAGAGCGAGGACTTTATCGAAAGATGAAGGTGAAAGATGTAGTCTTTTTCATGGCAGAATTAAGAGGCATGGACCGCGCAGCTGCTTTCAATGAAATTGACCGCTGGCTGCAAAAGATGGATCTGGTCGAATGGGAAGACAAGAAGATTGAGGAGCTATCGAAGGGCATGGCGCAGAAGATTCAATTTATCGCTACCGTCATCCACAAACCTGAATTAATCATCCTCGATGAACCCTTCTCCGGTCTAGACCCCATCAATATGACGCTGTTGAAAGATCTGATGCTTGAACTCAATACCAACGGTGCGACGATCATTTTCTCTACACACATCATGGAGCAAGCCGAAAGATTATGTGAGAAGATCTGCTTGGTAAACGCGGGCAAAATTGTACTTGAGGGAGATTTGAGGGAAATCAAAAAATCCTTCGGCAAGAGTTCAGTAGAGATTGAGTATTCGGGAAATGTCGATCTGATAAGAAACTCACGATATGTCGAAAGTTGTAATGACTACGGTCAATATGTGGAGGTCAAGCTACGTGCTCCGGAACACTATAGCGCACTTCTACGGGAACTTGTCGAAGCCTCGGTGGATATCACCCGATTTGAACTGATGGAACCCACACTTCATGAGATATTCGTTCAGAGTGTGCGAGGGGAAGGGAGGCAACCACATGCTGCGTAAGGTTCTTACAGTCATCAAGAGAGAATACATAACGCGGGTCAAAACGAAAGGATTTGTGGCATCGATTCTATTGATGCCGGTGATGATGTTTATTGTAATGGTCCTTCCCAGTCTGATGATGACATTGCAGCACAAATCCGATGAGATAAAGACCTTTATCGTTTTTGATGAAACAGGGGAAATCTTCTCCAAAATGCAGGAGGCTCTTGATGACAACCCGCTTTTCCAGCATAAAGGAGAGCGGGTGTACCGGTTGATTGAAAAACCCTCAGATTTCAGCGGCAATATAGAGACGAAAGAAAAACTGAATCAACAGCTTGAGGCGAAAGAGATTCACGGGTACATCGAAATTCCACAAGATGTCTTTGAACGCCTCGAAGTCAACTATTACGCAAAAAACATCACGAACTTTGAGGTGCAAGGTGCGTTCAGAGGGATGATATCCCGAATTGTCACCAACAAACGACTGAAGGATAAAGGGTACGCTGCACACGAAGTCAGAAATCTGATGCGACGAATAAGGTTCACGGAGTACGTTGTTACCGCTGAAACAGAAAAGACCGAAGGTGAGAAAACAAGCAAGGTCGAAAGCCAAGAAACGGCCATGGTTAAATTAGGATTGACTTACGTCCTGACTTTTTCCTTATATCTTTTTACCCTGCTGTACGGTGCCTCGGTGATGAGGAGCGTACTCGAAGAGAAAACAACCCGCATTGTGGAAGTCATTATCTCTTCGATCCAACCGTATCAATTACTGCTTGGCAAAATAATTGGTGTCTGTTTGGTATGCCTCACTATGTTCTTAATCTGGGGCGGTTGTGCCGTTCTACTATTGATAAATATCAATCCTATCTTGGGGTTATTTGGGATACAGGAATTACCCCCGGCACTCTTTGGTGTTACCGATATCATCAAATCAACGGGAGCATCAGCGTTTCTGTACTTTTTGATCTATTTTGTCTCGGGCTTTTTTCTCTTCTCGACCCTCTATGCCGTTGCTGGCGCGGTATGCAACAGCGAAGAGGAAGCACAACAGATCGCAACTCCTATCGTGATGACGCTAATTATTCCTTTTATGCTGATGTTTGGCCTCTTTCGCGCTCCAGATTCCACATTGACCATAGTCCTATCGCATATCCCACTTTTCTCTCCCCTTATTATGTTCATGAGGATCAGCGTGCTTACCCCACCGTTGTGGGAAATTCTACTCAATCTCACAGTGATGATTGCAACAATTTTAGGTGCAATCCTGGTCATGGGTAAAATATACAAAACCGGCATACTAATGTATGGTAAGCGGCCAACGATAGGTGAGGTATGGAAGTGGCTGCGCTATTAGTCCGCTATTGAGGAGTCGAGTTGTATAGGCATATTACCCTGGAATCTCCAAAAAGTCCATTCCTTGAGACCCGTTACTTTTCCAAGACTTCCAGCGTAGATTTCAAGCGACGGTCGTGATCGGCATACTGTTTAAGCCATTCGGTGACGGTTTTGCCATCTGAGAGTTTAGCTTCCAGATTAGCACCTTCGTCTACAAGATATTGGGTTGTCTCTACATGTCCATGCCCCGCAGCACAGTAGAGCGGGAAATGGTTATTGTCCGTTGTTGCATTGACATCTGCGCCACTACTGACCAGCTGCCTTACGATCTCCAGATCACCGTTGCGCGCAGCATGGTGTAAAGCTGTATCACCGCGGGCATAACGTTCTTGAACAAGCTCCGAGTTGTCACGAAGCATCGCGTTGACCCGCTCCGAGTTCGCCAAGAAAACAGCGTATATAAACTGGCGTGCGAGTTCACTGGATGGTTGCGTATGCGCATCTAATGCCCCATACGTAACGAGCAATGATATGATTTCTTTATTGTCTTTCACTTGTCCAGCGTAATGGATCACATAACCGTCGTGCGCAGCCAGATCCGCACCGCAATCTATCAAGTATTTTACGACATCATAGTGTCGTCTTAATCCCGCATGAAATATGGGGCGCCATTCATATTGGTCATCTTGATTAACCTGCCCCGGATCTTGCTCAAGGATTTTCTTTACTATGTCCAGATCGCCGTTGGACGCTGCATCGTGAATTGAACCGAGTTCCATATCTGTCCTCCATGTGTGAGACTATCATACATAGGGCTTACGCAGTTAAACGTTCAAAGTTTCCGTTCCGAGAATCTTCGATCTGTAGTTCGACAATTCATCGTCCGTCCGTGCAGTGAATCGCGCCAAGTGCATAACTCCTACATACATTAAGTCATCTCCAAAACTGAGATAACGAATATTATTATACCATAACATACGTTAAGTATCAAAGGTAAGTTTCAGAAAAATTGGGAACGGTCACATATCAACTCACAAGATGCTGGGGTATATGAACTTCTAGGGCTACTTAGCCGTTGGTTTTCTCTCTGTCTGAGTTGAAAGTCGGGATTCGGAGATCCCTCCTACAGACGAACCAGATGTCCCAAGACCAAAATCAAGACGCTCTTTACATGCACGAGATTTGGTTGTATAATACCCTCACTTTAGGCTTAGGCGGCAGCGATGCCATTGGTAAGATTGTCATGAAAACCAACATGTCCAAACACTCCCGGAAGATTCTAATCAAAATTGCCCAGCGGAAGCGAAGCCCTGGCACGGGCAGTCCTCTCAGTTTTCTTAAAGGAAGGACAACTCAAATGATGTGGCCAGATCTCACTTCAATTCTATCCCCCATTCAATGGGCGGTAGTTGGTGCGGTGGCAACACGGTTGTATATGCCGGAGCGAATGACTCAAGATCTGGATATTGTGATTCGGAGCGTTGATGGTTCGCAGGTGCGCCAGAAACTTGCCGAGGTGGGGTTCATTTATCAAGGGGAGTTGAGTATTGGTTGCTCTTCATGGACGACCCCTGACGGTGAATTGATGGACATATTAGAAGGCGATGATGTATGGTGGGCAGATGCCATCGCCGATGCACAAGCGAACCGGGATGCCCAAGGTTTGCCAATTATCCCCTTACCTTACCTCGTTCTCATAAAACTTCGGGCGGGTCGGGTTCAAGATATTGCCGATGTAACCCGAATGTTGGGACAGGCAGACGAGGCAACATTGAATACGGTGCGTACGCTATTTGCCCAACACGCCCCCGAGGATATGCAGGACTTGGAAAGCCTGATTGAGCTAGGGCGGTTGGAACTACAACCCGTTGGAAACAGCGAAGCGTGAGCTGCTACGTTTCCCTTATAACAATAAGACTGAATGGCAAGTCCCTTGCATCACCAAAAAGTGATTTGATGACCCGCTCGGTGGGTCCAATCACTTAAATCGTAGCCTATGTGATACGGAGGGATATTACAATGAGTGTCTTGAGTCGAATTTCCACAGTCTTCAAAGCAAACGTGAACGATGCGTTGAACAATGCGGAGGATCCGGAGAAGATTCTGAATCAACTTACGGTCGAAATGAACGCACAGCTGGTTGATACGAAACATAAGGTGGCTGCTGCCATTGCTGATGAGAAACGTCTTCAGAGGCAGGTTCAGGAAGCCACGGATCAGGCAGAGCAGTGGGAAAACAAAGCTACCACCGCGGTTGAGAACGAACGAGATGACCTCGCGCGAGAAGCTTTGGCGCGCCGAAATGAGGCGCAGCAGCTTGCGGGTGAATATAAAACTCAGTGGGATAAGCAGCGACAAGCAGTTGGCCAGCTTAAGGAACACTTGAGTGATTTAGAGCGGAAGATTGGAGAAGCCAATCGCAAGAAGCAGCTGCTGATTGCTCGTCAGAAGCGTGCAAAAGCGCAAAAAGCGATTCATGAGACGATGGCGGGGATGAAAGATAGCAGCGCGTTCGACACCTTCGATCGGATGGAACAGAAGGTAGGGGATATGGAAGCAAGGGCGGATGCCGCCGCTGAAATGTCCGATTTTGAGAATGATTCACTTGAGGATGAGTTTGCAGCATTAGAGAAGACAGGCAACGTTGAAGATGATCTCGCAGCGTTGAAAGCGAAGGTCGGAAATGGAAATGAGTCGGGGAAGGCGTTAAGCGTGGAACGCGAGGCGTAAGAAACGTGCAGGGTCCGCCTTGGGTTCGCGCTATACGCACTAATCGGAAAAACTGAAAGCGAAAGGAAAAACTGATGGCTGAACCCAAAGGCGAAGCATTTCGTGTCGTTCACGAGACCAAACCGGAACAGACCTATCGTGGCGCAGTGGTTGGCTGTGGCAGGATGGGCAGCACAATTGACGATGAGCATATCGGGATGCCGCATTACCCGTGGCCGTGGGCGCACGCTCCCGCTATGATCGAGGCGCGGGGAGTAGACCTCATTGCCGCCGCCGATGTGGATCAAGCAAAATTAGAGGACTTCAAACGGCGTTGGGGAACTGAAGCGATTTATACCAACTATCGGGAAATGGTGGAGAAGGAACAGCCGGACATCGTTTGCCTAACAACACGTCCCGATCCCCGTGCAGAAGTCACCATCGGTTTAGCGGAGTCAGGCGTTAAGGCGATCTATGCGACGAAACCGATGTGTCGGACGCTCGCCGAGGCGGACGCGATGATCGATGCCTGCCACAAGCACGGGGTCGTCCTCGCTATCGCCTGCCATCTTAACTGGTATAACTGGTACACAAATGCTCGTCAGGTGATTGCTGACGGTGTCATCGGCGATTTGAGATCGATGATCTGCCACAGTCCATCCACCCTCTCGAATCTTCACAGCCATACACTTGCACTCTTTCGCCTGTTTGCTGAGGCGCCCGCACAATGGGTCTTTGGCGTAATGGATAGTGAGGAGAGAGCGGCGGGGGATAGCGACCTTTCGGGATCGGGATATATTGTCTACGAGAACGGTGTCCGCGCCATCATGAATACCCAAGCCGAAACTTCGGGGCACAACTGGACGCTCGAATTTATTGGCGACAAGGGGCGTATCGTTTCACGTAACGCCCACGCCCAGTTTGAGTTATGGAGTACCCATCCTGAGACGGATAACCCGATTCAGTGTCAGTTCCCCAATCCTTGGTATCCACGGAGTTCGATGGTGGACGCAATCGAGGGTGTTTGCAGATCCATTGAGGCGGGAGAAGAGTTAATCTGTCCGGGCGAATTTGGTAGGGAGGCGTTGGAGATTGCCATCGGGTTACGCGAATCCCATCGCCGTGGTAATGTGCGGGTTGATCTACCGTTGGAGGATCGAAACCTTCGGATGGGGTAACGGCAATCGGCACCACTTTAGAAGCTTTAGGATTTACGCAATTGGATGCCTTAATGCTTCGTAATGACGATTTACCCCTTGTAATTCGTATCGAACAACGATCGTGGTTTCCTACATACATCTGACTCCTCACTCTTTGTTCCTTTCTATGGACTGAGTCCGTAGGGAACGCAGATCTGCGTTCCTCACAATCAGGAGTGCGTCAGTTCTGAGCCCCTTAAAATGAGGCAAAAAAGCAGCCAAGCGAATGGCTTGGCTGCTCAATGTTACATGAGATGAGAACCTGTCCAAATCAGCAGGCTTTATTCAACAGCACCAATCCCTACGGCTTCAGGAGGACGAGTCGGCAGTATCTTCTTAGCCATTGTGTCTTCTGGCACATAACCGGAGTAGTCAGAAATTGAGCCGTGTGTCAGTGCATAAACTGCAACGTTGGTCATGAAACGATAAACGCCTGGTGAATAGTGGACACCACGGGTTGGCAGACTCACCGATTCCATCGCACACATATAATCGCGCCGGAATACTAATACAGAAAGATGGTCGCCAACCACAACTCCTTCAAGATAATTCCGCTTCGGCGGGTGAGTTCCCCACCACCACAGATCGAATCCAACTGGAGGTCCGCCCATCTCGTAGAAGTTGTTGTATATCTCATGGTCGTTCGGAATTCGTGTGACCTGATATTCAGGCATAACGACACGCATCTGAGCCAAGAACAGACGAACCATTGCTTGTGCGGGTGCGTTCACACCACAGTCATCAAAAGCAAGGACGCCGCCTCTTTCGACGAGATACCGACGGAGTGAGGCTGCTTCACTTTCAGACAGGCGATTGTCCAATTTACCACCGCCGTACTGACGACCCATCAGGTTCTTGCCACGGACGAGTGCTGGATCATGACCCGTCATGAAAAGCAGAGGGGCTTTCTGTAGGTTCGCATCGGTGAACCTGAGCGCGCCACCTTCGACGTTCATGTCTGTTTTAATCTTCGTCCGTTCGTTCATCCACTTTGTCCACGCGTTCAGCGAGGAGGCATCAGCCCACCAGTCGGAGAGGCTATGACGGAGACGGGTAAATCGTAATACACCACGAATGTCAGCACCGCGACCAATGACACGACCACCGGGTTCACCACGGGGCAGCGGTGGGACTTCCACATTACCCAGATTAATGTTAGCAACGACATCACCCAAGGCATCGGGGATTGCGCCAACGTGTTCAACCATAGCAAGTCCAGCCGGACGCTCAAAAGCGACCTTCACCTGCACGATACCGCCGATACCACGACCGATGTTAGCGGGTGCGGCGCTTGGAGCTGTGGCGACGGGTGCGGAGAATGCCAGTGCGCCGGGCGCGTCAGAGACGGGCAAATCAACCTGTGTCACAACTTGAGGTACTGGCGCATTAGCACTGACCACTTTAGGCATATTGGGGTTGATGGGATCCTCCAACTTCACCATTTTATTGGAAAAGTCCAGGACCGTTTCTGGCTGTACGGAGGTCGGACGCACAAGCCGCGCTGTCGTGATCCTGTGTTTAACCTGAACTGGTTCAACGATTACCGTACTTGTAGTTGGAACCGTTGGCTTAACTGTTTTGAAAACTGGTTTACGAACTTGCGGTTTGGGGGGCTCTTTGGCTTGTAGCACTTCGGCACCGATGTAGGTTTTGAACTGCTGGGTTTGGGTGACGAGATAGATACCCGCGATAATGAAGACAACTCCGTGAACAATCAACGAGGTCATCACAGCCCCTGAGGTCTTCTTGGCACTCATGTTGGTCCTCCAAAATGATGGTTTGTGTTTCGAGATTTGAGGGAACCCTCACATCACGTATGATACAAGAGTCTACATTGTGACGTGTTGCCTAAGCGCAACTAATGTGCCATTGACCTGTAACTGGGGAAATCCGCAGAAAACGGGGGTTTTTGCTGTCGGTTAATCAGCTTAACGCACCAAATCGTGTAGATTGTACCTTCAGAATTGCACTGTTCGGCACAATTTCCTCGTTAATCTCGCGGGGACGAACATAACTGGAAAGGTGGGGGATGACATCGGACTATGCGAATCCTATCGCCGCGGGGATGTCCGAGTCGATTTACTTCTGGAGGACTGGAGCCTCCGGATGGGAAATTGGTAGGACAGGATAATTTGTAGGTCGAGATTCACATCTCAACACCAAAACGTCGATTTTGGAAAATCGACCTACAGACTGTCCTCCGCTAAACCTTACCAACCGTAACTAAAATCGTCGGGTGCTTTTTTCTTTTCTATTACCTTCACAAGGTGATAGGCATACCGTCCCACATCCTGTATCTCCGTGCCACGGTCTTCCAATCTTACCTCAAGTGTATAGATATACCCGGGCTCAAAATCAAAGCCTTCGACACCATCGAAAAAGAACTCCCAATGACCTGAGTCCTCAGTGTATATCATCAGGCAGTCCCGTAGTCCATGCGCACCATGACACTGCTGGCGGTAGGGACCAATCGTGATAGTCTCAATATGTTCCCCTTCATCAACAAGTAAAGAGAATGGATTTTCCACACCGCAAGCTGAGAGAAGCAGTAGAACAAGAATCGGTAAAAATCTCATTTTCGTGCCTTGTGAGGTGTGCGACACGCCCACGGTCATCAGGGGCCAGCTTTCATAAAGATCTCAAGTGTTTCCCTGAATTTCTGAATTACTACTTTTTTCTAGTCTGAACTTGGTTAGGTCCCATTGCAGTATCGCGTTTAGCATCCATTTCATTGGCGACCTGCTGTTGACTGGTAACTTGCCGCTGATTATCTCTCTTATACATAATAGCTGCAGGAGCAGTAACAGCAACCACAATTAACGCCATAAGCGCAATCATCATAGCCTTCATGTCACCCAGACGTTTATCTATTCCAGTAATCTGAGCATTTATAGTTTTCTCAGACTTGGCAATTTCATCGTTGACAATAGACCGAATCGCCTCTAAATCCTCTTTTGTCAACTCACCAAATGCAGTAGCAAATCCGAAAGACAAAACTAACAAAATCATTACAGCTAATACTTTCATGAGAAACACCTTTCCAATAAAAGTATCAGATTATCTTTTTATAATGTCACTCTTTATCAGTCATGGCCAGACTATTTAGCCCACAAAAGGAATTATAACAGACCTGTTAGCCTTAGTCAAGTTCTGCCGGCGTCTTTTGGGGCGCGGTTTTTCCACTATCGTCACCGTCGCCTCCGTCTCGACTGGACGCTTGCCGCCAACGGCACCATCATTTTTTCATACAGACCGAGCAGATGTTCAACACGCTCACGATCCGAGGAAAATCCCGAACGCCGATAGAGCCTATCGACGGCACTGTCCAAGTCACGGTGTGCCCTGCGGAGATTGGGAGGCATCAGATCGGGGTCATAGAGGTCAGCCAAGGTTGCATCGGGATGCGCGGCGCGGGCGGCGAGGACGGCATCTGCGTAAAGTTCAAGGCGTGTCAACCGTTCCGTAGGAACCGGTGGCATCGGGAAGGTGTTGTACACAAGACCGATGGAGTAACGATAATCGCTTTTCAACCTTCCGCCGATATGACGTAGCCAAGCCATGTGCATAGCTGAAGTGAGTAAGGCGAATAGGGGCTTAGTGGCGGTTTCTACAACTTCTACGGCATCACTTGGAATGATCGGCGGTTCCATCCAAGCAATGGGAACATATTCCCGTCGTTCGGAACTTACTCGTGGCACGATCAAAAACGGCGCATCTGGAACAACGTTGACATGGAAGAGTGTCGGCGTCTCAGCAAGTGTTTGAGTAGGTCTGCTCCTGCTCAATAGCCGGTAGGCGCGGACAGCAGCGATGCGCTCACGGACCTTTGGCAGCGTCCTCAGCACTTGAGGTGCTACATTAGCCAAGCACAATATCCAACGTTCTCCACCCTGTAGAAACTCGCGACTTCCCACGTAGGGTCGCAGGTACGGGTCCGCGTTGGGTTCCTCTTGCAAAAACGCAGCACGTTCTTCGGCGCTGAAAATGTAGTGTCCCCCATCAATGGGTTTAGAACCGATAATTAACTTGGGAAGTCCGTTGATAGGTTGATGTTCCTTTTTTACGACAATCCGCGGATCAGTCAATCCGCTGGCATCAAACAGATAAGGCGAGAGAGCGGTGTGCAGGCTTTCGTGCGGTTCTCCTGTGGGAGTGTCGTAGGAAAATAGCCGCCTCTCTTGCGGTACGTTCCCTCGTTTTTCCAGCCCAATAATGACGACATGAACGTGCGCCATGCCGCGGGCGTCCGATCCCCAAGCGAAGGTGCGGTGGGCAAAAGCTATGTCCAACTTACAACGGTCAAACAGCGGGGACCACAGCTGCGCTACCTGCTCGCCTTGGGTGATGGAATTGGTCGCCACAAAGCCGATCTGTGCCTCGCTCTGTTGGATGTATTCACCCGCCTTGATAAACCATGCGCTCACGTAGTCGAGGGTGCCGCCGCTTCCCCCCAGTGCAGCGATACGGCGGACCTGTTCGCGCTGCTGTGGCGATGCGTACTTCGCACCCACAAACGGCGGATTGCCGAGGACGTAGGAACATTCCCCCGGTGGCAGTAGTTCCGCCCAATCAAACTCTAACGCATCGCCGCCCCTGATATGCGGCGACTTTTCCAACGGAATACGGGCATAGATCTCTCCAAACTCCAAACTCAGGCGGTTGTTCATGATGTGATCCATCATCCACAGGGCAACCTCGGCGATATGCGCGGGAAACTCCCCCAACTCAATCCCATAGAACGCATCGACATCGACCACCGAAAGCGACTGTGCGAGCAGGTCAAGTTGACCGTGCGGACGGATCTCCTTCAACACCTCGATTTCCAGTTCCCGCAATTCACGGTAGGCGATGATGAGAAAGTTGCCACAGCCACACGCGGGATCCAGAAAGCGTAACCGACCAAGTTTATGCTGAAATGCGATCAGTGCGGGGAGGCGACGGTTATCTCTGCGTTCTCTGATGTGTTGAAACTCAGCACGCAATTCGTCGAGGAATAGCGGCTCAATCACCTTGAGGATGTTCTTTTCGGTGGTGTAGTGTGCGCCTTGGGCGCGGCGTTCCTCCTTGTCCATCACCGACTGAAAGAGCGATCCAAAAATTGCGGGGGAGATTTCCGACCAATTGAAGTGGCAGGCATCGATAAGCCGCTGACGCATCTCGGAATCGAATGAGGGGATAAGCAGCTGTTCACGGAACAGATCGCCGTTGATGTAGGGAAACCGGGCGAGGTCTTCGTCAAGGATTGTAGAGCGGTGGTCTACCGGGGTGTTGAGCACTTGAAACAGTAGTGATAGCAAGCCACCGAGATCCGATCCATCTTCCTGTGTCCGGTTCTCCAGCAGATCAAGAAAGATGTCGCGCGGTTCAAAGATGCCGGTGTCGTCGGCAAAGAAACAGAAAACGATGCGGACCAGGAATTGTTCTAGGTCGTGCCCGGTGTAACCGGCGTCAGCCAACGCGTCGTGGAGTTGCCCGACACGCTCGGAGGCTTCGATATTGACTGGGTCTTGATCTCGGAATGAACGTCTCTGTAACCCTAAAATAAAGCTAAACTTTTCGACATGTTGGGGCAGCTCAGGGAGGCTAAATGCAGTGTCCTCGTCTTCGTCGAGGTCGTATAACTCAAAGGTTTGGAAATCGCTCAGGAGGAGGTAGCGTGGCAGATCAGCGTCGCTGATGCCGGAGAAGTAGGAAAACGCTTGGGTTTTTGCTTCTGCTAAATCGCGCCCTGCACTTTTCTGCTCAACGAGGAGCACCCCTTTCCAAAATAGGTCAATGAAGCCGTGCCTATCGTCGAGTAGTTTAACGTGTTCCTCAAACGAGGCAACCCGGCGCACAGGTACACCAAAGATGTCGAGAAAGTCGCGGTAGAAGAGTTGGGTTTGCCCTTTTTCGTAGCCTTCATCTGCCCATTCTTAAGCGAATGTTGCGGCGCGGACCCGGATTTCATTCCATGATAGACGCATATTATCGAGTATTTCTTATTAGCAGGTTTGGGGATTCCAACCCACGTTGGTCAATGGTCGAGGGAACCTCGCCCCTACGATTACAGATAACCTTACAAATGTCAACATGCCCTAATTATCCACTAGGACTGTTCAGTTTTAGGCTTATTACGCATTTTGTTTGAAAAGTCGGAGCCGACACGTCGCTCATAGAGCGACGTGTCGGGATTGGGAAATCCCTCCTACAGAAAAACTAAATGACCCTAGTTATCCACAATCACTTAACAAAATTTAACACTTTTTGCAAAGTTACGGAGATGTTATAGAATTTTGGGCGACGGATGACGGTGAGGTGTAATCCGCCAATAATGCACTTATAGTAAAGTTTAGAATTAATTGGACACTCTGTAGCGGCGAGGTTAAGAAGCCTCGCCTACCGGGGAGGGGAAAATCCTGGCTATCACCCCGGTAGGTGCGGTTTTCAACCGCACCGCATCGGCGCAGTTGAAAACAGCGCCTACCAAATATGGAGAGCAAAAGTGTATTGAGAGACAAAAAAAATGGGGGGCAAAGAAAATCTCTGCCCCCCACATTTGTCTGTAATTTCAGACGTTTAATACATACCGCCCATTTCACCGCCGGGAGGTCCTGCCGGCATCGGGGGTTCGTCTTGCGGAATGTCTGCGACCAATGCCTCTGTGGTAATCATCAGCCCAGCAATGCTGGAAGCATTCTGAAGGGCAACACGGACCACTTTGGTTGGATCAATGACGCCCGCGCTGAACATATCGCTGAATTCATCTTTCAGGGCATCGTAACCAACACTGTCGGCTTCGTCTCTCACCTTTGCAAGGATGACAGAATCTTCTTGACCCGCATTGTGTGCGATCTGGCGAAGTGGCTCTTCGAGGGCACGGCGTACAATATCAACACCGACCTGCTCGGTTTCGTCGTCGAGGCTGACGTCGTCGAGTGCGGATGATGCACGGACAAGGGCAACGCCTCCACCGGCAACAATACCTTCCTCAACGGCTGCACGGGTTGCGTGCATAGCGTCTTCGACGCGTGCCTTCTTCTCTTTCATCTCAACTTCGGTCGCTGCGCCAACATTGATGACAGCAACGCCACCGGCGAGCTTTGCAAGGCGTTCTTGCAATTTTTCCCGGTCATAGTCCGAAGTGGTGTCCTCAACCTGGTTGCGAATCTGATTGATTCGACCTTGGATAGCTTCGGTGCTACCGGCACCTTCGATAACGGTGGTGTTGTCTTTGTCGATGACAACGCGCTTTGCTTGACCGAGATCGTTCAGGTTGATGTTCTCAAGCTTAATGCCGAGGTCTTCAGAGATGACGCGCCCATTCGTGAGAACGGCGAGATCTTCGAGCATCGCGGTCCGGCGGTCGCCGTAACCGGGTGCTTTGACAGCTGCGCCACGGATGGTTCCACGAATCTTGTTAACCACCAAAGTGGCTAACGCTTCACCTTCAACATCTTCTGCGATGATGAGGAAGGGTCTGCCTTGCTGAGCAACTCGCTCAAGCAGCGGTACGAGGTCTTTGAGCGCGCTGATCTTCTTCTCATGGATGAGTATGTACACGTCCTCAAGTACCGTTTCCATACGGTCTGGGTCGGTAACGAAGTAGGGTGACAGGTAGCCACGATCGAACTGCATACCTTCGACCACATCAAGCGTGGTTTCAAGGCTCTTGGCTTCCTCTACGGTGATGACGCCGTCTTTGCCAACCTTCTCCATTGCGTCGGCAATCAGGTTTCCGATCTCGCCGTCGTTATTGGCAGAGATAGCGGCGACCTGTGCGATTTCTGTTTTCTCAGAGGTCTCTCGGCTCACGCTTTGTAGACGATCCACAACCGCCTCGACTGCTTTCTCAATACCACGTTTGAGTGCCATCGGGTTACGACCTGCCGCGACGTTCTTAAGACCTTCGCGATAAATCGCCTGCGCCAAAATGGTAGCTGTCGTTGTTCCATCGCCAGCAACATCACTGGTCTTGGACGCAACTTCTTTCACCATCTGCGCTCCCATATTTTCATACGCGTCTTCGAGTTCGATCTCTTTTGCGACGGTGACACCATCTTTGGTGATCGTCGGCGCGCCGAATTTCTTATCGAGGACAACGTTTCTACCTTTTGGACCCAAAGTCACTTTTACGGCATTCGCCAGCGCGTCAACACCACCTTTAATCTGGTTACGCGCGCTTTCATCAAACGCCAATTGCTTTGCTGCCATTGTTATTCCTCCTGAATCTAATCTTAACTTCCAGAATTAGCTAATTTTTGCCAAGATGTCATCTTCGCGCAGAATCAGCAGCTCTTCACTTTCAAACGTTACTTCGGTGCCGGAGTATTTCCCGAACAGAATTTTGTCTCCAGCTGCAACGTCGATAGGTTGACGGTCGCCATTGTCGAGTAGGCGTCCTTGCCCAACAGCGATGACTTCGCCTTCTTGGGGTTTCTCTTTGGCGGTATCAGGGATAATAATCCCGCCACTGGTTGTCTGCTCATCTTCTTCGGTGCGTCGAATAAGAATCCGATCGCCTAATGGTGTGAGTGCCATATCTTTGTCTCCTTTTGGTTAAGGTTTCACTCAATAGATTGATACAACGCACCAATGTTATGCAATAGATATGCCACCCTGCTATTACTGGGTTACTCGCCCCTTAATGACATTTTGACACCCTCAAAACCGTGACAAAATGACACGACAGCAGCGTTCGCCATTTAAACGTGCCATTATGTCACGCATTGATTTCCGCCAATTCGCGAGAATTTACCGGTCCTTTACCCGGTTTCGATCCTTTATTGCAACCTCGGTTATTACGTGGCACATGAAACCGCTCTCCCTGTGCGGTCTGATTCGTAAGCAGCTGCAAGGATCTGATTGGTCCGCAGACCATCTATTCCAGTGACGATCGGCTCCTCGCCCTCGGTCACACATCGCGCAAAGGCCTCAAATTGGTATTGGTATAGGTCTTCAAATGGCGAGCTAACGGTTTGCGACTCGTCAGAGACAGTGAGTTTAATCTTCCAGCCGTCATCATTGTAGACCCACACGCCCCCATCGGTGCCGTATATTTCGAGGACAAGATCACACCCCGCAGCAGCGAAACTGGTATCGACAAAGCCGTGAGCACCATTCTCAAAGCGCATCATAATCGTACCGGTCTCCTCCACGTCATAACCGTGAAAGACGCTGTTACAGAACGCGCTGACTTGACTCACCTCTCCGACGATGTAGCGTAAGAGGTCGACTCCGTGCGATCCCAGATCCATCAGAGATCCACCGCCGCCCTGCTCTGGATTACCACGCCATGCCCCCGGCGGAATTGGAAATGGTTTTAGGAACGGTGCCCGACCTTGGACGATACCGCCCAAACGCCCTTCAGCAACCCACTTCTTTATCTGCTGAAAGCAGGAATGGAAACGGAACAGGAAACAGATCTGCAGATGGACACCGTTTGCTTGACAGGCATCAATCATCCGTTGGCACTCCGCTGCGTTCATCGCCATCGGTTTATCACAGAGGACGTGAAACCCCCGCTCCGCAGCTGCGATGACCTGGTCACAATGCAGGTACACGGGGGTTGACACATAGATCGCATCCAACGCACCATCTGACAGGAGTTCCTCAACAGTTGTGTAAGGCACTTGCGCTCCGTGTTCTATCGCAAGGCGTTGCGCACGCTCTCTATCTCGAGAGAGCAGCGCATGGAGCTCTGCACCTTTTGCTTTATTTATCGCTGGCATAGCTCGACGCTGTGCAACGCTTCCTGCGCCAAGCACTGCCCATTTTAATGCCATATCTGACTCCTTCATAGTCACGAATTCCACAGGGTCGAGAGCGGCTCGCACCTCATTAAAGGTTGGTGTCGAATCTTTCCACCGGTGTGGACAGTCCCGATTCTTAGAATTAATATTGCGGGTATCGAATTTTTAGGTTGAGAATAACGGAACGAATTGGTATAATAGAGAGCGGTACTTTATGAGATTAAACTTGGGGGATCAGCTCGACAGGTACGAGATTATTTAGCACCAACGATTGGATATTACCCAAATCTGATCGGCATGAGAGTTTGGAAAACTACCGGCGCCTTCTGTACCGCTGCTGTCTATGCAGGTGTTGAATTAACTGAGGCCTTTTCACGATTATTCATGTCACGCTTTCTGCACAACCTGTCAGTAATTGCTAAACCCCCAAGAACTGAAAGGGGGGTAGGTTTAATACAATGATTCATGTCAGAGTTGAACCGGACGAAACACTTGATAGAGCACTTGCTCGCTTCAAGAAGATATGCGGCAAAGCAGGTATCGTCACGGAGATTAGACGACGCAGCTTCTATGAGAAGCCGAGCGAAAAACGCCGCCGCCTGGAACTGAAACGGCAACGAAAGAACAAGATTCGGACTTTTCACAGTAGGCAACGATAGGGGTACTTAACTGACCTGACTACCGTTGCAACAGAATTGGATGTGGCACTGGTACATTTCGCCACCCAGATCTAAATCAGAAGGCATATATATTTCTCACGGGTGATCGACAGATATTCGGTTGGGTAAATGTATATGCCTTTTTTTTAATTCATGCTAAGAGTTCGTGGAATGCACAATCTATGAAACCAACTCCCTCACAATGTGTTTACCCAGCAATCAACCCCCTAAAAGTTTAGCACATTTATTCACCTATTGCACTCCGTTTTTGCGCGTTACAACCCGTTCGATCTATGCTACCAGTCCAACGATGCTGGTCGTATAGCTAACAGGAGCAAGGGTTTAAGAGAATACATGATATCGATACCAAGGAGTATCATGATGAAAACGATTATCACTTTATTCATCATTGGATTGACCGGAGTCTTGTTAAGTTGTGACGATGATACAGAAGAGATTACTTCGGTAGAAATCCCAATCCTGCTCAAGAATGTGACGGCGGAAGGAACGTACTCAGTCAGTGTAACGATAACGGGCACTGGAATGAAGCCAATAAGCGCAGAGCAAGATCTGATTATTCAGGCGGATAGGGATACCGTTCACATCACAGTTGATGACGTTCCTCGCGACGGGGAATGGGATGTCAGAATCGACATGCGCCTCAGTTCAAAAGATGAGACCGTTGTTTATCAGGGACACGGTCAGCTGCTCCTTTCAGGTCACGGTCTTGTCAATGTCTCGCCTATCACGGTGAATTCTACTGAACATCAATATGTTGCAAATTTTGAATTAACCAGCGATGTAAGGTTAACAGAGGAGGGGTATCTAAAGAATGCGCATATCGCCGTCGACGCGAGTCAATCAAAAGATACGATTTACGGTATCTCCGCTGTCAAGTGGGACTGGGGAGATGGAGAACAGACCGAATATAGTCAAGAATTGACCGCCAAGCATACCTACATTAAAACGGGAGAATATCTCGTTACGCTCACTGTGAAAAACAACGCACCTGTTCCTGAAAGCATGGTGTATCAAAGGGTAGTCACAGTTGCGGTTGAGCAAGAGATCCGTTTTGAAACGGATGGAGCCGTCATGCATCTGATTCCTGCCGGAGACTTTGAGATGGGCGACCATTTCGGAGATGGGCAAAGCGATGAACGTCCGGTGCACACAGTTTATCTGGATGCTTTTTATATGGACGAAACAGAAGTCACTAACGCTATGTACAGGGCATTTGTTGAGGCAACTGGATATAGCAACATCCCCTTTCACTGGAACAAGGCGGATGATTTAGGGCGCTTGGGCAAACCTCATTTTCCGGTCATCTATGTGACCTGGTATGACGCGATGGCGTATGCGCAATGGGCGGGCAAACGGCTGCCCACGGAGGCTGAATGGGAATATGCCGCACGAGGTGGCCGCGTCGGTGGACGATATCCGTGGGGGAATGAGGCTAGCCATGCGCAAGCCAATTATAGCGGAGAAATTGAACCTGACATATGGTATTGGCCCGCACCTGTTAAGAGATTCCCTTCCAATGATTTCGGTTTGTACGATATGGCTGGCAATGTATGGGAGTGGTGTATGGATGAATATGATAAAGATTTCTACAGTACGAGCCCGAGAAATAATCCTGTGGCCGGTGGATTAATCGATAACGATTTTCGCACCCTGCCCGCCCATCGTGTCTGGCGTGGGGGTGCATGGGACGGTGGACCAACAAGCATAACCGTAAGCAACCGTTCTAAATCTGCTCCCAACTCACGTTTCCTGAAAACAGGTTTCCGTTGCGTTTTCCCGCTAAACTCTCAACCATCAGAAGAAGTCCGTTAACATGCAAGTGTGTCTAATGTTGATGGAGGAGATTTCGATGCTTCTCTTGGCAGATGAAACTATCTGTTAGACGGTTTTTGGCGGTAACGATCGTACTTGGCATCGGTAAGTAGATCACTGAGATATACACGTTCCCCGTTAAGTTGATCGGAGACGTTCGCGCCAAGCACAGCGGCGAGGCTATTCATGCTACTCGCGAAGGTGCTCCGCAGCTGCCCTGAATCCCCTGTTTCAATCGCCTTGAGAAAAGAACGGCTGATCTGCTCTGTTGGGTCAACGCGCGGTCCGGTCGGCAGTGTGTGACGAACCGACTCTACTGATGGGGTTTCCGCTGGTGGATAGGGACCATCGTAGTAGTAGGCGACCACATCGTTCCCCTCGAACTTCAGATGTCCGTGTGTCCAGAGTACGCTCTCGTAGCCGTCGCTATAGTAGGTTCGACGGAGCCGCGACAGGATGAGATTCGCGATGCAGCCACACGCAAAGCCGTATCTTACACTGTAGGCGTAGGGGTTATCCCCGCCATCAACGACATCTGCGGCATCACGATGGACATAACTTGCTTCTACCCATGCAATATCACCGAACCAGTACCGCATAAGATCGGTTTGGTGGATCCCGCCTTCCACAACGGTCGCTCCAGACCACTCATAGTTTGCTGTCCACACACGGTTGGCTGGACCGCCCAGTGTTTCGGTCTTCGTGTGCTTGGTCGAATGACCTTCCAGTGAACCGTTCACTATGGAAGTGCTCATCACAGGTTGTTTATCCGCAAGAAATTCCTGGACAGCTTCGTAGCGGGCATCGTAGCGCTGTTGGAAACCTACTGTGGAGATCACGCCGTTCTCTTTTATGGCACGCCCCATATCAATAGCTTCGTTCAGGTACAGGCTCATCGGCTTCTCAGCGAAAATATGCACTCCCGCATTCGCTGCTTGGATAATCTCGCCTTTATGTACCCCCGGTGGCAGGGCGAAATAGATAGCGTCCAACGATTGTTCTGCCAGGGTCGCCCCAAAATCTGTCGCAGTATGGATGCCGTCAATTTGAAATCCGTCCACATATTCTTGGATTTTCGCCTCATTCAGGTTATCCTCGAAGGCATCGATTAGCGCTGCGATCTTGACAACTCCCTCACTTTGAAGCTTCCACAGTGCGCTCAGATGCTGTAGGCCGCGTTGTCCGAGACCGATGATCCCAACACGAGTTGGTTGGCTCATATACAATTCCTTTCCTCAACAATAGGTTTCTGAAGTCCATGCTTGAAAACAGCGCAAGTTACGTATCTGACGCTTTGAAGATCTCAGCCGTTTTTTCCAGGCCGTCCCATGCAGCGGCAAACCCGGCATACGCAGCCACCTGAAAAAACACTTCAATGATTTCCGCTTTCGTTGCGCCGTTGTTCAACGCCATTTCAATGTTAAGTTCTAACGCATTTACCCGACCTAAAGCTGCCAAAACCGCAATGCTACAGAGACTGCGCGTCCTTAAATCCAAGTTGGGACGACTCCAGATCTCACCCCCAACAGTCCCCATTACACACCTTTCAAAGTCCGGGGACAACGACTTAAATTTTTCTCTTAAGGAATCTATCTTATCGTGACCAACCATTTTTGAAAACTGTTCAATACCCTTTTGGTATTGTTCGTCGAGCATTCCGTTTTTCTCCTTTGATTATGTGACACCTTCGGAAGTACTGCGGTCTGATTAGAGGAAGTCAAAGTCGCAGCCGAGGTGCGCCTGTTCGATGTGCTGGGTATATAGCAACCCGTAGCCTCGCTTGAAGTGCGGTTTCGGCAACACAAGCCGTTCGTTTCGTTCTGCTAACTCGGCCTCATCTACTAACAACTCCAACCGCTTGCTTGGAACATCTAACTCAATCATATCTCCATCTTCTACCAACGCCAACGGTCCTCCGATAGCTGCTTCGGGTGCGATGTGGAGCACAATCGTGCCGAATGCGGTTCCACTCATCCGAGCATCGGAGATGCGAACCATATCTTTAACACCAGCACGCAAGAGCTTCTTCGGAATTGGCAGATAGCCTGCCTCCGGCATCCCTGGACCTCCGATGGGACCCGCGTTCTGCAGGACGATGACATGATCAGGGGTGACCGGCAGATCGGGATCGTCAATGCGCTTGTGCAGGTCATCAAGGGACTTGAAGACGACAGCGGGACCCCGATGCGTTAATAGTTCGGGTGAAGCCGCCGATCGCTTAATCACCGCGCCTTCCGGTGCTAAGTTTCCAAAAAGACTGGCGAGTGTTCCAGATTCAAACAGCGGTTCTGTTCTGGATTTGATGACATCCTGCCACGCTGGTGGATCGGGCACCCGTGAAAGATTTTCCCCGATGGTACTCCCAAGTACCGTCCGGGCATCTCGGTGGAGGACATCTTCGAGTACCTTCATCACCACAGGAATCCCGCCGGCTTTGAAGAGATCTTCCATGTAATACTCCCCACTCGGCTTGAGATTCACCAAAACTGGGGTCTCATCGCTGATTCGGTCGAAGTCGGTGAGGTCAAGTTTGATGCCGAGCCGCCGTGCGATTGCAGTCAGGTGGATCACCCCATTCGTCGAACCGCCAATCGCCATAAGGAGGCGGATAGCATTCTCAAAAGACTGTTCTGTCAGCAGCTTCGATGGCTTTAGGTCGTTTTTTATCATTGAGACAATCGTTCTGCCTGCAGCTTCTGCATGGCGGCGGCGTTCCGCCATCACGGCGGGAATAGCAGCCCCACCGGGTAACATCAATCCGAGCGCCTCCGCCAACGCTGCCATTGTGCTTGCTGTTCCCATCACCATACAGGTACCCGTGCTCGAACACAAGCGGCTTTCAACCTCCTCCACTTCGTCCGCAGCCAAGCGTCCAGCGCGATACTCACCCCAGAATCGGCGGCAATCGGTACAGGCTCCGAGTCGTTGTCCCTGATAATCACCGGTGATCATCGGTCCAGCAACCAGACAGATTGCTGGACGATCCGCACTTGCGGCGCCCATCAGCTGTGCGGGTACGGTCTTATCGCACCCGCCCAATAGAACAACCCCATCCATCGGCTGGGCACGAATCATCTCCTCGGTATCCATCGCCATCAGGTTGCGAAACATCATTGTGGTCGGCGCTGTGAACATCTCCCCAAGCGAAATCGTCGGGAACTCAATCGGCAGTCCACCGTGAGATAATACGCCTCGCTTCACTGCTTCAATAAGATCAGCAAAATTGTGATGACAGCTATTGAAGCCGCTGAAGGTATTGATGATCCCAACGATCGGGCGTTCCAGTTCCGCATCCGAATACCCCATCGCTTTCGCGAACGCTTTGCGGATGTAGACGCTGAACTCAGGATCTCCGTAGTTTGTTAAGCCCCTCTTTAGACCTGATGCGTTTCTTGTTTGCATAGTATCACGCGTCTTGTAGATCTATCCGGTATACCCGGGTAGCGGTATCATGAAACATAGCGGCGCGCTCGTCCGCTGAGTAGCCAGAGGATAGCCGCTTGAATGCATTATACATCACGTTGTAGGAATACGAGACCTTATCCACCGGGAAATTGCTCTCAAACATACAGCGGTCGGGACCGAACTGCTCGATACAGTAATTCATTAGGGGTGCCATATCCGCTGCGAGCTCTTCCGAACCAGCGGGTGTTTCTCTCTCGTGCCAGTCGAAACCGGTGCGAGGCATTCCGATACCCCCAAGTTTCATGTTGACATTGGGGCACGCCGCGACAGCAGCAATGCCGTTCCGCCAGGTTGTAAGCACTTCGTCATCACGATTAGCATACGGACCTACCCGTAGTAACCCTCCAATGTGATTGAGAATAATGGTTAGGTTGGGCACCGCTTGGGCGAAATCAGCCAGCTCAGGTAGCTGCGGAAAGTACATCCAAGCCTCAAAGGACATGCCCATATCTGCGAGAACACGCGCACCGGCGCGAAAATTGTCGGTAGCCAGTTGCCCCGCCATTCTGTGAGCGCTCGTGTTTTCGATTTCAGGATGGGGGTCCCAAGTTACGGCATGGCGTATACCACGAAACCGGTTAGGACTGGCTGCCTGCAACGCCTGGAGGACCGGCTCAACACGCGCTCCGAGGTTCAGGTTGGCGTGACCGACGATTGCGGACGCAGCCCGGCAGGGACCGTATAAGCCACTTGCACTGGCAGCAGCTAAGCCCTGCACAAATTCGACCTCACCTACTGGACGCATCTCCTCCGGTCCATCTGCACGGTACATCGCTCTTGCCTCAACAAATACGGTGGAACGCACGTTGTGACCGCTGTTCACGTCATCAGCAAGTTCATGTAGCAGGTATCGTTGATAGGGAACCCGCTCCGTCCGGAAGTCCCAGAAGTGGTGATGCGGATCACATATAGGAATCTCAGGTTCTAAGGTTGGTTCCGGGCTTAGAGCAAGCCAGTCATTGCCTCCAAATGGCATAAAAGCACCTCCATCTTGGTATAGGTTTTATATTACGAAAAGAAAGTCGTTTAGCGATTCGGGCGCGGATTACTGCACGTGTTCCGTGTTACGCTTGATAGTTACTGTTTTCTTTGCAGCGCGACTTAGGAATTCGGCTTATTATATCACTCTTTCTCAATATTAGCGACAAAACAATGTGATTGCGGGCAGGTCGCATTTCTGTTGTAAAATTGATAGCGTATTGATAAGATAATTGTAGAAACCTCGTTTATCGGGCGCACCTCCCAAGGTCAAATCTAAAATGGGACTTACGCACTTCGATTGCAAAAATCGTGTCCTTTTTCATAATGCTTAGGACTTTAACATCCGAAAATATAATTTCAATCGCAGACACGTTCCCAACCTGTGATCACAACATCGCTTTTCCCAAGGCGCAAATTGATTAACCGCATAAGTTCTACAAAAATTGAGTACATGTGAATTCTTGTCCCTGACGCGAGTTTAATCTCCTTAAACCATGCTTCCAATTCCCAGATGTGGAGAACGCACTATGCCAATGTCTCACAAAGTGATGAAGCAGAAAATCAAGAGGCGATTGAAGGGAAAGGTGGGCAAGGAGAAGCAGGCGGAACTCCATCGAATCATCGAGGAGTTACCTAACTATCGCAGTGGACCCTATGCCGATCTTCGCAAGTCTCTCAATGAAGAAATCCAACAACAGAACAAGCGCGCGAAGGTGCAACACAAAGACACTTTGGCTGTTGAGAAAGAAGGGCACTTCCAGATGGCACTGGTGGGTGCCCCCAACGCCGGAAAATCTGCATTGCTCAAGGCACTCTCTCGCAAACAGATAAAAGTTGCTGATTACGCTTTCACCACGTTGAAACCCATACCGACAAGGGTGGATTGCGGTGGATTGTGGATTCAATTGGTTGAAATTCCGGGGCTAATCGCGGGGGCAACGGAGGGGCGAGGAGGGGGACAAGCCTTACTCAGCGTAGCAGCGAACGCTGATGGTCTAATGATCGCACATGACCTGAATGCTAACCCACAAGAACTGAACATCATTCTAACAGAATTGTCCAAAACAAAATTACCCCAACCTTTGTTAATTGTATACACAAAAGTCGATAATCCCGATGCCGAAAGCCGTTTAAGAGCGGTCCAGACGCGATTCTCTCAATTCAAAAGTGTTGCCGTCTCGGCAGAGCAGAACTTGCATCTTGAAGCACTGAAAGAAGCCATGCGAGCATCCACAGGGTTGATCCGTGTATTTCCACGTTCAAATCAAGCTGGAAGTAAACCCGATGAGAAACCGGTGGTAATCCCTATCGACAGCACTATCGAAGATTTCGCACGTAAAATTCACAAGGATATTGCCCGAAAATTGAAACACGCCAAAGTTTGGGGAAGTTCCGTGAAATTTCCCGGTCAGCAGGTTGGAAAAGGACATGTGTTGTCGGACATGGATATTGTAACCCTTTATACAACTTAGCAGGTACCACAAACGCGAAGTGCCGAATGCAAACTTGTCACCCAGTAAGTAGGTGAGATTATTTCACCTACTTGGCACGAAATACTCGCTCAATCCCATTGTTGGACATCTATCATGAACCATCGCCACCCCTCTCCTATAGACAAGCAGCCAACATCTGCTGCGTTATCGGACGAAACTCCAGACTTCGACGCAGTCCGAAATGATTTTCCAAGGGCAAGGACCGCTGCCTACTTCGATAACGCCTCGTCACATCCACTCAGTGTCCACTCTGCCGCAGCCTTGCATCGCTATGTCGACTGGGTCACCCATGAGGTCGGTGAACCGTGGTGGCCCTCCTGGGCAGGATCACGAGACGACGCGAAGCATCTATTCGCCAAACTTATTAATGCGCGTCCCGAAGACATCGCTTTCGCTCGTAGTGCTGTCGAAGCAGAAAGTAATCTGCTGAACGGTATGCGGGAGCACCTCGCCGGTGGCAATATTGTCACACACGACCTGCATTATGCTGCGTCGCTCTACAACTACAAGATGCGGGAACAGGAATCCGCATGTCCACGCAGAGGGGATGGTGAAAGTCTGCACATCGTCAAGCACCGAGATTGGCAGATCGACTACCGCGACATGGAACGTGCGATCAATGACAATACTAAACTGGTTTCTATCACGCTGGTGTCGAATGTGAACGGCTATTTGTCGGATGTAAAGGCAATCAGCGACCTCGCACACGCGCACGGTGCCTATCTCTATGTTGATATTATTCAGGGGGTCGGGGCAGTGCCGGTCGATGTGCAGGCGATGGGCATCGACTTCGCTGCGTGTTCTACTTTTAAGTGGCTTATGGGAGTTAAAGGGTTTGGCTTCCTTTACGTCCGATCGGAGCTTCAGGAGACGGTCGTGAAACCGACGCAGCACTGTGGTGGTTTGGGTTTTAACTATGCCCCCTGGGTTGAAGAACCTGACCCAGATAGCGCGGACTACGCTTTTTCACCGACCCCCGGTCCCTCATGTTACGAAGTTAGTTATCCGTCCTATGAAGGTGCCATCTGTGCACAGGAGAGCCTCAAGTACATCCTCCGGTTGGGAGTCGACAATATCCGCAGTCATGCGCGGGGGCTCACTGACCGCCTAATGGAGGAACTTCCCTCACTCGGTTATACCCCTATCACCCCCAAGGGGAACGAAAGCCCTATAGTGGCTTTTGCGGTCCCCGATCCAGCAGCAACTATGGCGAAACTCAGAAATGCCGGCGTCCATGTCGCAATGCGCTATGGCAACAAGATGCGAATCGCCCCCTCTGTCTTTAATAACCAAGAGGATGTCTCCCGTCTGTTAGAAGCACTGGCATAGGCAACATAGCAGCAGGTGGGAATCAGACGGTACTATAAACAAGCTTTGGTCAAGGAGGAAACATGTCAGAACAGTTCTGGTTTAATCGTATGGCTGAACATTGGAGTATCCCAGAGCGGTTAGATTTGGTCGAGCATGTGAGAAGAGCGCAGCTGCAGCTCGTGCAGGTGGGTACCTTTGGCCCAATGTTCTATAGTTTAGCAGATGATCCCGAGGTCAATCGCCATTGGGTAGGAATGCCCTTAGTCGGTGTGAGAGAAAACCTGGCTCGCGCAGCAGAGCTTATCCCGCAACTCCAAGCGGCTGGAGCACGCGTGGTCGGGCAGATGAGCATGGCATGGAACTACGGAAACCATGAAAGCGGACATGGAATCTTCGGAGCTTGGGAACGGATCTGGACACCGGACCTTCTCGGAGAAGCACCTTGCAGTAGCGCAGAAGACACCCAACAACGGCTCCCTGACGGATCGTTGCGGCGATGGGATATCGAAGGACGCCCGTATCTGACATATAGCGGCTGTATGTGCAACCCGCACTGGCTTGCCACCCTGAAACCGATGGTCAAAAAAGCGATAGAGCTGGGGATAGATGGATTCAATGTGCATCATAACTTTGAGAACTTTTGCCAGTGCGACTATTGCCGCGATTATGTGCGTGATAAACTGGAGGAAGCCTTCGATAGCGGGGATTTGCGACGGATTTTTGGTAGACGAGACCTCGCCGAAGTCTCAGATCTCCTCGCCCCGCACCAAGAATGTCCGGAGGATCTACAGCAACGGTTTCGATTGATCGTGAACCGAGCAACCCATCTGCGTCGGAAAGAGGCACTTGACGAAATATACATTGGATATGGCCGTTCACTCAATCCTGACCTTCTGTTAGCGCAGTGGTATCACAAGTACGATTTCCATCCGCACGACGAGCGCAGCCTTTTGCCAAGCCAATTGTGGGCAAAGGATGAAGATTATATCTGGTACAGTCAAGGCGGATATAAGGGGCTGAGTGTCATCGAGCATAGATATTTGGCGGATATGGGACTACCCGCTCGGTTCATCTACGCGGCTGGCGGCGGCAAACCGTTTGTTATTAACAAGTACGATTCGCGTCGCTTGCGGCTGTCCATTGCCGAAGCTGCGGCAAATCACGGCGCAGCCCTCGCATTTCATTGGGGTCATGATGAAAACCCAGATTTTGCGGTGGAGGACTATTACGCGCCCGTTATCCGCTATCAGCGTTTCCTCGCGGCCCATGAAACCCTGCTGCATCCCGCCCAACCGTGGGCACAGATTGGGCTGGTCTACCCGCGCCGCGCGGAGTTAGAGGACGAAGCGGGCTCTCTAGAGCCCCTCAAGCGCATTGGTCGGTTATTGGAGGACAGGCATCTACTGTTCGACATTATCCTCGATGAACAACTCCTCGATTGTGCGGATAACTATCACACGCTCATCTTACCAGATGTTAAACGTCTTTCACCAGAAGAAGGTGCACACCTCAAACAATTCGTCGCAAAAGGTGGAAAGCTTATCTTTACGGGAGATACTGGGAAAACTCAACCTGACGGTGAGCCTCATCCTGAGAGTCTGTTAGCAGCCTGGACATCGCAAACGAGTGAAAACCAAGAAGGAACAGAACCAAAAGGGGTGTACTACATCCCAACCGCCGATTGGAAACCTGAAACGGCAGAGGTACGTGGCGCGCATCTACTGGTCTATCCGCCCATAGAAAACGACGCTTTCGGACAGGATTTCGTGGGGCATTTGGATCAGTTGCTTGGCGCAGCCTACCTTGAGACAGACGCGCCGTGGTTCGTTCGGGTACGTGCTTGGAAACCTGAAAGAGATACAGCACTGGTGTTACATTGGGTCAACTACAGGCAGGATGAGGAAACAGATATTGAGACACCGCAACCGACCGGTCCCGTTCAGGTAGACTGCAAGGTGCCAGAGGGTTATGTGGTGCAAAAAGTGGAGTGGGTTTATCCGGAGAAGAAAGAACCAGCGATTCTACCACACGAGACGTTTGAGGGCCGAATCCGCTTCACCATTCCGAGTGTGATCGTCTACGGGTTGAGCGTACTGTACTTACGGAAGGATTGAGAGAATGGAAATTGTCCCTTTCCTGCTGTTTATCCTTTGCTGCATTGGCATCGGTGGAGCACTTTTTGGGCTCTTCTATCTTTTGACGCGCTTCGGTCGGGGTGAATCCCACGATTTACGATCCGTGCGCTGCCCACAATGCCAAACGCAACGAAAGCCGAAAAGAACCGGACAGGTTAGGAATCTTGTTGAATCCGAACTGAAATGCCCGGTTTGCAGTTATATTACGTGGGACATTCCGCCCCGCACAGACCTTTCCGCACGCCCAACAGACAATACAGAACACCACACCTAACCCCGTTGCAGATAGCCAAGGAAATGTCAGCACATCAAGGCATCTGTGTCATTCTACTTCACCGTCCCAGTAGCTTACGTTGTCGTCCTTGCGGAAGAGCCGACCCGTAACGTAAGGGAAGACTTTATTGGAGTCGGGATATTCGCTGACGCCGTGAGATTGAGCCATGCCGACGGCAAGGACCGTGCACGGTGCCTCGCCCGGATTAACTATTTTGTGGGCGCCCGACTCTCCCGGCGGAAAGGCGATAAAATCCCCTGCTGTAATTGTCAGATCTCCGCGTGGGGTTTTGAGCGTACACTCTCCCTCCATGACGTAGAACATCTCCTCGCTGAAATGATGGAAGTGCATAGGAAAACTCGCGTTCTTGGGGTGTAAACGGATGAGTCGATACCCCAACAGTTGCGCCCCTATGAGCGGATCAATGTCTTTATCCTCGAAGTCGTAGGGTTCAGGCGCATCCCGCTTGACCCAATCAATTTCATCAATATTGATCCGATTAATATATATATCTGTGCGTCGCTCAAGGCATTCGGTCAACCGCTGGCGCGCGCCTTGAAGTATCGAGTGGCCATCGCCCACGAGAATCGCATCAAAGGGCAACGCAAGGATTTTCCGCAGCTCCAGTGCAGCTTTCGACGGATCTTCCAATTTTTCATCTGCCAGAAGCGTCAGCGAGCCAATCGGTTCCCCGACGATAAGATCCCCAGACAGCACTGCTCGCTTTTCGGAGAAGTAGAGCGCAATCTCTCCTGGACTTTTTCCGTAACGCAGATGAATCGCCTGCAACCCGGATACAATTTCTTCGCCATCCACGATCAGCCGGTCGGCTGCGACCTGTAGGGCATCCGCATCCGCCTCATGGATAACAATATCCGCGCCTGTCCGTTTGCGAAAGAATTCCGCTTCCCGTTCATGGTCACCATTGGTGAGCACAATCAGCGACGCTCCACCAAGTTCATCGAATTGGACCAGATCCGAATCCATCATTGACACTGGATCTATGAGTACATTACCTTCAGGACGAACCCACAGATGTCCATTGAAATCGACCTGACGTATTTCACTAAAAACTGACCAACTGTAGATGTCCTCGAAGATGAGCCGTTTCATTGCAGTCCTTTCCTTCACTGGAGCCAGTGGACGTGTGGATTACCACGATATAGCTATTGAATAATCTCTACAATCCAGCCCCGCGTTTTAGCAGGTTTGTATTCCCCACCGCGCAGATACTCCGATGTATGCCAGAAGCAGAGATGCTTACCATCCGGCAGCCAAGTAACAGCGGTCAGCGAGAGAGTCGTGCGTGCAATGGGTAGGGAGCGATTCGTCTCGCGGTCCAAGATCCACACTTTCCAGCGCAACCCCATACAATCCTCACGTTCCATGTATGCGAGTCGATCCCCTTGTGGCGACCATGCCGGAGAAGTATGCTTTAGAACTCGCCTCGTGTCCGCGTCATCTGCGGACCCCATGTCGGATAACTTCACGATATGGAGCTGTTTGTCGAGCGCTGGGTCCGGCTTCGGGTTACCGCGCAGAACATAAGCGAGATGTAAACCGTCCGGTGCCCATGCGATCTCAGTGACACGCTGGGATTGCGTGGGGATCTCCTTGAACTTCGTTCCATCCGCATTATGAATCCGAATCCGCGAATGCCCTGACTCGTAGTGCTGATGGTCTAGTCCGACTGCAATACGCTTGCCGTCTGGAGACCACAACGGCGGGTCGAGGTAGCTGAACGGAACAATGCGTCCGTCAATGGGCACACGCGCCATTGCTGTAAGGTCTGTTCTATCGATATTAATTCGATAAACGACATCTATCCCTTCTTCCCATCGCCTAAACGCGATCTGATTGGCAGTGGGGGACCACGCGGGCGCATCGCCTTGCGCTAGTTTGATAATACGCAGGGTCTGCCAATCTATTGCCCAGATGTAGCTCTCGTTGAACTCATCGTATGCTTCGAAGGCGATAAAATTACTATCGAGGGACCACGAAAGGTGGGGATTGAAAAACGCGCCTCTATACAACCGCCGAGATTGTTTTGCCGATGCGCCGGTAATCCAAAGCTCGCTCGCCTGCCAATACTGGCCAGACAGGTTGTCACGCTTTAAAAAGGCAATTCTTTTTCCGTCGGGTGACCAGTGCGGATATTCCGCACCTTGGATCAGTTCGAGTGTGCGGATATGCTTGCAGGTCGCCATATTGAATCGGATATCACCCGTTAGTACAAATTCACCGATCCCACCGTCGTCCATCCAGCCCACGTCGCCGTTTGGAAGCTCAATCTGATACCAGCCGCCCGCTTGATCCAGAATCGGGAGCGTCACGCCGTCGTTGAGTGTGAGCTTAACCTCGGAGGTCACGTCTTTCTCCGTATACACAGGGGCTTGATCGTGCACCACCGTGCCAACCGGAGATCCCACCGGTAGATGTTGAGGTGGTTCTTCCCCTTGTGATACGATACCTTGCTGGCCCTCAACGGCCTGTGGTGGGGGCTGAATCTCCTCATCTTCCTGATTGCTAAAGGCGTACACATACCCATCATCCGAGGTCACATAGAGCACCCCGTCGGAAATGGCCGGTGCAGCATCAATGAATCCTTTCGTTGGATAAGACCATATCTCCTGTTGGGATTCAAAATCTAAGGCATGAATTCGATTGTCCCGTGCACCTATGTAGACCACACCGTTCGCAATAGCAGGATAGCTGTACGTAAAAGGGATAAGCTTGCGCCAAGTATCGACATTATATTGTGGCATGGCGGGGCGCAACTGCCCTTGCGAACACACATACTCAACGCCATCAATATAAGCCCGTCCCATCGACTGCGATTCCAACCCACCGGTTGTCGCATCAATGACGTAGATCTTGTTGGTGTACGCACCAATATATAGCCTCCCCTTTGATAGGATCGGTGGGGAATCCATCCATGTTTCCGACCGGAATTCCCAGAGCCATTCACCGGTTTCGGCATTGAGGGCATAGATATGGTTATCTCGCGCACTAAAATAGACACGGTTATTCCAAACTGCTGGTGCGTATCGGATGATACCACCAGATTTGAAGAACCATTTGATTCCCCACTGTTTTGCGTCGAGTGCGTAAAGCGTGTGGTCCGTGGAGGCAACATACACCACACCATTGGCAACGACGGGACTGGCTTGAATGGGCCCGCCGGTTTTGTATTTCCAGAGCAGCTTGAGCGGGGGTTTGAGTGTTTGGTCAGGGATTTTGCCGGAAAAGTGCAGATCATACATAAACATTGGCCAATCTTCGGGACGGGTGGGAACGGGAGCAACGATTGGCGGAGTCTTCGACTGGGGTTCCGGGTGGGGTTTTGGTTTCGAGGTTGATTGGGTATCCTGATCTTGGGACTGGCATCCCCATAACAGGATAAAACTCATTAAGAGCAGAATAAACTTCCGATTCATACATCCTCCGCGCTGCAAGAGCCGCGTTTTGCGTTGTGGGACAGACAAGCGGCAACGGTTCCCCATTCATCGTAATTTAGAGAAGTATAGCATTCGCCCCACCGTGCGTCAACATTAAATTGGTCAGCGCAATCATAACAGGCTCTACGAGCGGACGTTTTAGTATGTGCAACGTATATACGGGATCTTTCGATTAGGGCAACCCGGAGCGGATGCAACGCTTCACGCCCTCGTCCCTTCACCCAAGTAACCTCGCTGCTTTGCGACAACAAGGAATTCCTGATTAAAGCCCCCATCTGTAAGGACTTCACCTTTGGCATTTCTGGGCGAGATCCATCGCACTGGGCGCTTCCCGAAGCAGGTGGCGACATCGACTAGGTCAAACTGTCGGAGGATACCCCATGCCATCACCTGGAGGTTGTAACGGGCTTGGTCATAGTAGCGGGTGTTCGTTAAGTTGCGGTATGAGTAGAGCAGATCCTCAAATTCGAGCGATGCAAATCCGTCCTCAAGCGCACCAGCAAAGTAGCCGTAAAACGCGCCTTTACCTATCCCGTATAACCCAATCCGATCCACATCCGCGCGTGTGCGGAGATAGTCATATCCACGCAACACATCAAAGACGCGTAGACCCATCGTGGAGATACCAAGCATCAGGGCATCCGAACCAAGCTTGAATTCGCCATCATGTGGCTGTCCACCCCGATTGAATCCGCGGACCTGCACACCACCAATGCCACGCGGGTCAAAAACGAACAGTTGCCGCCCGGACGCGAGTCGTTCTTCGAGCCACTCCCGTTTGTCAGGAATATCGTTAGTTCCATTCTCAAATAGAACCAGATCGGCCCCATCAACTGTAGTTCCTGCGGGCGGTTTAATGAACACTCCAGTGACAACGATATTGGGTTCGCTGAAGAAGAAGATCTGCTCGGTCGGGTAACCATCGATGACATCTTCAGCGAGAATGCGAGGATAGATTCTATTGTCACGATGCTCCGGGACTCCAAGAGTCTCCCCAATGGTCGCCCGCATCTGGTCGATATCGCATTTATCCTGACCTGTATCGCTGTGAGTTGAAAACCGGGTAACATGCGATACTTCCAAACGTTCTCGGTTAAGATCGAATACGGTTTTGCTGTTTGGATATAGATCGATCACCTGACCATTCGGTGTTGCCCAAAGTGCGTTATCTGGCAAGGTTTCTGGCTCGCCCGTTGTAAAATCGGGTGATTCACCACGAAAATGTCCCTTATACCAGTTGACGCATGCCTGACGCAGCTGCGGAGAATAGGCGTGCCGTGTTGGTGCGATTGCAATATCAACTCGATCTTCAGCACCGTAGAGCGAATAGATTCGCTTGGCTCTATCCACAGCTTCGATTGCCCCTTCAATTGGAAAGTAGTCGTAGGCTGCCGCCCCAACAAGTACCGGCTTGGGTGCCATGGCGGTGATGTAGTCGTCGTGATCGGGACCGTTGGCAAAGCAACCCGGCACAATCTGTTCGCTGTCCTGCGCTTGTCCAGTTTTCATGTACGATTCCAATGTCATGACGAAGGTACACGGAACTGCAGCTGCGAAGCGTGGTTCGCTCATCATGAGCAGACAGGACTGTGTGCCGCCACCCGAATTGCCCGTTAAACCGATGCGCGTCGGGTCAACTTCGGGACGTGTTTCCAGGTAATCAATCCCGCGCATAACATCCCAGATGAAATGCCGTCCAACGCTGGCACCGCCGAGCGTAAATTGCAGGCCCGCATAGGTGTGCTCTGTTGTGCAGCCGCCAATAATCCGCTCGCCCTTCTCTGAGTCGAAATACTGGAATCGCTCGCCCTGTCCCGGCGGATCGACCGCGAGCACTACAAAACCGTTGGCAGCGAGGTCGATACACACCGCTTGATAGGTCGGGTAAGATTTGCCGAGATCGCTATGCCCATGCACAAAGACAACGGCGGGTTGCGGCGACACGATGCCCTTGGGAACATATAACGCCGCCGTGACGTAAAACTGTGGAAGACTCTCATAGATCAGCTTCTCGATTGTAAACGTACCGCGGTCGAGACTGCCGGTACATTGGACGTTCAACGGTGTGCGCTCTTCCGGTAATCCGCCGATAGCCGTCATAAAGTGATCTCGCACCCGCTTGCGGTGTTCCTCAAATGCAGAGATTGACGACAGATCAGCTTTCTCCGCCTCTTGTCGACGGAAATGTGCTTCCGCACGCCGACGTAGATCATCGATCATTTGGTCTGAGACATCGTGGTAGCCGTTAACATTTGGGCCGAGGGTTCGCATGATTAGACTCCGTTCAAGTAGTACATAATGCGTAAAAAGCAAAAAAGACGGTGTGCGAGATACAAGTCCGGTTGTGGATTTATTTGCAAACTTACCGAACAGATAAATTTCAGAGCGTGACGATCTGTCCGCTTGCTGCAGATTCGTATCCTGCACGGATGACGGCGACCGATTGTGCGGCAACTGCGGCGTTCATTTCGCTCTCTCTTCCCGCTTCAATGCAATCGACGAAACCGATCATGTCTGGTCCTTGTTGCTCACCTGCTTGATTTACTCCGATCCATTGACGTTTAGGAATCATGCCGGATTCGGTCTGTGTACTTGACCACATTCCCATTGGATCCATCGGATGGGGTGGCGTCTGCTGGAAAGGTTCTTCGTCGGCGAAGACTTCAAGGCGCGGTTGTGCTCCATCAAAAGCGAGTGTACCGCGGGTACCGATTAGATGTAGCCGCTGAACCCCGCCTTTGGGATGGCTCATCCATCCTGCACGCCCTCCGATGATGGTCGCTACAACACCGTCCTCCAGCGTCATCATGATTGCTCCGAAATCCTCAATACCGCACGCGATATGCTCTTCAAAGAAATAGTTGGCAGTTGTACAGAATACACTGTTAATCCGCTTGTGGGTCAACCAGTTAATTAAGGACACTGGGTAGACCCCAACGTCAAACATCTCCCGTTTCGCCTCGATGAAGGTATATCTCTCAACTGTGGATTTTTCCACCCGCTTCTGACCTACGGGTGCTGTACCAACATGCCCCTTGGCGAAAAGGATGTCACAGTGGATGGCACGGAGTTCGCCGATTTCGCCGTCCTCCAACGCTTTCTTGGCGGCTTGCGCCCACGGGGTGTGCATGTTGCTGAACATCTGATTACAAACACCCGCTTTTTCCACGGCGGCGGTGATCGTCTGCGCGTCCTCAACGCTCATCGCTAGCGGTTTGTCCAAATAGAGATGTTTTCCTGCCTCAGCACATTTCACATTTACGCGCCCTCGTCGCTCGTTTTGAACGCATGAGCTGACGATATGGACATCATCACGCGCCAACGCTTCGTCCAGATCCGGAATGTATGGAATCCCCAAATCTTCGGCGAGTTGTCGATTCAGCTTAACATATTCCGGTGGTGCGTCCAGTTCGTCAGAAGCCGCAATGAGTTCGCATCGTTCGTCTTCGGCAAAGCAGCGGGCATAGCTTTCCTGATGTGTTCGTCGTCCACCGAGGACTAATACTCCGTATTTTCCTTTTCCCATTTTAACCCTCCTCCACGGTGACCGGTTGTTTTGTCTCTAGTCCCTGACGAATTATATCTATCAGCGCATCCCCACCCCTAAAGTCGAGTGGTGGGTTCATCAGACGATAGGGACCCGTGGGCGTTTCGTGATAGATGATTCCGTTGTTTCCAACCAACCTCAGGTCAACGGCTACTTCACCATCAGTCGGGATACGGTTCACGCTGAGCAACGCGGACTGCCCCCCGGCATACTTCACCATAGCGGTAATCTGTGTTACATCTGGATTGTCGAGGGCGTAGATTTGCTCCGGTGGATCGGGCATCCAACCGTTAGCAATGGTAGTCAGGGCGGCAATAGCACCGACAGCATCCGGAGCTTCGACCGGTGCTCGCACAATGCAGCGCAAAAACACAGGACTGCCGATCCGCCCCTCATCGATGACCGATTGCACGGATTGTTGAAGTGACTGTATCATAAGAATACCTCCATTGATAGTAGTATCATTGGCGCTGTATCAAGCACAGCGAGAAGTCGCCGTGAAACGAATCTGAAATCCCTACTCAATCAGATAAATGAAAAATATGAGGGCTTGCTTGACCATATTTGAGACCTGTGCTAAAATGCGGTTACCTGACATTGAGCGCTGAAGTGGATTAATTTAGTTCCTCATATTTTCGTGTTCAGCGTGTCTCAGTGTACACGACCTCATAGATAAGGAGATGAGACTTATGCGAGGAAAAACCTTAGACCAACTACTCGCTGAAGCCAAAGCACAGATCGGACATACCTCTGCGGAAACACTGAAGACAGCCATTAATAATAATGAGCCCGTCATCATCCTTGATGTGCGCGATAAAGAACTTTATGAAACCGAACACCTACCGGGTGCCATCTCATTACCCCGCGCGGCGATCGAACTGGAGATCGATGAAATTGTACCGGATCAGGACGCACACATTGTCGCACATTGTGGTGGCAATACCCGCGGTTCGCTATCCGCACACACTTTGCAGATCATGGGATACAAGAATGCCTCTGTATTGACAGGAGGATTTCGAGGCTGGAAAGCTGCGGGGCTGCCGACCGAAAAAGGGGATGACACAGACCAACAGTAGCACGCCCCCGCTCATATCTCCCCATCAACCGTTTTTTTATCGTAGCACAGATGGAATATTGTGTCAATTCCTATCTTTAGACGGTTAGGGCTATTCAGTTTTAGGCTTTTTACCCGTTTTGTTTGAAAAGTCGGAGTCTGGAAGTCGGGATTCGGAGATCCCTCCTACAGAAAAACTATGGTGAATTATAGAAATAAGTAAACATTACCCATAACTCCGCCCTTCGAGAGGTTGCCAAAGTCCCCCTGACAAGGGGGATTTAGGGGGTTGGCTGTGTAGTGGGAATGTCTAAGTAATTGTAAAATCTACCATAAATGATCCTATTAGACGGTGCCAACATATCACAACACAGGCACTAAACCTACCTATGCCTTACAGGCGGACAACGCAACCCAACATGAGAAAGGACCCACAATATGCAACAGATAGAGAAAATCTTAATCGGTTTTGGTAACGTCACTTGGGGACCGTGGCTACTCGTCTTGCTCATAGGCGGTGGTGCTTTCTTCCTTTGCTATTCGCGGTTTCTGCCTTTTCGCTTTATTGGACATGCTATTAACATATTGCGTGGCAAATACGATGACCCCAGCGACCCCGGCGATATCTCACACTTTGCAGCATTATCGAGCGCACTGGCAGCAACCATTGGAGTTGGAAATATAGCGGGTGTTGCGGTCGCTGTAACAGTGGGCGGCCCGGGGGCTATCTTCTGGATGTGGCTTAGTGCGGTGGTGGGGATGGCAACAAAGTTTTTTACCTGTTCCCTCGCTATCATGTATCGAGGTACAGATAGCCGAGGCGATCCGCAGGGCGGACCTATGTACGCAATTGTAGAGGGACTTGGACAAAAATGGAAACCCTTAGGGATGTTTTTCTGCATTGCTGCGCTGATAGGCGCACTGCCTGCGTTCCAGGTGAACCAACTTGTTCAGATTATCCGCGATGTTATCTTTGTCCCAAACGGCTGGGTCGGTGAGTCGCACTTTACCTTTGATCTGATAGCGGGCATCATCATCGCTGGGTCGGTCGCGCTGATTATATTTGGTGGAATCCTACGAATTGGGACAGTCGCCTCGAAGTTAGTGCCAGGGATGTTGATACTCTATATGGCAGCCGCTGTGTGGATTCTTGCCATCAATTACGCCAGTATACCGAAATGCCTGTGGCTAATCATCACAGATGCCTTTTCCGGACAAGCAGTCGCCGGTGGCGCGATTGGTGCTGTTATCATGACGGGGATACGCCGCGCAGCTTACTCCAACGAAGCAGGTATTGGAACAGCAGCTTTGGCGCACGGTGCTGCCAAGACAACCGAGCCGGTGCGAGAAGGGCTTATCGCCATGCTCGGTCCCGCGATCGACACACTGATTGTCTGCACGATCACGGCACTTATCATCCTTACATCGGGGGTATGGCAGAGCGACGAGGCGAGCGGAATTACGATGACCGTGATGGCTTTCGACCAAGCGATGCCCGGCATCGGACCTTATCTACTCACACTTTGTGTGCTCTGTTTCAGTACCAGCACCATGTTTGCGTATTCCTACTACGGCGCAAAATGTATGGGGTTCTTAATTGGCGCTGAACGCCAACATATCTACAATTACTTCTATGTGGCGCTGATGGTAGTCGCTGCGGTAGTCTCTTTGGACGCGGCTATTGGCCTCATCGACGGTGCATTCGCTCTCATGGCAATTCCGACGATGATTTCTACGCTTCTGTTAGCACCCAAAGTGATGCAGGCGACGCGAACATACTTTGATCGCTACAAGGATATCATACGATCATAGCGGTCCCCCGTAGATCGGAGAAACCTCGTTTATGGTGAATTATAGAAATAAGTAAACATCACCCATAACTCCGACCTTCAAGAGGTTTCCAAAGTCCCCCTGACAAGTGGTACATCCCGCCTGTCCCGCCTGTCCCGATTCATCGGGGATTTATCGGGGGCGGGATTTAGGGGGTTGGCTGTGTAGTCGGAATGTCTAAGTAATTGTAAAATCTACCATAACTGACACCAATCGAGAAAGTAATCCCAAAAGCGAGTGATTTGTTGAGCAAGAAGTTCGGCTTGACAGTCCCTCGCTTTTTTTACGATCGGTTAAGAATTAGCTGCACGTCGTTTTCTGTATCGAATGTACGAAAATAGGCGTTTTAATGTACGAAAATAGGTGTTTTATAGATTGAAATTATAGTTATGGGTTGTGGTCTAGTTCGCCGCCGATCGATTATCAGAAATCAAACAGATGAGGTGCCATGGCATGACAATTCGGAAAAATCTCATAAGCACGGTGTTGAGTACACTCGCACTCTTAGTTTTCAGCTTATCGTCCGCGGAAGCAAACTCCGGTATCAAGAACCGTCAGGTCTTCGTCGGGACAAGCGCACGCGCGATAGGGATGGGCGGTGCGTTCACAGCGGGACCTGCGTCAAGTGATAGTTCTTTCTGGAACCCTTCCTCACTTGGATTATTGGAAGCGACAGAACTATCATTGATTGGACTCCCTTTCCCGGAATCCGCCGATGATCGGGAGGGCGCGTTTTCGTTGGCACTAAGCCCGAAACAGTTAGGTATAGCCCGGAGGAATGTCGGAAATTTCTCACTCTCGTCTTGGTTTGATGGCTGGGGCACCGACGCGGAAAAGAATCGAATGTTCCTCGTAGGATACGGAACGTCCCTGGGGAAAGGCATCGCTGCTGGCACAAACCTTCGCCACTACCGTCACAGAGGTTCCATTAATCCTCGATATGCTTGGAGTTTTGACCTCGGTCTTCGCATCGTTCGCCCGGCAAAACGTCCTGGCGAGAAAATCACGCTTGGTTTGGCTCTTGAGGACCTTGGTGGACACATCTGGGAGAACGCGCAAACCGTCGCGAGAATTCCTACTATAACGCGGCTTGGTGCATCACGCTCTTTCAATCCCCAGACAATATTATCTGGGGATTTTGTCCTACACAATGACACACGGATAGACTTTTCACAGCGTCTGCGCACCCACATAGGCGTTGAACGTTGGCTGTTCAAGAATGGATTGGGGTTACGGTTGGGATACACAGCCATACTCAATCAACTAACGCAGGGTGAGTGGTCAACGGGATTAAGTATTCAGAGTTCCACTGGACAACTTGACTACGCATTTGTGAAAGGCACGGAGTTAGATGGGGCGTTACATTGGATCTCCGCCACCTTACGCTGGGGAGGCGGATACGATGCGATTCCTGCCTCGCTTCCTCCAGTCGTGGAAGCGACACCCGCTGTGCCAGACAAGTCCACACCGATTGTCATGCCCAAGCCAACCCCCACGGTGTTGCACACGTCAGAAAAAGCAATTTCGCCTAACGACGACGGCGTGAAAGATCAACTTGGCTTTAATTTTGAGGTTTCTGAAGATAAATCCTGGGAATTGGAAATTCGAAAGCAGACCGATAAAGGGGTATCAAAACGGATTTTACAGCGGTACGCGGGCACCGGCTTGCCCTCGACTAAGATAGTCTGGGAGGGTGAGGATGATGCCGGTGACCGGGTGAGCGATGGCGTATATCTCGCCCGGTGGTTTATTGTTGATGAGATTGGCAACCGTCAGTTACAGAGCGAGGTAAGAATCACTATTGATACGAGACCTGCCTCGCTTAACATATCTACGGAGCCGCCTATCTTCGCCTCACCCGATATCACGGATCCCGGCAAGGAGGTGGTTCTCCAAATGCCGAAAGTGCACCTTCAAGCATCAGATTTGAATCCGATCACCCACTGGGAATTGCAGTTTTTCGATGAGAATCAGAAATTGGTTCATGAAATTGATGAAGAAGGCGAGCCGTCTGACACCGTTGTCTGGAACAACTGGAAACAATCGGAAAGCACTCAAAAAGCTACTTACCGGTGTGTGGCGACAGTGTACGATGTTGCGGGTAACCGCACCACCGGTGAAGCATCATTTTCGACGATCCGAGTTGAGAGGCAAGATACAGACGAGGATAAGGAAGAAGAGGTTGTAGAAGCATCACGAGAAGAAAAACAGCCGGAAGTGCAGATTTCCCACACACCGCCGAAATACACCCTGATGGTCGGTTCGTTTCAGAATCGGAATAACGCTGTATCGCTCATTGATTCATTGGATGCGATGGAGTTAGGTGCGAAAACTCACCTCAAGGAAGTAATGATTCGATCGCGTCTGTGGTACCGTGTGACACTTGGAGGATTTCAGAGCAAGGAAGATGCCGCGGGCCTGATCGATCAGGTAGTCGAGTTGGGAATGGAACCGCTCCTGATTACCGACACACATTGATATATGTTGCGATTCCTCGCCCCGTCGGGCAGACTGATGCCTAATACGTCACGGGTAACACGCAAAAAAGGGGAATGCAGATCTGCATTCCCTACAGATTGTCTTTGCAAGGAAAGACAAAAGAGATGTCCTATAATTGATGGCTTGCAGTCGCTTTGGGATGCTTCCTTTTTCGTCGCACTCCGATTACTCTTACTACCGCATAACCCACCATCACAATTGCCACCGGTACACCCCACTGTTTGATTAGGTCATAGATCTGTTCTTGCCGCAAATAATTCAGGTTGGCATGTGCTTCATCATAGTTGGCGTCCAATGCGAGCGCCGTTTCAAAGTATGTTTTTGCCACCCTGTATTCCCGTTTCTTAAAGTGGATAACCCCCAAATTATTGTGCGCTTCGGCATTATCGGGCGCAATTGCTATCAGTTCTTGATAGGTCCCGATTGCAGCTTCGGTATCACCTCTGGCGCCTTGCTCCCACCCAACCCGCATCAGCGTAGCACCCAGATTCTGGTGTGCTGGCTGACACGCCGGATCGTATACCAACGCCTGTTGATAACACGCAAGCGCTTCTTCCCAATCCTTGTTGCGGGCATACTCCGAACCCCAGTTGTTTAGCGTGGTTCCTAAACCGATTTTCGCGGGGGCATAGTCAGGGCTAATTTGTAGCACCCGCTGATAGAGATTGAAGGCTTGCTGGTATTCCCCCATCGAGGCATGGGTCGCAGCAAGATCGGACAGCAGGATATCCGAGAACGGGAATCGTTTCAGTCCACGTTCAAAGCATTTGAACGCCTCCGAGAATTGATCTGCTTTGAGGTAGTGGATGCCCCAACGATGGTATGCGGCGAGAAGATTTTGATTGAGTGTCGCCGAAGCCGGGTCAAAGGTGAGCGCCCGTTGAAGGGAATTTACGGCTTTCTCAAACTTATCCTGGAGCAGCCAAAGCGTCCCCAGCGCACCAAACACTTCGGCTGACGGTGCCGTTCTCAGTGCTTGCGTGTAATGTTTGATTGCTTGATCGTATATCCCCTTCTGCTGGAAGATTTGGGCAATTTGTACCGATGAAACCCCAAGCTGTGGTTCAAGTTCGAGGGCGTGCTGGAGGGCGTTAATCGCTAAATGATAATCGCCCAGATCCGCATAGACCATGCCGATGAGATAGTGGTTGCCAGCAACCGTCGGATCGTCCTCTATTTCAGCTTGTAGGGTTCGGAGGGCAGGCTTGTGCAAGGGCGTATCAATCGGCGTTTCACTTACCTTCACCCAAGTTGCAACATCTCGCGCGGTGGGGGATTCTGCTGTCGAGGCAAAATACATAACATCGTTAGGATCGCCGCTATGTCCCCACAGACCGATCGCGTGTCCGATTTCATGGAGCAATGCAGTTTGAATAATCTCAGGCGAGTGAGGTTGGAGGGAGGTCCGATCCCGTAGAGACATCTCTATTTTTACATAAAATCTCTCTGCACTTCGGACAAGCATCGCTTCGCCGATGTATTCGCTGCTTTGTCGTCTGTCCTGTTGATACGCCCACTTTATCCGAATATCGGCTGCGGCAGCGTCCTGTGTCAGATCAAATTGCACTTTGCCTTCCGTTGCCTTTTCCCAGAGCGAGAGCGACTGGCTCAACGCCTCCTGATAACCCTCTATTTCCACTGGGATAGCGTCCGTGTAGACGGCAATGCGATCGCGGTCAAATCGGGTCAGACGGCCATTGGAGGCAACCGTTATCCGGTCAAAATAATCATCTGCGTAGGTATTCCCCACCGTCACACAACAGAACAACAGGACGATCCAACTTACCATCGCTTGGGAGAAACCCTCAGCTGATAAGGATTTAGGGTCGGGGTTGCTATTTACTTTTTTTTCTCGGTTCACCGATCTACTTCCCCACTTCTCATGGCAATAGTGTCCCCAAAATATTATCCGTCAAGTCGTTTGTTGTCAATTTTCTTTTAATTCAAGCAGAAATTCAGAGCCGATTTATTTTTATGACGTAAACTGCGATGAAACGTCTAATCGCAGCTGAAAAAACGTCAGATAGCCCGATGGAGGTTATCAACATTAGTTTAACTGTTGGGTGTCGCGGTATCTGTCGACAAACACAAACTGTTAGGAGACGGCACTTTCGTATCTGCTCTATGCGAATCGTACAACCCAACCTACGCTGCTGGTGCTCCGGGCCGGTTTGGTGAGGCAACCTCGCCCCTACGGAGACAGTCTTCTGCGAGCGTGTCTGCGGGATAAAGGCATTGACGGATGGGCTTGGATTTGCTACAATTTGGACAGAAAAAAACAATCACGATTAGAAGAGGAAGGCAATGCAAGAAGTCAGAATCGGTTTTATCGGTTGTGGAGGCAACGCCAATGGACATATGCAACGTCTGTCCGATCTGGAGGGTGTCCGTATCGTAGGGACATGCGATGTTCAGCAGGAGCGGGCTGAAAGCGCCGCCGAACGCTATGGTGCCCAACCCTACACGAACCATAACCTTATGCTGGAACGTGACGACCTTGATGGCATCTACCTGAGTTTACCAGTCTTTGCACACGGGCAACCGGAGTTGGATGTGATAGCGCGCGGACTACCGTTTCTCGTTGAGAAGCCGGTAGCGGTCAACATGGAAATTGCGCGCCAGGTTGAGGAAGCGGTAAATGCCGCTGGAATCATCACCTGCGTCGGTTACCAGTTACGTTATCTGGGTTCAACCCAACTGGCACGGCAGGTGCTCGATGAGAAAACGGTCAACATAGTTATCGGCAAGTATTGGTCTGGAAGTGGGCGCGGCGACCCCAACTCGTGGCAGCGTCAGATGAGCAGGTCCGGCGGTCAGATATTAGAGCAGGCGACCCACACGATTGACATGATGCGGTACCTGGTGGGCGAGGTGGAAGAGGTGTACGCAATCAGTGCGAACCGTGTCCTGAAGGAGATTGACTGTCCCGATAACAACTGCGTAACGATGCAGTTCACGAATGGCACCGTTGGATCGTTGACGACTTCTTGGTCCTACGATTCGGGGGATTGGTCACATGCAAACGTGTTGGATATATTGTATGAGAACCAACTCATCCATTGGGGTGTTGGCGGTTTGGATGTGAGAGAAGATGGCGAGGTCGTTAGCAAGACAGCGCCGGGACCGAGTATTGACGAGGTCTTTGTTGATGCCGTCCGCAGGGGCGATGGGTCTAAGATATTGAGCCCCTACAGCGATGCCGTTAAGAGTCTGGCGATTTCACTCGCGGCGATTCAGTCAAGTGAAACAGGGGCACCGGTGTCAATATCCAGTATAGGTTGAAGTCAGTCAGTATTGGGAATGCAGATCTGATATTCCTACCCGGTTGAGAAGGAGAAATTATGAGCGAAAAACATAGGGTTGCTATCGTCGGTTGTGGCGGGATTTCCAGGGCGCATGGAAACGCTTCAAAGAACCGACCGGAGATAGATCTTGTCGGTGCGTGCGATGTTAAATTTGAAGCGGTCGAGAACTTCGCAGAGCAGTTTTACGTTGAAAACACCTATAACGATTTGAGACGGATGCTTGAGCAGCAGCAACCGGACGTGTTAATAGTCGCAACATGGCCCACACTTCACCTAAAACATATCTTGGAAGCGGTCCGTTGCGGGGTAAAAGGAATTCTCTGCGAGAAGCCGATTGCAATTAACGCAACTCAGCTTGAACAGATGATTCAAGTTACCTCGTCCGCGGATGTGCTATTGATGGAAGGGTTTATGTATCGGCATCATCCTCTGACACTCTCGGTCAAGCAGCATATCCTTGACGGCGCAATCGGGGAGGTACGCTTTGCTGGTTCGAGTTTTTCGACTGGATTGACGGATAGAACAAACTGGCGGTTGCGCGGCGATCAGGGTGGCGGCGCTGTGATGGATTTGGGCTGCTACTGCATCAATGTCATCCGCTATATGGTTGGGGCGGAACCGCAATCCGTCTGGGCGACCGGCAAGTTTGAACCGATTAGCGACGTATGGGACACACTGATTGGGACGCTCGATTTCGGAGATGGTGTTACCGGACAATTTGATTGCAGTTTCGGCTGGACATGGCGTGAATGCTATGAGGTGGCTGGGACAGAAGGGACGATTTTCGCGCCAAAGGCGTGGGGGAACAGCGAGGGTGAGTGCAGCTTCACACTGATCCGAGATGGCAAGACTGAAACGGTAACGGTTGAGGGGATCAATCCGTATGCGGCTGAACTCTTGAGCGTGTGCGAAGCTGTATCCACTGGGGAACCGCCGCTCCTGCCGATAACGGATGCACTGGCGAATATGCGCGTGATTGATGGACTACATGAGTCAGCACACACGGGACGTCGTGTTGAAATAAGTGGAACGTGAAACAGAAAAAGTAATGCGTGAAGCGGAAGTCACATCAAACGGAGTTCATTGGTTCACTGGTTCAAAAGTTCATTAATTCCACTGATGAACCAACATCTTCCTACTTACTTCGCAACCCAATCGGATCATAATGAGAGGCTGACAGACGTAGACAGAACTAATACAGGCAAACGGAAAGGGACATTTGAGGTATGATCACCGAACTCAGTGTGCAGAATTTCAAATCGTGGGAGAATACGGGGCAATTGGAAATAGCGCCATTGACCGGATTCTTTGGCGCAAATAGTGCCGGGAAAAGCAGCATTTTTCAGACGCTACTCATGCTCAAGCAGACTGTGGAGCGTCCGTCCGATTGGAGCGGGACGATTGACTTCGGTGATGAGGGATCGGTGGTCGACTTACGCAGTTTCGAGGAGGTTATCCATCGCCATAATGTGGATTTAAGCCTCGACCTATCCCTATCGTGGAGATTGTCGGAAAAACTGGTCATTGAGAGTCGAGGTGCGCCCGGGCGAGCGCTCCCCGGCTTGACTCAAAGTTCCAACCGCGTCGAAACCGATACGCTCTCTTTCTCAACCACGCTCGTTGCGACAGGCACAGATTCGGTCGCTGTTGATGGATTTGGCTATATGTCCGATGGGTACGAATTTTTCGGGATAGTGCGTGACTCCGATAGTCAGTACAAACTGATAGCACCTCCCAACCAAAGATTGCAAGGCGCCTTCTCTTCATTCCCATTTCGGTGCTACGGGATTCGGGACGGATCTGCGAAGATACCAGATACACCTTTCTTGTCGCTTGAGCGGGCATTTAAGGATTTGTCTTCTCGAATCCATCACCTTGGATCGCTCCGCGAACCTCCTCGACGCTACTACGCCTATAGTGGCGAACATCCGAAGGGTGTGGGGCAGTATGGCGAGCAGGCAATTGCCGCGCTGCTTTCGGGCAGGCTTCAACTGCTTGCGATCGATGAGCAGATACTGAACTGGTTGCAGCGGTTGGAGCTAATAGACTCCTACCGTCTTCAAACTGATCCGGATGGGGAAAGGGATTACGAATTTCGGATCCAGCAGTATAAAGATGGTCCTGAAGTTCGGCTCATAGACATCGGTTTGGGGGTCTATCAGATCTTGTCGACGTTGGCACTCTGTTATTATGTCCCGGAAGGTTCCATCCTTATCCTTGAACAACCTGAGGCACATCTGCACCCGAAGGTTCAGGCGGATTTGGCAGATGTCCTCATTGATGTAGTAAAGAATCGGGATATCCAGATTATCCTTGAGACTCACAGTGAGTATCTGCTGCGACGCCTGCAGCAGCGCATCGCTGAAGAGAAGATTCCCCCGACTGATACGGCGCTCTATTTCTGCAAAATAAGCGATGGGAAGTCGGAAATTGATCGGCTTAACATGGACGCCGCGGGCAATATCACGAATCTGCCTCAAGATTTCTTCAGCAATAAAAGAATTATATGAATCGAAGAGAAACCTTGCTAAACAGAGCGCGGCGAAATCCAAATGGATTGAAATTTTGAGAGTTTGAACAACTCATGCGTCAGTGCGGATGGACACAACGCCGTCAGCGAGGGAGTCACCGGGTATGGTATTCGCCCGGACAAGACAGGCTCATTGTCCAATCCAATCGTTCTATGGCTAAAGGCTATCAAGTTCGGCAATTTCTCACACAGTATGATCAGGAGATCGAAAATGAATAAGACTCACGATGACTTTGATGGATTTTCAGTCAACATTTTCCTCGATGAGGACGGCGATTACCTTGCACATCTTGTCGAGCTCCCTAATGTCTCAGCTTTCGGACCAACAACGGCTGAAGCGTTAGTTGAATTGAAAGAAACTTGGGAGTTGATGAAAGAATGCTACCGAGAGGATGGTGCTCCTGTCCCAAAAGCACCATCGCGGGAAGCATACGAGCCGCCGGTCAACGTTCCTGTTGACAAGGAACTTTATCACTTCCTAACAGGCGAAGCAGCAAAAGCAGGAATAAGCCTTTACGCGCTTGTAGCACAGAAGTTGGAGTCAACGGGGGCTGTTATTCAAGAAGGGTAAAAATTTTCACGTTTGCAAAGCCCCGCAACGGTTGCGATATGAATTGGCATCGTTAGTATGACTAGGTGATTGGTTTTCGATCCTGTAGTGACCAATCGGCGGAAATTGATACAAATAGAGCAACAGATGGAAACCATCTATAACGATCATTCGATGTATTTTCAACAACGGGAAACACACATTATTGCAGATAAAAAGTGGTCCACGATAAGGAACCCCATATGTTTGAGCAGCTGCTAAAATACCCGATCGACATCTTCCATCAGGGGGATTTTTATTTTGGGATACGTCTGCCGGGGCTCATCCTGTTTCTGATCTTTGTTGGTTTGATTGCGGGATCGGTTTGGGCGTATCGAACGACGCGAGGACGGACGCATCGTGGATTCCGCGGCTTTCTGATTTTCCTGCGAATCCTCGCGCTCTGTGGATTGGCGTTCTGTCTGCTCAAGCCGTTTGTGACCATCTACCAAACAAGCCCGGACGATTCCTATTTGGCGGTACTCTTGGATGAATCCAAGAGTATGCAGGTGACCGACTCGGTGAATCAGGAATCCCGTCTGAGCAGTGCCAACAATCTGCTTTTTGCGCCCGAAGGTGGAATACTCAACTCACTCAATCAGAAGTTCAAGACACGGCTTTTCTCGTTTTCTGGGACTCCTAAACGGATAGCCCCCGCGGCATTGATCGAAGCAAATGGCGAAACTACGAATATTCCCGCTGCGTTGAACGAGACATTGGATAATTTGCAGGGTGTACCGCTGTCAGGTATGGTGGTATTCTCTGACGGGGCAGATGCCAGTGGTGAGGATATTGCGAAACTTGCGTTTCGGATGCGTGACCGTAAGGTGCCGGTGCATACGGTCGGGATTGGTTCACCGGAGGGGATCAGAGATATTGAGGTGGTGAAAGTTGATGCCCCACGCACGGCAGAAGAGGATTTTCCAGTCGAGGTTTGGGCAACTATCCGGCGTAAAGGCTACGGCGCACGGGAGGTGACGTTGAGGCTTAGGGATGAAAACCGTGTTGTTAAGACATTTAATGTCCACCTTAACGAAGAGCGCCCCAGCCGCCGTGTTAGAATCAAGTTTATTCCTCGGAACCCGGGGACGCAGAAGTATGTGGTCGAGATCCCCGCGGAAACGGATGAGGCTGTTCCACAAAACAACAGAAAGCGGTTTCTGTTAAAGGTCGCCCCCAGCAAGCGCGTCAAGATCTTATACGTTGAGGGAGGACTACGCAGAGAGATAGGGATTATCAGGCGCGCGTTGGACAACGATCCGAATATAGAACTGACGCTTCGATACCTCACCTCTGAATCCGGCATAGGTGGGGCGAACAGCGCCACGGGACATCAGTTTGACCTATATCCCACCTCGAAAGAGGTGCTCTTTGACTATGATGCGATCATCTTTGGAAATATAGCGTCATCGGAATTTTCGAAGCAGCAGCTTGAGAATACGGCTGAATTCATCCGCACACGAGGGGGCGGATTCCTGATGCTCGGCGGATCACGTTCATTAGGCAACCATAGTATCGAGGATTCCTATATCAATACACCGCTCGCACAGGCGCTGCCGGTCGAACTTGAGCTTGGTTCACCCCCCGCTCCAGCCCCCGCAAGACGTCGGTTTGCTTCCCCGCCGCTGCGAGGGCAGGGAACCTCGGCAACGGGATATACCTTACAGTTGACCGCTGAGGGGAAAGCAGATCCGTTGATGGCGTTGGCGGACGAACCGCGGGAGAGCCTGAAGCGTTGGGAGCAACTGCCGACCTTAGGCAGTTACAGCCGGGTGCAAAGAGCCAAGGCGGGAGCGATCATCCTCGCTGTGCATCCCGCAGACCGCAATGAATATGGGAATCGTATCCTCATCGCTACGCACAACTACAACGCCGGTCGGGTGATGGTTTTCACGCCTGTCAGTTCGTGGAATTGGCAGATGCAGATGTCTCATGAGGATGATAGCCACGAGCGTTTCTGGCGACAGACGGCGAAGTGGCTGACAACCGTTCAGAAAGATCGGCTCAAGTTAGATATTCCCAAGACATCTTATGCCCTAAAAGAAACGGTCATCATCAACGCGACCGCTTACGATCATCAGTTTGAAGTGACCAATCAGGCGAAGGTCCGGGTTATTATCACAGACGACAGTGACAGAAAGCGAGAGATCACCCTACAGCAGGTGCTTGGACAGGATGGGTTGTACACGGCACGATTTATTCCGCCCCGGCACGGTGAGTACCGGGTTACGCTGGTCGGGACGTTAGGCGGCAAGAGTCTCGGCGAGCAGGACGGTCTTTTTGAGGTCGCCGAGTCGTACGCTGAATTCACAAACGCAGAGCTCAACGCGCAACTGTTGCAAACCCTTGCAAATACCAGTGGCGGCAGGTATTACACGCTTGAAGATGCGTCACAGATGGTGAACCATATCCCCTTGGTCGAGAGTGCAACATCGCGTCTCGTTGATGAGGAAGTTTGGGATATGCCGCTCATTTTCGGAATAGTTATCTTTATGTTTGGGTTAGAGTGGTTTTTACGCAAACGACGGGGGTTGGCATAATAAAATCGCGGTTTATCTAAGAAAAGTGCAGCGCAGCGTAGAGAAACCGAGTTTTCAAGAAAAAACTCGGTTTCTTTGTACTATTTTTTATATAACGCAAGTTGCTAGTTGTCCGGTCTGCTCGGCTTGGATAGGCATATCCAAGCCATCTTTGTAAACATGCAGTGGATTTGGCAATCCACTGCGAGCAGTGATGGGGTGAATTTAGCGTTTATTCGCTCGATTTGAATCGT
>JAJECO010000055.1 GCA_022822005.1 Candidatus Poribacteria bacterium
ATTGTCAGAATCGCTGATTATCGCGGATTAAAGGATTACACAGATTTAAGACACGCTGGCTCGTAGTAGGGCGATTTATCGCCCGTTTGAACGCGCAATAAATTGCGCTACTACAAACCCACGAAGCCGCGAGGTGGACAACTCAGACGGACACGGATTCAAAAAATCCGCGTTATCTGCTAAATCCGTCTAATCCGTGATTCAGACATTTTCCGCCGCCTCCACAATGTCAGTCTCATCAGCGTCAAGACCGTATAAGAAGTATACTATCTGATCAATCTGTTTTTCAAGTTCGGATATATCCGCGTCTGGGTCGGTGCGTTTGGCGTTGAGGATCTGATCAACAAGTTCAATAATTGGTGCTTGTTGATCAAGTGACACATCGGGAATTGGCACTTTTTTCCAGTCGTCAGGGTAGAGTTGTATATTGTTGCGACGATTGGCCCGCAAAAAATCACGCGCAGGGGTAGAATTAAGAATCCCTAGAAGATATTTGATAGGAAAATTATGACTATTGTGCTCTAAATCTTCACGTGGTGGCAAATCGGATGTAGATAATCCCTCGTCTTGGTAACGAGCAGTTCTTTTGATCGACCTATTGCTAATTCCTGAAAGACAATGCCAAGGTAAACATACAAAAATCCCCTCATTACAATAAAACCTGTTTGTATCAAGTGCTGCCCGAATTTCTCCAATCTTTGGTAACATAATTTTTGCATCGTGGTTATAGAGTTCAGGAAATGTCGGACGACGAAACAAGCTAGGTGCTCGTTCCGTCCCCCACTCTAACCATTTATTTTCAGCAGGAAGCCACTTCGCAAGATTTTTACCTTCTACAAACGGTTTTGGGTGGTGTTCATCTTTTATATCTGAAACCAAATCTCTCAATTCAAATGCACCTTGTGCTTTTTTTTCATCGGCATGGACAACCATACCTACGCTAATATAGCAAATTTCGTTGAGCGACACTGTTGGAGTTGAAAACGATTGAAGATCGGTATCTTCCGGAAAAAAGACACGATAGCTTAATTCACACTGTTCGTTAGTTGGCAATAAATTGACCGTACCAAATTCGGGATCATGAACACGACGCTCCGGTTTTTGCTGGCTACCGTCCGCGTGTTGAAACAGATAGGTAACGTTATGAACTCCCGCATCAAAGATTTTAATCTTGCTCAAGAAGTCCAGTCGCAGAATTCGGCTATTTTTCAGAAACCAGTTTTGAGATTTCTGAGCATACTTTGAGTGACAATAGGCATCCGAGACAATCAGCGTGGTGAAGCCGCCGGGCTTAAGTAGTTTGTAGCTGCGTTCAATGAACGGAATATACAGATCCCACTTCTCCCAAAGGGTTTCATACTGGTTGCTATCCTCAATTTTCTGGCGCATTTCGAGGTGTTCATCGCCTGAATCCGCCCTGACATAAGGCGGATTGCCAATCGTAATATCAAATCCCTCTCTAACCCCAAACATCCATTCCCGATCAAAGAAATCAGCAAAGGCGTTCTGATTATAGGGATCCCAATGGGAAATCCTGTCGGCATCATCGTGAGAGAGACCTTTACGCTCCTCAAGCAGTTTGCTAATCTCAATGCGGATTTCGGCATCGAGGGCGCGATATTTGGCTTTGGTTCTTGGGGTGCGAGCGGTGAAGTGCCTCCGGCGAACATCCTCAAGTTTCTTCTCCTTTTGATCGATCTCTGTATCACCTATCGCCATTTGCAACGGTTTATCCACGCCGATGAGCGTATTCGCTGCGACAAACTTTGTTTCCAAGTTCGGCAGTGGACGCACTCCGTGATTCTCCCGTGAGTCGTCAATCTGCTGGTCTACGATGAGGGAGATAAAGAAGCGGAGTTTGGCGATCTGGGTGGCGATGGGTTGGATGTCTACGCCGTAGATGCAGTTTTCAATCAGATAGAGTTTACGCCCATAGTTGAGTTCGTTCCTTTCAAAAGCGGCTTCAATATCATCAATAGCATCGTCGCGGGCAATGGGGTCAGGGATTGTGCTTGCCTTGTCAATCTGTCGATCTTTCCAGCCCTCATTGCCGGGGTCCAATTTAGCGAGGATGAAAACCAATTTGTGCAATATACCCATCGGAAACGCGCCCGAACCGCAGGCGGGATCAAGGATCTTGAGGGTGTCAATGGCTTTGATCAACACTTCGGTTTCCGTCTCATCGAATGGGTTTGGGGCATTGTTATAGGCGAGCAGCCCGCGAAGTTTCTCCTCGATCTCCGCTGTTTGTGCATCGGACTCAGCGTGGAGGATGAGCACGTTTTTCAGATAGGCGATCAACGACTCGTCAGTCATGTAGTTGACAATCTCGCGGGGGGTGTAGTAGGAGCCGGTCTGCTTGCGGGCGGTTACTTTGGTTTCGGGGTTGTAGGCGGCGAGCAGGTTTTCAAAGACCTTGCCGAGCAGTTCGGGGTCCAGGGCGACCTCCTCCTCAATAGGGGTGTTCTCGGCAATCGTGAATTTGTAGCTGCTGAGGATATGAATCAGACCGCGTACTTTATGTCGTTTTCCTCTTGTGCCGTAAGCGGCATTGAGGTCAACGGTGCGTTCATCGGAAAAGAACAGTTCATTAGGGACACACAGCGGAATGTCGTTTCGGTCAGAAAAGCCGTCAATCCGTAGAATTCTCGTGGTGTCTTCCTGAGATGGTCCGTCCAGACACTCAAATAGGCCGCCATTCAGAAAAGGGATCGTCTCAAACTGTCGTAGGGCATCGTCCGGGTCAATGAAACAGTCTTTGTAGCGGTAGAGCGATGTGATGTTGTAGTGCTGCCGTCCCTCACCGCGAAATTTGCGGTTATTGGGATTTTGTGCGGTGTTCATCTCCTGATTGAGCGTGGCAAAGAATAGGTTCTGAAGGATTGCTTTGTAGTAGGTGCTTTCTTGTGGGTCGAGGTTTTCGAGAATACCGTCAAGATCGTTTGGGTTAAAGAGTGCGTCGGGCACCAATCCTTTCTCCCTGATGAACCAGACAAAAATAAACCGTGTGAGCAGGCGGATCACGCTGGTGGCGTTACGGACTTCGACATCTTCTCCCGCGTCTTCTGGGAATGTTACCTGATCGACAGCCCAGAAATACCAGTTGGCGAGTTCGTTGAAAAAGCGTTTGTTGAGTTCGGAGGTGTCCAGTCGGGCGAGCCACGCCGCGAGCAAACCATCGAAGTTTTCCGGTTGATCCTTGGCGTCCATCCATTTCGCGCATTCCGCCAACGAAAGTTCAAACAGAATATCCAGATGAGCACGGTGTGGATCAGCCAAACGGATGTCCTTGATTAGCGTGACCTGTTCCAGCACGTCGCGGTCCGGGTTAAGCCTGTGTTGACGACGACCGATAAAGCCGATGGTTAAACGGTCTTTAACGCAAAAGAGTACCACAACCGGCATCACCAGCCGTTTGTTGACCTCTCTCGTAAACTGGGCATATTTGCCGCGGGGGTAGTCTGAATCTTTCAATTCAATTGCAAAGAAAATGAAGCTTTTTGCATACCCTTTATCAAAGGCAGGAGATTCAAAGAGGGTAGGCTGATCGCTGGGAGCAATTTCCTCGCTCGTGACTTGAAACACCAGTTTTACTGATTCCACGTTGTCGAGGAATTCCGCCTCCGTTTCGGTGTTTTGGTTCTGGGCGGGGAATCGCTGAATAAAGTCCTCCGTCGTTCCCGGTAGTTCCACAGTGCGCTCGCTACAGTAGCCCAAAACCGCCAGCAGGTTCTTTGAGGCTTCCAAAAAGTCGTCGTCAACCATCCCCGCCAAGGCGGATTTGATTTCCGTTTTCTTTCTGACTTCTTCGTTGTTCATGTGCTTCGTTCCTTGTTAGGTGCGTAGGGAACAACGATCGTTGTTCCCTACAACCTGAACTGTGCATCGGGATTCGGGAATCCTCCTACAGTGATTCGGGTGATTCTGTAGGGGCAACCCTCGTGGTTGCCCTATTGTGTCTGTTGGTGTATAGGGCAGGCACAAGACCTGCCCCTACAACTATTTCTTATACCAATTCTGATAAAGGCTAACGCATTGTTGAAGCGTGAAGATTATAGTATCGTAGGTTGGGTTGAACGGCTAAGACTGAAACCCCATCAACGGCAATCTATGTGCCGCATTTTAACAACACCATTTTGGATATAGATACAGTGAAACCCAACATCTCAAGTTTACGACGATTAAACGTTGGGTTTCACTTTGTTAGGGTGCTTGCAACTGGAATCCGGCTTGCTTACACATCAATTGCTATGCGGTGTAGTTTTCATCGATTCCGTTCAACCCAACCTACGGGTTGTGATGACTAGCCACGTGACCAACTCAAAATCATCGGTATCTCTGGGTGCTTCGGAATCCAGTGGCAGTTCAAAATCGCGTGTGCCGCTAAGTCCCATATTGTTAGTCTGCGTCGTCGTGTGTGCCCTGCTGATGTGAGCGATGACCGCTTTCAATAGTCCGTTATACAGCGCCATGTCCTCGCCGTTTTGGGTTTCGCTGTCAAACTGGATGCACAGGTCATGCAACGGATCGATCTTACCGACCGCCGCCGACTCAAACAGATCCAGCACCTGTCTGGTGTTCGCACAGCCGTAGCGGATGTCGCCGGTGTTGCGGATATAGACCGCATAAAAGGGATGAATAGGGCTGGCTGTTTTTCTCTGTATATCCGTGCTGGCGTTCCGTTGGCTGAGGAAAAAGATGACACCGGTTTCTGTCGGATGGTTTTCATCGTGGGTGACAGCATACACCCCGTTGGGGGCCGCTTCCAACTCTTTTTTGTTCTTTTCCAGATACCGCAACAGCTGGGTGAAGAAGTAGTCGAGCGTAAAATCGCTCAGCACAACCCCGTCGGAGAGGTCGTCGAAGTCTAATACCTCTTCGCGCAGCTGCTTCAGTTGCTGGTCACGGAAATTCAGCTCCATCTGAGCTTGTTCATAAGCCGATTCGTTCAATGGGTCCTCACTGCCGGTTGCGGCGGCGTCCGCGAGTGCCATGCGCGCTTCCACACGACTCTGCAAGCGCAGATAGACCTCCATATCCTCGGTGGGCCAATAGTTAATCATTCGCACCGACAGGTTGCGGCTGCCGATGCGGTCAATGCGGCCGAAGCGTTGGATGATACGCACCGGATTCCAGTGGATGTCGTAGTTCAGCACCGTGTCGCAATCCTGTAGATTTTGCCCCTCCGATATGCAGTCGGTGGCGATTAGCAGGTCAATTTGATCGCCATCGTCCTCAGCGCGGCCCCGGGCTCGTGGTGCGAAATTGGTCAGGATGGCGTTGAAGTTGTTTGGTCGGGATTGGGTTCGCGTCACGTCGCCGGAGACCATCGCCACCTTCAGGTTCAGTTCCGCTGCCAGATCCGATAGGTTTTCATAGAGGTACTCCGCCGTGTCCTTGAAGGTGGTGAATACCAGCAGCTTGCGGTTAATCTCCCCGTCCTTGTCGGTTGGTGGGTTTTGTGCCTTGTCGCGAATATGCGCCTTAATCGCTTGAAGTTTGCCGTCTCGCTCCGGCGTGATCCCTTTGACGCTCTCCAACGCCTCGGTCAAGGTCCCTTTGTCCTTTATGAGATCCTTTTTCCAGCGGATGCAATCCAATTCTTCCAAGTGATAGGGGTGCCGCGCCCGGTTTATCAAGAACTCCTCATCGTCTTCGTCGTCCTCCGGTAGGATGTCGGTTTCTGCGAGGCGGTCAGTTTCTGTTTGCAGCGTTTGCTGGTTTTGTTCATAGCGATCAATCTTTTTCAGTAAGTCGTCAATTTTGCCGATTGTGCGTTGGAGCGTTTCTGTGAGGGAGTATGCGGAGCTCTCCAGACGCTTGAGAAAGTTGGTCTGCATCATCCCAATCAGGAATTTCTCACGGTCTAACTGGTTGAAACGGAAGTCCTGTTTCTCTTGCGCCAATCGCTGTTTTGCTGCTTCACCGATAACGTAACTGGACGGCGTGTAGACAGACAAGGAGAATTTCTCTATCTGATCCGCCAAGTATTTATAAGAGAGCGCGCCGGTCAGGTCGGTCGGTGGGTGATGGTTTTCTGGTGGCGGTTGGTTGGGAAACTGTCCGATCCTGTCGATTTCGTCCGCGTAGAAAGTTTCAATGTGACGCCGTGAGCGGGCGATAGAAACGCCGCCGAGTAACTGGAAGAAATCGGCTCCCAATTCATTCAGTAACTTCGACTTATCCCTACGGCCACCCGCGTCGGGGTTGTCCTCCCACGCCTTAAACGTCTTTTGCGCCTGTCCCAACAAAGCGCGGATATTGCTGATGCCCAAACTTTTATGGAAGGCAGCCTCGCGCTTCTCAGTCATCAGGTAGATCTGATTCCGCAGGTCAATGAGGGAGGTGTTGACCGGTGTGGCTGAAAGCATCAGCACCTTCGTTTGGGCACCCTCCTTGATGACCTCCTCCAACAACCGTGTGTAGCGACTGTGGCGGAGGATATTACCGGCATCATCAAGGGTGGGTTTGGTGTCGTTGCGGAAGTTGTGCGATTCGTCTATCACCACCAAGTCAAAGTTGCTCCAGTTAAAGCCTGCCAAATCAGTGCCGTCGGCGTCGCCTTCGTAACGGGATAGGTCGGTATGCGATAGCAGCGAGTAGCCGAATTTGTCCCCCTCGAATGGGTTGTTGCGTTGGCTGTAATACACTGGATATAGTGCCCAGTTTTCGCGTAATTTTTTGGGACACAACACCAGCACACGGTCATTTCTCAATTCAAAGAACTTGATAACCGCCAATGCTGTGTAGGTTTTGCCCAACCCCACGCTGTCGGCGAGGATGCAGCCGTTGTGCCGTAAAAGACGGGCGATAACGCTTTTTACGCCATCTTTCTGGAAGGCGTATAACTTCTTCCAAATTTCTGTGTCGTATAGATGCGTATCCTCTATTTTCTGCTCGTTGTTCATGCGGGTCTCTAATTCATCCCGGAACAACTCGTAGAGGGTCTTGTAATAAATGAACTCTGGCCCCTGATCGTCCCCCAGCTTCTCTAACCGAGCGATTACCTGTTCTTTTACATCTTCGACCCGTTCATCGTCATCCCAGACATCATCAAACCACGCTTTCAGGTCTCGACGGTCTTGGTCGTCCTCCACCTCAAGATTGAGCTCAATGTTATTGTTGGACTGACTCAATCCGAGTCCCTGTACGGTAAAATTGGAACTGCCCATGATGGCTTTTTCTGTGTCGTTGTTGGCGATATGATACATTTTCCCGTGGAGTAGATTCGATTGCCGGGTTGACTTAATCTCCACCTTCTTTTCTATCCACTCAGCGCACGCTTTTGCAATCGGTCTCTGTTGAAGCGGCTTGTCAAGCTGCAGCCCCTCGTCCTCAATTTTGAAGGCTTTCGGATCGGTGTCCCTTGTATCAAGATTTTTGATAAAGTCGGGTTCACCGAACAGGAATCGAAGTCCGTCAATTTTCCACAGATGTTCTTTGAGTCCTTCAAAGGCGTGGATTGTGAAGTATGCCGATACAACCGAGAGTGATGAACCGTTTTCGATGTTGGCTTTTAGAAATTCGCCGACCGTTCCTCGGTCATGATTATCTCGGATGCGGGTGTTGCGGTTTGACATAATTTACACCTATCTCAGATCGTTTTGGTTCATTGGTGCATTTCCCCACGTTTAATCCTTGCGATTATCTTCTCAGCCAAAGCCTTGAAATCGTTGCTGGCAGTATTGGCGGCGGCGGCGTGAGCGCCGATAGCGCCATCGGCTGGGGTGAGATGAAAAATGGGTTTTCGTGCTTCCTGTGCCATAGGCACCAAACTTCGGTAGTGCTTGACAGTAGCGAGGGCATGTTTTTCATCTTGTTCCGGTGTTTCAGGGTAGGGTCCGTCATTATCGTCCAGTAGGTTTCGAGCATATTCTTCCGGCATACGGTTGACCCACTTGTCATAGGCTACCACAGGGCGATTCAAACGGACGCTATGCTGTTGCATTACGTATCCGATAGGCTGCATATTCCCTTGTGGAAGTGGAAAATCTGGTGTGCTCCAATTATTGTGTCTACTTTTCCAATCCTGCCGCCATCGTCTGAGCGTAGGACCGAGGTTACGTAAACCCCGTAACGAAAACAGATCTGCTCCCAACGGAACAACGACATAATCAGTTGCAATCAGCGCAGAGCGATTGATAGCACCGAGATTGGGTCCTACGTCGGCTAAGATAATTGAGGCGTTCATTTTTGCAGCTCCCTCCTGCATAATAGTCGAAAACGCGGTCAATATTCTAAATGGGCGATATAGATCACCGGATCCTAGGGCGTTTGGCCATTCAGCCGATAAGGTATCCTCAAACTCCGCTAGTGCCAAATCACCTGGAATTAACCTTAAATCAGGAGGAAACAGATCCGGTTGCAACACAACCGCCTGAAGATGTGGTAATTTTAGATCTCCGACTTGCATCAATGGCTTTACACACTCAAAAATAGTGTTCCCAGATGGACAAGCAGCGTCGCTCTCGTCCCAAAGTCCTTCTAAACGTCCTTCGTTGAGAAACGCAGCGGTGAGGTTCGCCTGTGGGTCAAGGTCGCAGGCAAGCACTCGATGCCCCATGTCGTACAGCATCCATGCCAGATGATAGACAAGGGATGTTTTACCAACCCCACCTTTATTGTTGAAGAAAGTTAAAACTGGAACAGGCATTGTCATCTCCTCTCAAGGTTTTGGCACTGCCTCTATTGTGACAAGCACATTAGTATCATAAATGTCAAATTTCGGCTCCGGATGTCCTGCTTCGGTCAGCAGTCTTCTCGCTGTCGGTATTCCCACGCCAAAACGCTGCACATAGCCAAGATTTTTCATCGCTTCCGCCAGATTAGGGTTCCGATAATCGGTAAGTCCGGGTTGACCGAAATTCGCAGCCGTTACCACCCCAAACGCGCCACCGGGACTGAAAATCTCAATGCGATTATTGAACCAAGACACACGAATCGGCGCGTTGGTTGCTTCATAGGTTCTGTGCATTACAGCATTTCGGGCGACCTGTTGCAACGCTGGAATGGGATAAAGTTCTGTCCGTTGTTCAACGACAGTGGTTGTAAAATCAACAGCGGTGCGATTGTGAGCGATGAGTTTTTCGTCCAGACGGCGGAGCAAGTCGGTAATGGTCCCACCTATATTTTCGTCATCCACAATAGGATCTGCTAGATCGTTGCCATCAATTCTCAGGAATTGCACGTAAGCACCTGAAAGATAATCTTGAGGGTTTTTGCCGAGCACTAGTATTCCCAACACCGTTGCGATTGGCTCATCAATTGAAGCAATCATCTTCGTAGCAGCAAGACGTTCTTCGGAAGTACGTTCATTTGCTGCTAGTATCTCGGCAGTAACAACTTGCGGTAGATATTCGTTCTCAAATTGGGTCAGATTGAGGTCGGAGATATTCGCTGTGGGGACGGGATATAGGTCGAAGGGTCTGTCTCCGTATCGCCGCTTTTCGTTGAGAATCCTTTCATCCTGTGCTGTAGCGATGCCGCGACGTGGGCCGGTACGGATATGGATAGCACCTTTGAAACGAACCGGCGGCGAGTCGGAGGGTTGCACTGTGACGATGGCAATTTCTTTGCCTTGCAGCACACGTTTTTCAACGTTCAAAGATGGCGGTGGCACGATATTCCCATCAGTTTTCATATTAGCTAACTGCACGAGCAATTCGTCCGTGACAGGTAGACCTGCGATAGTTTTATCGTTCTTCACCCCTACGAAAACAAAGCCCGGTTTTTCGTGGCGTGGCAGATCGTTGGCAAACGCGCAGATAGCTTCCCTGATGCTTTCCGCGGCACCACTGGACAAAGACTCCTTAAACTCAACGCGGTCCACTTCGCCGAATTCGACGATTTGTAGCAATTCTTTGTCTGTAAAATCTGGCATTGTGATTTCCATTCATTTTAATTAAGCTAACGCAAGTTGCTAGTTGTCCGGTCTGCTCGGCTTGGATAGGCATATCCAAGCCATCTTTGTAAACATGCAGTGGATTTGGCAATCCACTGCGAGCAGTGATGGGGTGAATTTAGCGTTTATTCGCTCGATTTGAATCGT
>JAJECO010000061.1 GCA_022822005.1 Candidatus Poribacteria bacterium
TAGCATCCGAGTGAGTTTCCAAGCCTCCTCAGTTTATGAAAGCGGAGAGCGCTTGCTGCTGATCAGTTCTAGTGTATACTATAGAGGGTTACAGACCTGAAATGGTGAATGTCGGAAAATCCTATATGTGACGGGCAGCCCATCATCGAACTGCTTTCGATGGTGGGCTTTTTATTTACTTTATCGGTTGTATTCGGCAAGTTATAGATAACATCCATTGATTGCCTACAGTTCCTGTGTAAAATTCTATAAGAGACAGCATTGCATTTTATCAATTAGTTAAGTATAATTTAGCAAAGCGAATTTGAACCAAGACAGAGACAGTGTAAAACGCTGTACCCCAAGAAATACCCGTGTTATAGATAAGACAACTTGAGGAGATTTTAGATGCAAAGACACACCTATGACCCTGCAGCCATTGAGCCGAAATGGCAAGACATTTGGGAGAAACGCAAGACGTTTCGCACGTCTGACGATCCCAAAGCGTGGGAAGGAAAGCCGAAGTATTATATTCTCGATATGTTTCCTTACACCTCCGGCGCAGGGCTCCATATTGGACACCCCGAAGGCTACACAGCCACCGATGTGCTGGCGCGTATGAAGCGGATGCAGGGCTATAATGTACTGCACCCAATGGGTTGGGATTCGTTTGGGCTGACCATTGAACGTACCGCCGAGCGGGAGAATATCCATCCTGCCCTCGTCACGGAACGCAACATCGACAAGTTTCGCCAGCAGATTAAACAGATCGGTTTCTCGTATGATTGGGACAGAGAGGTGAGCACTTCGGCGCCCGACTACTATAAATGGACACAATGGATCTTCCTCAAGCTTCATGAAAAAGGGTTGGCATACCTCGATGATGTACCGGTCAACTGGTGTCCTGCGTTAGGAACAGTTCTTTCTAACGAGGAGGTCAAGGATGGAAAGTATGTAGAAACCGGCGATCCTGTTGAGCGGCGGTTGATGCGGCAGTGGATGCTGAAAATTACTGCCTATGCTGACCGACTCTTAGAGGATATTGAAGAGGTAGATTGGCCCGAAGGTATCAAGGAGATGCAGCGGAACTGGATTGGGAAATCGGAGGGGGTAGAAGTTGATTTTGCGATAAAAGATTCTGATACTTCATTTACTGTTTTTACAACACGGTCAGATACACTGTTCGGTGCAACGTACTGCGTCTTCGCACCGGAGCATCCGTTAGTTGAGCGGATGACAACCGATGCGCAGCGGTCTGCTGTGCAGGCGTATGTTGACGAGGCGAAAAATAAAACAGATCTCCAGCGGACAGATCTCGCTAAGGAAAAGACCGGCGTTTTTACGGGCGCCTACGCGATTAACCCCGCAAATGACAAAGCGATCCCAATATGGGTCGCCGACTATGTGCTGATGGGTTACGGTACAGGCGCAATCATGGCGGTTCCCGCTGAGGATGATCGTGACTGGGAATTCGCCAAAACATTTGATCTGCCAATCGTTCGGACGGTTCAGCCACCGATTGATTTCGGGGACGAACCATACCTCGGCGATGGTCCATCGATTAACAGCGGTTTCCTGAATGGTCTTAATATTCAAGATTCAAAAGAGCGGATGACCGAATGGCTTGAAAGTGAAGGAAAAGGGAAAGCCCAGGTACAGTACCGCTTGCGCGATTGGCTCTTTTCCCGCCAACGCTATTGGGGAGAGCCGTTCCCCACCGTGCAGTTGGAAGATGGGACAATTATGCCCCTACCCGAAGACCAGCTTCCGGTGGAACTGCCCCCTATTGATGAATATAGACCCACCGAGGATGGTAAGCCGCCCCTCGCTCGTGCCTCGGACGACTGGCTGATGATTACGTTACCAGATGGGCGCAAAGGGGTGCGGGAAACAAATACAATGCCGCAGTGGGCGGGATCTTGCTGGTACTACCTGCGATATATGGATGCCCACAACGCGAGCGAGGCGTGGTCTGCCGAAGCAGAGCGCTATTGGATGCCGGTGGATCTCTATGTCGGCGGTGCCGAACACGCTGTTCTGCACCTGCTCTACGCGCGTTTTTGGCACAAGGTACTGTATGATTGTGATCTTGTTTCCACGAAAGAGCCGTTCCAAAAACTGTTCAATCAAGGCATGATCCTCGCTTACTCCTATCAGGACGACAACGGCAAATATTACTCGCCCCACGAGGTAGAAGAGCGAGATGGAGAGTGGTTTGTCAAGGAGTCCGGGGTGCGGACAAACACGCAGATCGAAAAGATGTCCAAATCTCGTTTCAATGTCGTAACGCCGGAGGAGGTCATCGAAGAGTATGGAGCGGACGCGCTGCGCCTCTATGAACTCTTTATTGGTCCCCTCAGTGTTAGCGCACCGTGGCAAACGCGCGGTGTGGAAGGTGTCTATCGGTTCCTGCAGCGGGTGTGGCGGCTGGCTATTAACGAGGACACCGGTCAACTGAGCGGTAAGCTGACCGATGCGCCCGTTGATAGTGATAAGGAGTTATGGAAGGTGCTAAATCAGACCATCAAGGATGTCACCGAGGATACGGAATCAATTGACAAGATGAACACCGCTATTAGTCACATGATGGTGTTTGTCAATGCAGCGACACAGGCGGCAACCGTGCCGAAAGAAACGATGAAGACGTTCCTGCGGCTGCTCTCTCCCTACGCTCCACATATCGCTGAGGAGATTTGGCAGCGGTTCGGGGAGGCCGAGTTAATTGCGTACGCCCCTTGGCCCACCCACGATCCCGAAGTCCTTAAGCGCGAGGAGGTCACCATCGTGGTTCAGGTCAACGGCAAATTACGCAGCCGAATCGAACTACCCGTTGATGCGAGTAACGAGGAAGTCGAGGCAGCAGCCCTTGCCGATGAACGGATCCAAAAGCATATTGAAGGGAAAACGGTGAGGAAGTTCATCGTTGTGCCTAATCGACTCGCGAATATTGTGGTTTGACTTGGCCCAGTCTCTTGAAGATTCGGCGTTAGTTGTGCAATACTGTTCGGGCAGCACAAGAAACAAGAAAAAGCAGGGAAAACCTTTCCATATAGGAGGCGTCTCATGCTCACAGAACAACAGGTCAGTCACTTTAACACGTTCGGATTTCTGATCTTCCGGCAGTTCTTCAAGCCGGATGAGATGAAAACCATCAATGCTGAAGTTGAGTCGAGGCTCGCATCTACGAAACGTTTTACAGCTCCCGATGACGCTCCCGCGTATATGAGTTGGCCCAATTTGGGTCCCGAGACACCTTTCCTCGCAGGATTGCCGGAGGACCCGCGCATCTGCGGTACAGCAGAGCAACTGTATGGAGAAGATGCGATTGGCCTCTCTTGCAATGCCGGCAGCTACGTGAACCAAACCCATTGGCACCCCGATGCCAGTGATTTCCACCTTTACGGATTCAAATTCGCTCTCTACCTACAACCTTTGAGAGCACACGACGGCGCCTTGCGGTTCATTCTGGGTTCGCATCGCAGACCCTTTCACGATGAAGTCCACCAGAATATTGGTGAATCTGTGCAGAATGTCGGTGATTTTCCTGCCTACGTCTGTGAGACAGAGCCGGGGGATGTCGTCGCCTTTGACTTTCATCTCTGGCACGCCAGTTGGGGCGGTTCGACAGATCGACGTATGGTCTCCATTATCTTCATCAGGAATCCTCAAACGTCCGAAGAGGAGAAAGCGACGCGCAAAGCCGCCGTGGAAAATGTCCAACTCCGAGCAACGCTCGCTCGAAATACCTTTGATACACCCGGACCAGAATACCATCCCCACTGGCTCGAAAATCCTGGAAAGAGTTCAAAGCGACAGTACTGGATAGATCGGATGGGGGAATTGGGGTACCTGAACGCACCCCAGCCTTTATCAACAAGTTGATAGATATTCGTAGCACACTCACGAAGGAGAACTGTAATCATTTAGGGGAGGTATACTATGCTCACGGAACAACAGGTGAACCACTTCGATACCTTTGGGTTCCTAATCTTCCGGCAGCTGTTCAGCCCGGAGGAGGTGAAAACCATTAACGCAGAGTTTGAACACGCTTTAACCTCTGCCTACCGCCACGCTCCGTTTGATGGAACCTATAGGCATTGGGTTCGGACAATGGGTCCTGAAACTCCATTCTTCGCTGGATTGCTTGAAGACCCCCGTTTCTGCGAACCGACAGAGCAGTTATACGGTGAAGATTGCCTCGGTATCGTTTCTGATGCCAATCGTTATGTCGGTCATACACGCTGGCATCCAGACCATCTTGTCGATCCAACGGAAGATTGCTACGGCGTAAAATTCGCGTACTACCTCGAACCGGTCGGCGCAGAGACTGGTGCGCTGCGGCTGATCCCAGGTTCGCACAAGAATCCGTTACATAGCTCACTGCGAGAAAATCTGGACAGTTACCAGCTTGAGATTTGTGATGTTCCAGCTTACGTCTGTGAATCCGAACCGGGTGATGTGGTCGCCTTTGATGTCCGTTGTTGGCATGCGAGTTGGGGCGGCGCGATTGATCGGCGGATGTGCACCGTAGTCTACTATAAGAATCCCAAAGGTTCCGAAGAGGAAGCCGCAACCCGCAAGCGAGCCACCAGCAGTGTGAAGGAACCGAATAACTCTGGGCTGCCGTTTGAGACCCATCGCGATATCATGAGCTATTGGGCTGCCAATCATGAAGGTAGCGCAAGACGTCAACGCTGGATTGATCGTGAACGAGAACTCGGATTTCTCGACTATCTTTAGATCTAACACAGTTCGATCTGACTGTCCACAGAGTGCACCGTGCTTTTCCTCTTAGCGGAGATCGCAAAAAAGGATGAATCCCTTTCTCGAAACCCTGCCTCCTGAGGTGGGTTCCAAACTCCAAAGTATAAAATCTCCGGAAGAAGAGCCGCATATTCAAGTTGCTACGGATCTGATAGATGACGGCACTTTCGGTGAACAGTGGCTGGTTGTAACCGACAAACACCTATTCGTTATCCCTACCGAGGGTGCGGATGGTGTTGTGGAAGTGCCGCTCAAAGTCATCACGGAGACGAAGATTGAGGAGTTCGTCGGTGCCGGACGTCTGGAAGTGGAGCACGGCGAGGGAGAACCAACCTACCTATACTACTCCAACTCGCTGAGTCCCAAGTTCGCTGAGGTCGGTGAAGCCATCAAGCAACTCATCAAGGGCGAAGCCCCTACCCTGCCAACCGAGATGGAGCGATCTCGGTGCGACACCTGCGGACGACTACTACCAGAGAAAGACGGGATCTGCCCCGCCTGTGTGAAGAAATGGGATACGCTCAAACGGATTATTAGCTACTTACGCCCCTACCGAGGTAGAACCATCCTCCTCATGATCTTTGCAGCGGCGAACCCACTACTGAACCTTATTCCACCCCTTATTGTTAAATATATCGTTGACGAGATTATTACACCGATGGTGGGTACTGAACTCACGATGGAAGAAGGCTTTGGACTGATGATTTGGCCCGTCCTGGGTTTCTTAAGTATCATGCTGTCAACCGTTTCGTGTGACATTATCGGTGGCTTCATGAGAGCCGACATCTCAAGCCAAACCAGCAAAGACATCCGTGCCCAACTCTTTCACCATGTACAGTATATGCCGATCCGATTCTATGACAAACGACAGATAGGTAGCCTCATATCTAGGTTTACCAACGATGCGGATCGGCTGGAGATGTTCCTGCTCTTCGGTCTGCCCTTCATGTTGAGCAACGCACTGATGTTAGTAGGCACCTTAGCAGTGTGCCTCTCCTTGAGCTGGAAACTGACCATTTGTGCGTTGATACCAGTCCCCTTCATTGTATTGGGCGGTCTTTTGATTTGGAAACGTATGCGCCCCATCTGGATCCGTTGGCACGCCAAATGGTCACGACTCTCCTCGCATCTCAATGAATCTATCTCTGGCATCCGTGTGGTAAAAGCCTTCGCACAGGAGGACCGGGAAGCGATGCGATTCAATACGCGGAACGAGGAATTGTGGGCGGTGAGTGTTACGGGTGAGCGCACCTGGTTCATTTTTTTCGCCGTGATGAACTTCCTTATCCATTTCGGCATGTTCTTTATCTGGTATTTTGGCGGAATGCAGATCCTGAGCGGCGCGTTGACATACGGCATACTCTTGGCGTTCACGCGATATCTGTGGCAACTCTACCGTCCGCTGCAGTTCTTCAGCCAGATCAATAACTTCATAACCCGCGCTTTCGCCGGCGCCGAGCGGATCTTTGAGATCCTCGATAGCCGCTCCGAGATGTTCGACTATGCTGAGGCGATTGCTGTTCCCCAAGTGGAAGGACGGGTGGCTTTCAACGACGTTACATTTGGTTACGATCCGGGCAAACCGGTCCTCAACAATATAAACTTCGATGTGGAACCGGGTGAGATGATTGGGTTGGTGGGCAAATCGGGTGTGGGCAAGAGTACCGTGATTAACCTGATCTGTCGGTTCTACGATGTGAATCGCGGCAGCGTGGATATCGATGGTGCGGATATCCGGAAGATTCGTCTCGAAGACCTACGTCGCCATATCGGCATTGTTCATCAAGACATCTTTCTCTTCGACGGAACGATCGCTGAAAACATCGGTTACGGTAAGCCGCAGGCAAGCTTGGATGAGATTGTCAGTGCAGCGATCGCGGCGGAGGCGCATGAGTTCATCGCTGCGAAGCCGGACGGGTACGACACAAAGGTAGGCGAGCGTGGTGATCAACTCTCAGGCGGCGAAAAACAACGCATCGCCATCGCGAGGGCTATTCTACACGATCCGAAAATTCTAATCCTCGACGAGGCAACCTCATCTCTCGACAGTGCGACCGAGAAAAAGATCCAAGCAGCTATCGCGCGGTTGGTCAAGGGGCGCACCACTTTCGCCATTGCACACCGGCTCTCTACCCTACGCAATGCAAGTCGGCTCATTGTCCTTGATGACGGTAAGGTGGCTGAGGTAGGGACGCACGAAGCACTGATGGCTCGAAAAGGGATCTTTTATAACCTTGTCCACACACAGCAGCAAACGTCAGCGATCATAGGGGTAGGTGGCGGAAAGGATGACCCCTCTCAGGGCGGGAGATAAGGCTGCACGAAAGCTTGGGAGTAGGCATAAGGCAGGAGTTCAGACCCCAGACCGGTGGATTCGTAGGGAACGCAGATCTGCGTTCCCTGTTTTTATGCCGACGAACCAACATGTGGCGTTATCCTAAAACATGCCGCAACGCGTCCTCAAGGTTGGGATACTGAAACGTAAAGCCAGTATCCAAGAGGCGGTTAGGCACGACACGCGTGCTCGACAGAAAAAGTTCGTTAGCCATCTCCCGACCAAACATCACGCGCAAGCCCAAACTGGGTAGGGGAAATAAGGTTGGCCGCCGCAGCACACGCCCAAGCGCTTTCGTGAATTCACGGTTCGTAACAGCGTGGGGTGCTACGTTGTTCACCGGTCCTTGCAAGCTATCCGTAATCAATGTATGATGAATGGCAGCCACCGCGTCATCTAACGTGATCCAACTCATATACTGTCGTCCACTACCCAATACTCCACCGACTCCCATCTTGAAAGGCGGCAGCATCTTTGCCAACGGTCCGCCTTCCCGGCTCAGGACAATGCCCATTCGGAGATTTACGAGACGGATGTCCGTTTCGGCGACAGGTTCCGTTGCGATCTCCCATTCTATACACACTTCCGCTAAGAAGCCGAATCCCGACGTGCTCTCCTCATTAACGGATTCCGTGCCACGGCTTCCGTAGTAGCCGATAGCTGATGCGGATACCAATACTTGTGGGGGGCGTGTGAGATTGGCGAGTGATTCACAGAGTAGCCGGGTTCCCTTAACTCGGCTGTCAAAGATTCGTGCTTTCTTGCTACGTGTCCATCTGGCTGAACCGATGTTCTCCCCGGCGAGGTGGACTACCGCATCCATACCTTCAAGACCCGCGGTATCAATACGCTCTGATTCGGGATCCCAATGAACCTCCGACCCATCGCGTTTCGGTGTAGACCTGACTAACCGAACCCCCTCATGTCCCGCGTCGGTGAGTACAGGGATCAATGCTGATCCGACGAGGCCTGTTGAGCCACTAATGAGAACTTTCATAGTCCTTTCCTCCATCATCAAATAAAACGTGGAGGCGATCCTTGAGATTACATCTCAAGGATTTTATTTGGCGGTTTGGTATGGTTCCCATGCCTCGCCTGCCGCCGCCGCTTGCCGTTCTAACTCGGTGCGCCAACCGATAACCTCGCCAGCCTTAATCCGATTGATGTCGAACCCCGGATATCGGTCTTCGAGCGTATCACCCAGCTTCTGCGTTACTGCCCAACGGTCCCACGTGGTCTTCATCCATTCGTGGGGCAGCCCCTCACGCACAGCGGGATCGAGTTGCCACGCATTTCGCACGTCCGCTACCGATGGCTCTCCAGTGAATTCACCCGACCATTTCGACCAACCGATTGACAGCGTGTTCCGCTCACGTTCAGGGACGGCGTGCCCCGTGTGAATGGTGGCGCCGTTTCGGATGAGCGCTTGCCCCGGCTTTAGCCGAATCGCGACTTGACCGGGTAATGGGTCTTTACCGTTCCAACTCGGTGTGTACGGTACGCCTGCGTCCTTCATCGCTTGTGGCAGGAGTACATCGTGTTCATACGGTGTGCGCCAACGTTTGTGGCTCCCCGGGATCAGCTCGTGGCATTCGTCGTCCACCAGTGCCAAGAACATACTCACGCCGTTCCGTTCCGTGGTTAACTTCTCATTGTTCTCTTGAATCTCTTTCCAGCGGATTCTTTCGATCTCCTCGGTATATGCCTCAGGTCCCTCGCCCCGGACCTCGCGCTGTGCGAAATAGCCCGCTCCGGTGCCCCACCATGTCACGTCTCGGTGCCAACTCGGTCCGTTCTCTCGTAATTTCGGGTTACACCACAGCAGCATTCCACCCATCACCATATCTTCAGGTCCAAGTCCGTTACACCAAGAGGCAACAAAGTTAAGGAACTCCGGAGAGCCGTGGAACTCGGCGAAGCTGGACTCCTTGAAGGCGGGATGGATGAGTCCTCGAATTGCCCACGGTTCATCGTCGCCTGTGCGATGCACGTAAGCCTTCGAACAGTCGATCTTGCTGTAGCCGTTAGCGGGGGCGCACGCCTCGGTCACACGGCGCCCCGCTTCGCGCAGGATCGGGATCCATGGGCTATTTTCAAAGTCGTTGATGATGAGGAAGCCGTGTTCTTTCAGGTGTTCCAAACGTTCTGGTGTAGCTCCGGGGGCGGAAAGTTCAGGTTTGAAGTCGGCAAAGGCAGTAGCGCGATACGGTTTCGCTGCGGATTGATCGGTACTCATTGTCATTCCTCCTGATTCGATTTAACGGTGGGCTCGATTTTGAAACGTGGTCGCGATAGGGATTATGGCATGAAATCGTAAATTTGTCAAGGATTTTGCCGTGGTGAGTGATGTCTGCATTATCTGAATCGCAGATTGGCACGGCTTCAAGAAGGACGCAGATTTATAGTGAATTATAAATGACCCTAATGATCGTTGCTCCTTACTGTTCAAAAAATGGTGTAAATGGTAACTTGTGCTATTATACTTGATTACGGGCAAGCCTTCAATCGAAAACTGGGAACGGTTGGGTATTGTACTTTCCATTGTTGACACGGCATCCCCGATGTATTATCATGTACGACAGGATTTTTCCATTCAATTTCAAAGATACATAGGAGAACACTATGAAAATAACCGGGTTTGAAACGATCCCGATACGGGGACGTGCGATGGTCTTGAAGATGTTCACCGACGAAGGCTTGGTCGGCTTTGGTGAACCGATGAACTACGCGCATTGGCGTCCAGTGGCTCAAGCGGTAGAGGATATGGGGGAGTACCTGATAGGCAGAGATCCCTTACAGATCGAAGACCACTGGCAGGCGATGTTCCGGTCCAGTTACAGCCGGAGTATGCCGGTACTGGTCGGTGCGTTAAGCGGGATTGAGATGGCGATGTGGGATGTGTTTGGGAAGTCAGTGGGGCTGCCGGTATGGAAACTGCTCGGTGGCTCAGTGCGTCGGCGCGTCCGTGTGTACACGGCTTCAGGTGGTTCAACGCCACAGGAGTGCGCGGAAAACGCGAAGGCCGCTGTTGAGAGAGGCTTCAGCGCGTTAAAGATGGGCGGGTCCCAAGGTCCCGTGCGCTTTGTGGACACACCGAAAGCAATCGATGAAATGGTCGCCCGTGTCGCTGCGGTGCGCGAAGCGGTGGGCGATGAAGTCGATATCGGTGTGGATCTCCATCGACGGTTCAGTCCCACCATGGCGACAATCTTCGTGAAGGAGTTGGAACCTTTACGTCCAATGTTTGCCGAAGAACCGTGCCATCCGGAGAACAACGAACCGTTGTTGGCGTTATCACGATCAACAACAGTGCCGATTGCGACGGGGGAACGCCATCTGACGCGGTGGAGTTTCCGTGAGGTAATCGAGCGCGAGATGTGTGCCATCTTGCAGCCCGACATCCGGCACTCCGGCGGAATCATGGAACTGAAAAAGATTGCGACAATGGCAGAGATCCACAACATGGCGATCGCGCCCCACAACGCCGCCGGACCCCTTGGGGTCGCAGCATCAGTGCACGTCATGGCAACCATACCCAACCTTCTCATCTGCGAGGGCGGACACAACCGCGGACAGGGACTGTTTAACGAACCACTGACCCTGAAGGACGGCTTTATTGAACTGCCAACGGGGCCGGGGTTGGGAGTTGATATGGAAGATGACGCCATCGAAGCGTTCCGAGACGATACCTTCCAGTTACGGGGGATGTTCTGGCACGAGGACGACGGTTCCTTTGCCGACTTCTAAACGCAAATGGTACACTCCACCGATGTCAGTTCAACAGAGGGTGTTTTATACATTGTGAGCACACCGATCGGCAATCTGGAGGATATCACGCTCCGTGCGTTGCGAACCCTCAAAGCGGTCGATCTCATCGCTGCGGAGGACACCCGCCACACGCGCCGGCTGCTCGCCCATTACGAGATTGGCACGCCGACCACCAGCTATTTTGAGGGGAACCAAATCCAGAAGGGTGAAAAGTTAGTTGCTCGGTTGAAAACGGGAGACTCAATCGCGTTGGTGTCCGACGCCGGCACACCGACAATATCGGATCCCGGGTATCGGCTTCTTGCCCAGTGCATTGAGGCGGATATCCCCATCATTCCGATTCCCGGTCCTTCAGCCTGTATCGCGGCGGCTTCGGTTGCGGGGCTGCCGCTGCACAACTTCGTCTTTGAAGGCTTCCTTTCGCCGAAGTCGGGTAGACGCAAACGCCAACTTGCAGATCTGCGCGAGGAAAAACGTACCCTCATTTTCTACGAATCGCCGTATCGGATAATCCAATTTCTGGGTGATGTGCTGGAGGTTTTCGGTGATCGGCAGGTTGCCATAGCGCGTGAGTTGACGAAAAAGTTCGAGGAGGTTTTTCGGGGCAAGGTAACCGAAGCGATCGAGAAACTCCAACGGACACCGCCACGGGGCGAGTTTACCATCGTGATTGCGGGTTACCCTTTAAGGGTGGAATAGTATGTTACTTTATACATAACTATCAAACGCAAATTGGAATAAATTGAATAATTCCGCTGATATGGCTAACTAACGAATATAGCGAGGTAGTCATTATGTTTGGGTGTGTTATGTAAAAAGGGAAGGAGGCTATTCCACATGAAAACGAAATTTAGATCTCTATGTCAACTGCTGATGGTCTTGACAATATGCGGACTTATGATCCTGATCTATACAGGCTGCGGCGGCGACGGTAACGATGATGACGATTCCTATGCTGAATCGGACGCCAGTTACGGAGTGTTTGACGCCTCCCCGCCGGGGTTGAACCCTCCAAACGGCGCGGCGTTTGACGATGTGTTCTTCAAAAACTATGGCACCAATCCGTTTATTGATACGGAGGATGATCATTTTTCGACGTTTGGTATGGACGTAGACACCGCCTCCTATTCCGTCACACGACGCTATCTCCGAGATGGTCTCCTACCTCCGCCGGAAGCTGTGCGTGTCGAGGAATTTGTCAACGCCTTTGATTATAATTACGAACCACCGTTGCATGGGGCATTTGCCGTCTATATTGAAGGTGCCCCCTCGATATTCGGCGAAGGGAAGCGGCTGCAACTATTGCGAATCGGGATTCAAGGGCGGGTTATCCCCGATGAGAACCGCAAGGACGCCATATTGACCTTCGTGATTGATGTCTCTGGCTCAATGGCAATGGAGAATCGGTTGGGACTGGTGAAACGGGCGTTGACGCTTCTTGTCGAGCAACTTCGTCCCGGTGATGAGGTGGGCATCGTTATCTACGGTTCTCAGGCAAAGGTCTTACTGCCGCACACGGGTGTTGAGGGACGCGAGGAGATCCTTGCAGCAATCAATGCCCTCGCGCCCGAAGGGTCGACGAATGCCGAAGAGGGGCTCCGCATAGGATATAATCTCGCACTAAAGAATGCCAAATTTGGGAGTATCAATCGCGTCATTCTTTGTTCGGATGGCGTTGCTAACGTCGGGGAAACGGGTTCCGATGCCATTCTCAGACAGGTCCGCGCCCACGTTGAGGAGGGGATAACGTTAACGACAGTCGGTTTCGGGATGGGAAATTACAACGATATCCTCATGGAACAACTCGCTAACAAGGGAAATGGTACCTACGCTTATGTCGATACCCTCTACGAAGCAAAGCGGATTTTTGTGGAGAACCTGACAGGCACATTACAGGTTATAGCGAGGGATGCCAAAGTTCAGGTTGATTTCAACCCGCAGGTCGTCAGTCGATTCCGCCTACTCGGTTATGAGAACCGTCGTCTCGATCATGAAGATTTCCGGGACGATAATGCGGACGGCGGAGAAATTGGTGCGGGGCATAGTGTGACAGCACTCTACGAGATTAAACTCCATGAAAGCGCATTGGGTCAACTCGCAACCGTTTCTATACGGCACGAAGATCCAGATTCCGGTCAAGTTACGGAGGTCAGCAAAGATATCTTTGCCGCGGAACTTGAAGATACGTTTGAAGATGCGTCTCCGGAGTTTCAGCTGGCCGCCGCCATCGCGGAATTTGCCGAAATCCTACGGGATAGTTTCTGGGCACAGGGTGGCAGTTTGGAGGCTGTGCATCAAGTCATCGAAGGTATCTTGCCGCAAATCCAAGTTGAGCGGAGCGATGAGTTGATACATTTCGTGAACCAAGCAACGCGCTTTAAGGTGCGGAATGTGGAGTAATGGAGTGAAGCAAAAAGGTGTCGTCTGGGAGAAGTTTACTCGGTCGATTTTGCCGCAGGGGAGGTGAGCTGCCACAGTAAGGTTGTCCCGTCTTCGCTTCCGCTGGCAAGTGTTGTTCCGTCGGGCGAAAATGCGACGGAGTGAACCCGAGCAGTATGGCCCTCAAAGGTTCCCTTGTGTTCTCCAGTGTTAGTATCCCACAAAGAAATTGTGCGGTCCCAACTACCGCTGGCGAGCGTTTCGCCGTCCGGCGAAAATGCGACAGCAAAGATATAATCCGCGTGGCCATCAATCGTTGCTTTCTGTTTTCCGGTGTCCGCCTCCCACAACTGAATTGTGTGGCGATATCCTCCACCAGCAAGCGTTTTTCCATCCGGCGTGCACGCTAAGTGAGTGACCCAATCCGTCTCGCCGGCAAGGGTTACCTTATGTGTAGCCGTGATAATTTCCCAGAACTGAATCGTGTGGTCCTGACTTCTACTCAATAGAGTAAGACCATCTGGGCAGAATACCACGGAAGTTACCTGATCTGTATGCCCCTCAAGGGTTGCCTGCTGTTCTCCTGTGTCAACGTCCCACAGCCGAATTGTGCGGTCCCAACTGCCGCTGGCAAGCGTTTTTCCATCGGGTGAAAATGCTACGCAATTGACTTCAGCCGTATGACCTTCAAGTGTTATCTTGAGGGTCTCGGTCTCTACCTCCCACAACCGAATCGTGTAATCATCACTGCCGCTGGCAAGTGTTTTACCGTCAGGAGAAAACGCCACAGCTGTACCCCAGTCCATATGCCCCTCAAGGGTTGCCTGCTGTTTTCCGGTGTCCGCCTCCCACAATCGAATCGTGTAATCATCACTGCCCCCGGCAAGTGTTTTCCCATCTGGAGAGAATACCACAGAGGGAAACCGAGCTATGTATCTGTCCAAGGCTGCTTTCTGCTTTCCGGTAGTAACCTCCCACAACCGGATTGTGGAGGTCAAAAGGGTCGCGTTGTGCTTTCCAGTGCTAGCCGCTCCCAACCACATCATGGAATCCTGACTGCTACTTGCCAGCGTGTTCCCCTCCGGGGAAAACACCACGGACTGTACATCATGCGTGTGTCCTTCAAGGGTTACCCTAACCTCTCCTGTTTCTACATCCCATAGCCGGATCGTTCCGTCGTAGCTGTTGCTACTCGCAAGCGTCTTCCCATCCGGCGAAAACGCGACGGGAAAGATAGCAGCCCCGTGCCCTGTCAGCGTCATCTTGATGGTTCCTGTTGCTACGTTCCAGAACCGGATGGTATTGTCCCAGCTGCCACTAGCGAGGGTGTTTTCATCTGTTAAGAATGCCAGAGAGAAGACGGAATCCGTATGTCCTGTAAGCGTCAGCTTGACCTTTCCAGTATCCATGTCCCAGCATAGAATTGTATCATCCTCGCTGCCACTGGCAAGGGTCTTTCCATCGGCGGAAAACGCAATAGAATAAACGGCACCCTGATGCCCAAAAAGAGTTTGCAGATGTTCCCCTGTGGCGGCATCCCACACCCGTACCATTTCGTCCCAGCTTCCGCTTGCCACTTTTGTCCCGTCTGGCGAAAAGGCTACAGAACTGACATCATGTCCATGCCCTTCAAGGGTTGCCCTAAGCCGTCCGTTCTCAATGTCCCACAGCCGTATTGTCCCGTCGTGCCCACCACTGCTCGCGAGTGTCTTTCTGTCTGGTGAAAACGCCATGGAATTGACATCATGCCCATGTCCACTTATGGTTGCCTTATGTTGCGTTGTGGCGGCATCCCACAACCGTATTGTTTCGTCAATGCCACCGCTGGCGAGGGTCTTACCATCCGGGGAAAAGGTCACAGAAAGTACCCAACCGATATGTCCGGTGAGCAGGGCGGTTTCCGCACCAGTACCTAAATTGTACAGCCAAACGCCGATGGTACTTGCTACTGCAAGCTGAGTGCCATCGGGTGAATGCGCTATATCAAGAACCCGCCCCTTACCGAGACGCACTTTCGCATCTTTGGGCAAATTCCATTGATTACAATCTTGAGCGAGGGTGTTTGAGTGAAGAAGTAGAGTGGAAACAAACAGAATGGCGAGATTAAGAAACCGTCTCGTTGTCATCAGTTCTTTCTTTTTGCCGAACGGGATTGTAGAGTTTTGAGGATAATGGAAAGGTTCTAAAGCGTATATTCACTATAGATTTTAACATAAGCAGAACTGGAATACAAATAAAACAGCACAATTTTTTGCGTATCAAACATGGTTTGAAGGAAGCGATTTTCTGGCTGAAACTTGATTTTTTGGTGGTAAATTTCTACTTCACTGGGTATCATTGGAAGGATAACCCATATCTCATTAGCCAGTTCAAGCAAACTTTATAGAGAAAGAGGAGGTAGGTCATGGTAGCCAACAAACAAATCCACACCTTAGTGATTACCGGCGGACACGGTTTTGAACAGGAACCATTTTGGCAGATGTTCAATGGCTTTGAGAATTTCAGCTACGATACCGTTGCTTTTCCAGATGCGTTCAAGTATCTAAACGTTGAGGCAGCAAAAAAATACGATGCGCTTGTCTTCTACGATATGTGGCAAGAGATCACCGCTGACCAACAGACCGCCTACCTTGAACTGCTAAATCAAGGCAAGCCAATTGTGTACTTGCACCACGCACTGATTTCGTTCCAAGACTGGGATGAGTTTGACCGAATCGTTGGCGGAGTCTGGGAAGAAGGGCAAGGAACAGTGAAACACAACGTCCAATACACCATCCAGATTGCTGACCCAGATCATCCGGCGACGAAAGGAATGCAAGATTTCGAGATCGAGGATGAAACGTACGGCAATTTCAGCGCCAATCCTGATGTCCACGCTCTCCTGAAAGCCGACCATCCGGAAAGTGCTCCAGTGATCGGCTGGACCCATCGGTATGCCAACTCCCAGATCGTTTACATCCAGCTCGGACACGACAGACTTGCTTACGGCAACCCGGGCTATCGCAAACTTGTCGATCAGGGAATTCGCTGGGTGGTTGCCGCAGAAAATTAGTGCTATCACATTTTGGTTGTGGAATCAACTTCTATGACAATACCGGATGTCGGTGATCTATACGAAATTCACTTGTCCGATCTGACCTATTCAGCGGACGCTGTCGGTCGCATTGACGGGATTGTTGCATTCGTCCATCGGGGCGCGCCAGGTGAAACGGCACAAGTCGAAGTTACACAGGTGAAGAAACGGCATCTCCGTGCGCGAATCAACGAAATCCTCTCACCATCTCCGGATCGCTGTACCCCGCCGTGCGCCTACTTTGGCGATGGGTGTGGTGGCTGCCAATGGCAGCACATCAATCTCGATTCGCAGCTCGATGCGAAAGCGCGAGTCTTTATCGAGGCGTTGAATCGAATCGGAGGGCTATCATCTCTGCCCGACGTTAGGTGCTATCCTGCTCCTCAACCTCTCGCATATCGCAATCATATCCGCTTAACTGTTACCGCTGTCCGACCCCAAGTCGAATTCGGGTTGAAACAGGAAGAAAGCCATGAGGTGGTCCCGATTGACCGGTGCGAGATTGCGCTTCCTACCATCAACAGTGCCTTGCCACAAGTTGCCAATCTGATAAAAAATCTCCGGTGCTTTCGGGTGAATGGGTTGGCGCTGCGAACCTCCGAGACAACCGGCGAAGTCATGGTCATCCTGATTTTTCCAAAGAGAGACAACCCAAAGCTTAGGCTTGCTGAGAAAGACCTCGCGAATTATCCAGCAATCCACTCCGTCTATGTCCAGAGTGGAGAGCGAGGCAAGCCCACATGGGTGACAGGCAAACAGAATCTGTCGGAGACTGCCAGCGGACTGAGTTTTAAAATTGGTCCCGAAACTTTCTTTCAGAACAACCTTTCCGGCTTAGAACAGCTCGTCGAGATTGTCCAGCATCACGTACAAGCAAACCCGCCAACCGTGGCTATTGACGCACACTGCGGTGTCGGCGCGTTTACGTTGCCGGTTGCGCAAAATGCAAAGGCGACCTTCGGACTCGATCTCCAAACAGAGGCGGTTACGCTTGCGACCCGTAATGCTAAGACCAATGGCATAACAAACGCAAATTTCCGTGTTGGACATCTTGCTAAGCTGGGCAGCGTCAAAGCCGATCTTATCGTCCTCGACCCGCCACGTAATGGGTGTTGGCGGGAAGATCTTGAAGCCATCGAGCGAATCGCTCCACAACACATCCTATACATCTCTTGCAATCCGACAACACTTGCCCGTGATCTGTCTAAACTCCGTGCGAGCTACGAGGTCGTGTCCTTGGATCTCGTGGATCTGTTTCCCATGACATATCATTTTGAAACGGTGGTTGGGTTGCGGCGACGGTGAATAAATCATCTCACTGAATCTTCTGTTCTGCTTGGAGACGTTTATGAAGGTTGAGTACCGTGCCCCACGCAACGAAGTTGAACTTGATGACACGATTGATTGTAGTGTTCGCGCTTTCGGGGACGTTGGGGATAGACGAGACCGCTTTACAAACTTTGTCATACGCGATCCATGGTTCGACCTGAATAATACGCGCGCCTGTTTTGTGGAGGGGAAGTGCGCGAGCGTCGTACAGGTTTTTGATCGTCCCATGCGTATCGGAAATTGTGTGGTGCGGATGGGAGCGGTTGGCAGCGTTGGCACAGATCCGATACATCGTCGCACCGGGTATTCGGCGGAGGTGGTCAGGGACAGCATCCAGTATATGCGGGCGGCGGGTTACGATCTCTCAATGCTGTCTACAGGCATCCAATCACATTACGCCAAAGCAGGTTGGGTAGTCTACCCGACCTACAATACGGAGGTCACCCTTCCCTCAACACTTGGGAAATTACCAAGTGATGTGACTATTGAGCAGTATGAACCGGATCGAGATTTGCCGGTGTTAGGGTCAATTTTCGATCAATTTAATGCTGGTCGCACAGGGACGTTCCTCAAGAATGAGAAATATTGGCTTAACCGACCCACTTGGCGGCCATACGATCCATCGCTGTACTGGATTGCTAAACAGGGCGAGAAAACGGTTGCCTATCTGCTAACTGAACGATGGAAGGTGGGTGAATTTGGCTATCTACCAGATGCACAGGATGCAATGTGTGCGTTGTTCTGTCACTTCTTTCAGTGTGCAGAGGCAGTGGGTGTTCAGCAGATCGACGCCCCGGTGCCATCGGAGAGCCGAAAGATTTTCGAGACTATGGGTTGCGCTGTCCGAAGGCGCGAACAGACCAATATTATGGCTCGAATCATCAACTTAGAATCGCTATTGACCAAGATCAAGCCGTTGTTAGAATCCAGACTCAGAGCGTCGAATTTTTCGGGGTGGACCGGTGCCATTCGCATCCGCTACGAAGCCGACGAACGAACGTTGGTTATCTGTAAGGGAGAAATTAGTGTCGCATCCAACAGCGTGTCACCGCAGATTGACCTTCCCATAAGTCAAACGCAGCTGCTGCAACTACTATGTGGGAATATGAGCGCGGAGCAGGTGGTTTATTCTAACGATCTGCAGGGGATCGAAATCGGCTTGCTTGATGCACTTTTCTCTGTAGGTGAGCTATTTATATGGTGGTTGGATCGATTCTGATCGGTTGCATGGAGTCCTATCCAAGCCAATCAAGTTCCGTGAATAGACAGGAACAAGAATCCGAAGAAAAATCCGAGATGCCCCAATGATAGATAGCAGGTTGAGTGAGCTTCGATTTGCAGCTCTGTCTCTGTGTGGAGAAGTTTATGAATATTGAATATCGTGCGCCGCGCAACCAAACTGAACTTCAGGATACAATTGAATGTAGCATTCGCGCTTTCGGCAGCTCAGAACATATACAACATCTCTTTACGAATATTGTCGAACATGATCCATGGTTCGACCTCAATAACACGCGCGCCTGTTTTGTGGACGGAAAGGCTGCCAGTGTCGTACAGATCTTTGAGCGCCCCATGCGTATTGGAAATTGCGTCGTCCGGATGGGAGGAGTCGGAAGCGTTGGCACAGATCCGCCTCATCGTCGTGGCGGATACTCCTCGGAAGTGCTGCGGGACAGCGTCGGGTATATGCAAACCGCCGGCTACGATCTCTCTATTCTGGGTACTGGCATCCAGTCGCACTATGCCAGATCAGGTTGGGTGATGTATCCAACCTATACCATGACGCTCACCCTGCCCGAAACGCTTGGACAGCTGCCTACTAATGTGACTATCGAGGCCTATGAACCGATCCAAGATCTGTCAGCGGTGCGAGCAATCTATGATCGGTTTAACGCGGATCGAACCGGCACCGTCGCAAAGAACGCAGAGTATTGGGCTAACAGACACAAATGGCGCCCATACGATCCGTCGCTGTACTGGATTGCTAAACAGGACGGAAAAACGGTTGCCTATCTCCAAGCTGCACGGGGAGAGATAGGCGAGCTGGGCTACCTTCCAGACGCGCAGGGGGCGATGGAGGCGTTGCTCTTGCGACTCTTCCAGGATGCAAAAGCGGAGGGTATTCAGCAAATTGATGCACCTACACCGTCGGAGAGTCGAAAGATGTTTGAGGCGATGGGCTGTTCCATACAGCGGGGAGAGAGCAACGGTAAAATGATTTTGATCACTAACTTCGAGTCACTACTGACTAAAATCAAGCCGTTGTTAGAATCCAGACTCAGAGCGTCGGACTTTTCGGAGTGGACCGGCACCCTCCGCATCTGCTACGAAGCCGACGAACGGACGTTGGTTATCCGTAAGGGAGAAATCGCTGTCGTTCCCGACAGTGCCTCGCCGGAGATAGACCTCCGCTGTAGTCAGACGCAGCTACTCAAACTGCTGTTCGGAAATATGAATGCCGAGCAGGTTGCTTTCTCCAACCGCCTGAGAATTGCCGAAATCGGTCTACTTGACGCACTTTTCCCGTCAGGCGAATTTTTCATGTGGCACACGGATCGGTTTTAATCCGTAATCAGAGAGATACACTAAGGCACAGGATTCATCGAGGACAAAATGCCAATCGAAGATATCAGCAATATCAAAGCAGCTTTTGGGAAGGTTTCGATAACGCCTCCAATTAACGGTGTGTATCCAGATTTCTTCTTCAGCCCCTCAGGCGTTCTCGACGACGTCTATGCCCGTATCGCGATCATCCAAGCTGCCGACGCGCCTGTGCTTGTTCTTGCTGTGGATACATTGGGATTTGGCGTAGCAGAGATCTCCGAACTTGAGGACACCATCGGCAAAGCAACCGGCATCCCATCAACCCGAATCTTGATTGCTGGCAGCCATAGTCATTCGGCACCAATCCTCTGTCCGGTTGACCTCTTTGGCGGGTTTAGCCCTTACTTTGATGGGGTGTGTGATCGCGTGAGTGAATTGGCAAGAGATCTGCTGTCGCGCACTGAGCCTGCTACGCTTTGGTTCGGGAAATCGAGTTGTGACTTTAATGTGAACCGACGGCGCATAACACCCGAAGGGACCGCCGTTTCCGGTCCCAATCCGGACGGAGTCGTCGACAAAAGTGTGCCGATCTTGGGTTGCCATAACGTAGACGGTTCGTTGATAGGGATGTTCTTCAGCTACTGCTGCCACCCGACAATCCTGTTGGGACCAGAGATCTCTGGGGACTATCCGGGACAAGCTCAACTGGCGCTGGAGACCCGACATAATCAGGCTGTTGCACTGTATCTGCCCGGTATGTTCGGAAATGTGCGCCCCAATCTGTCGGAGGAGGGAAGGTTCAGAAAGGGCACCCCGCGTGATGCGATGCACTGTGGAAGCATGTTGGCGGACGCGGTGGACGAAGCCTTAAAGGCTTGTAAGCTGGTTTCGGTTAATACCATACGCACTCGACGCCTGAAGCGACCTCTGCCGCTCGGCGAGCCGCCATCTCGTCAGACACTTGATGAAATTGCCGCCCAAGCAGTCAAATCTGCTCAAGTTACCGAGGAGGAAAAATCCGGGCGTTCGGCCTATTACGCTGGTAATCAGCTGGCAATGCGTCAGTGGGTACAACAGATTCGACTGGAACAGGTGGAGTCCCGTGTCCCGACCGAGGTGGACTACACCTTCTCGCGGTGGGACATCGGTGATGTTCGCTGGCTCACGTTCTCAGGTGAGTTCTTCTTGGAATACGGGTTATATGCCCAATCGCTGTTGAGAGCGGATCGGACCTTCACGCTCGGTTACACTCAGGGCTGCCAAACCTATGTCCCAACCGCACCAGCCTTGATCGAAGGTGGTTATGAGCCAAACGCTTACAAGCGGTGGGGGCAGAGCGCACCCTTTGCACCAGAGGTCGAGGACGCGGTAAAGGCAGTGATTCGGGAATTGGCTGATAATGAGTAGATGTGGAACAAACCCCCGATAAATCCCCGATGAATCCCCGATTCCATCGGGACAGGCGGGACTCCGACAAGCCGAGAGCAGGCAGGCGGGATGCAAGCACTTGTGGTTTCCCTTTCTTCAGGGATTGAAGAAAAAAATGTGTGTCAGAATTGTGTCATGATCTGATGATAGATATCGACGGCTTTTATAACTTGGTCACACTCAACCCACTCAACTGCGGCATGTGCCTGATCAATACTGCCGGGACCAAACACGATCGAAGGAATACCGACTGAGGTAAATTTACTGGCGTCAGTACCGTAAGGAACTCCCGTTATCTCTGATCTGCCAATCACAGATTCACACGCACTGACAGCGACCTGCACGATCTGGGCATCTTCTGGCGTTTCCATCGGGTTGTCCATCAGGTACGGTGTCTCCATCGTGACATCCAAGTCTGGATCAGCGGCTCGCGCGCGGGCTAACCGTTCCTGAAACGGTACGAGGGCTTCCTCCGGTGTCTCACCGGGGATAACCCGACGATCTATATCAATAACACATTCGTCAGCCACGAAGTTCACCTGCACACCCCCGGAGATAACGCCAATATTGAGTGTTGGACTGCCGGTGAGTGGATGGGTCATAGAGCCATAGGTCGGTGCGATTTCATCCTCAATCGCGCAAATCAGTCGCGTCATTTTTGAAATGGCGTTTATGCCGAGATACGGCTTCGCGCTATGTGCAGCGACCCCTTTGACGACGACATGAAAACGCGCCAACCCCTTGTGTGCTCGAATAACCGCCAAATCGGTCGGTTCCGAGACTACTACGGCTTCCGCTTGGAGGGTGTCTGCCAATCGTAGTGCCCCCTTAAAGCTGAACTCCTCATCCACAGCCCCAGCGTATTTGATGGTGCATGGCGGTTTAACCCCAGCTTCCTTGAAACGCTTCATCGCGTGTATCATTGCGACGCCACCCGCTTTTGTGTCGCAGGCGCCGCGACCATAGAGCAGGCCATCCCGGATGTGCGGTTCATAGGGCGGGATGGTCATAACGCCAACAGAAGCCGTGTCCATGTGACATTCAAACAGTAACACGCGGTCTGGGTTTTCACCTTCTAATGTCGCGATGATATTGCTTCTCCCCGGTAACACCTCGTCTGTTTCGTAGGGGATATCCAAGGCGTCGAAGAAATTCCCAAGGTATTCGACCATACCTGCTTCACCGCGCTCCCCACCCGGTAGACTGGTGTTTATGCTCTCAATCGCCACAACGTCTTGCAGCGTGGCGAGCACCTCATTATCACTGCGTACCCACGATTGGCTCATCAATTCTCTCCTTTTCGTAAGAGTTGAACACCTTTCACATCTTAATTTAGGGATAACCAGACAGAATCAGAGAAAACATAAAACGAAGTTATGCTCTCACTGACGGCATCTTTTGGTCTGGTCTGTCCCAGTAGGTTCCTTTCCCCTACTGCTCTTATTCTGCCCAACGATACATCTTCTTAGGCATGGTATCCGCCTTCGCTGCATCCCATGCCTCGATCCAAGCCTGATGATCGTGCGTCACACACTCCGGCTGTTCACGGCTACGCACCTTAATCCCCGGCAACGGTCTGCCCCCCGGTTTTCGTGCATCGTGCCAGCGCAGATCTAAGCTCCAACGAACCTCGTCCGATAGGTTGGGAAGTGAGCCGTGTGGGGTCCGGCAATGGATGAAAATCACCCCGCCTTTCTTTACCGGTATCGTCACCGGTTTACCTTCGGGCATCACTTCTGGGGCAATCGTCCAGCCGTAGGGACATCTCACATGTCTCCGAATCTCGCCATGATGCAGCCTCGGATAGAGATGTATCGTTCCGTTCTGTATGGTCGCGTCTATGAGGGGAATCCACGTCGTCACAACGAGCGTATTGTCCGCCTCCGGCATTAGCACAGCGGCATCCTGATGGAATGGTGACTGTTGTATCCAGTTGTCATACCCATCACCCATCACAGGTTCGGGTAATTTTGGGCGCACATGATGCGTCGGATTGCAATAAATCTCTGGTCCGATAATCGGTTCAAGCAAATCGAGTAGATTGGTATTATGCAGAAAGTCAAAGACCGGACGACGAAGATTCACAGGAAACGACACCTGGCCCTGAAGGGGATCTCCCGATTCCTTCGTCAGCCAAGCGATGCGCCGGTTGAAGGGTTCGCCCTCATGACGTTCCTGTATTTTTCCATCCGCGTATAACTCTTCAGCGATGGTATCAATAAGCGCCTCAAAGTCTGCAATCAACGGATTCAGGTCGTCATCGTTTAACGCATCTTCTACAACCAAATAACCGTTCGTGTGAAAGGCTTTAACCTGTGCTTGAGTAAGTCCCATTGATAAGTCCTCAATCTGTGATATTTCACTCGTTCATTTAATGAACAAATGAACCATCTTCTATGAACGCACCCCCGATAAAATCGCCTCCGCCAGTTCCATTGTCTTGATCGCTTCATCCAGATTTGCTGCGGGGAGTGAAACGGGGCTGTCTGCTTTGATACAATCGAGGAAGTATCGGTTTTGCTCCTCCGTACCGCTGGTGCCTCTTCCACTCAACTCGTGCTGCTGACCATCGCAGAAAACCGTGCCCTGCGATACCCCTTCGAGATAGGCAGAGATGTCCCGTCCGTGAATTTCATAACGTTCGAGGCGCGCATCCGTTGTATAGTTAGCAGCAAGATGGGCAACGCAACCGTTCTCGAACAGGATAAGCGCAGCATGGACATCTTTGTACTCGGAGATTGTACGGCGTACGACGCTATGCACCTCCTCCACCTCTGCTCCTGCCATGGCGCGAACGATGTCAAGTGCATGAATCGGTGTTTCAAGAAACATATTATCCATCAAATGTTCGGGAAAGCGACCTGATTTTATAAATCCGGTTATGCTCTTGTGAAATTCCCCGACAAGCTGCGTGACAGCACCGCGCGCTTCAACCATCTCTCGTGCTTCGACAATGATGGGATGGAAGCGACGGTTCCACCCAACCATGCCTTTGGCACCCGTGCGGGCAGCAGCGTCGCGCAAAGCCGTGGTTTCCGCCACACTCAGCCCCGGTGGTTTCTCCATCAGCGTGTTGATTCCCCGTTCTAAACAAGGCAACGCCGCCTGTCCGTTGAGATGTGCCGGTGTTGCGACAAATACTGCATCCAGTGATTCTGCGTCTAACATCTCATCTACGCTTGCATAGCGTCCCGCTATGTTGAATTCCTCGCCTGCGGCATTTCGCGCTGCCTCGATCGGATCACAAACAGCGACCATCTTTACATCATCAAATTCTTGAAGCACTCGCACATGTCCAAGACCTCGTCCACCGCAACCAATTAAAGCAACCTGTAATTCTGACATGAATTTTTCCCCCATATTGCACTACAGTTAATCTGCCTGTTGCACAAATGACAACGAATGAAAGGATTTTAGTTCGGTAATGAACCAATAAACTAACGGGTTATTTAGAGAACACAGCAGCAGCCCAATAAAACGAGTTATTCCCTTCCTGTTTACGGTTGAAGTTGCCGTAGGTGCTGTTCCGCATCTGCCTTCCATTCGGCAGGCGGGTCCAGTCCGAGGAAGCTTTTCCACCGACTAATTGCTTGCTGCCTTTTGCCGGCGTACTCATACATCAAGGCGAGGTTGTAGTTCGCCGTCAGATTCTTTGGGTCCAACTGAATCACCATTTCAAAATGCTCTGTTGCTGCGCCAAGGCGATCCAGATAGTAGAGGGTGCTTGCATAGTTAATCAGCGTTGTGACATGGTTCGGCTGTAACTCTAAGGCTTTCTCCAATACTTCTACAGCACGCCCATAGTCGGTGCTATAGCTGCTGTAAAGATCGCCGAGCCGCTGATAGGCGACGACAGATTCTGGGTCGATTTCAAGCTCCTTTTCAAAATAGGCGATCGCTTTCTCGTGCTCGTCTTCCGATTCCGCTATTAGTCCAAGATTAAGATAGATGCCTGCATATACTTTATTGAACTCAAGCGTTTTCAATAATATCTCTTTGGCTTCCTGATGCTGATCCAGATCCATATAAGTCATGCCGAGGTAGTAATACGCCTCGGAATTGTTCGGTTCAAGCGTTATTACCCGTTTGAAATCGTCCGCAATCTGACCGTATCGGTAGAGCGTGGCACCGATCTGTTTGTAGCGGCGTGTGATCAGTCCGCGATAGAAGTAGGGTGGTGCATAGTCGTCTTTCAAACTGATGGTCTGGTTATATTCCTCGACCGCCATTGCCGCATAGGCGTCATAATCTTCCAAAGTCTCAGCATACCGGTCTAGCAGGCGTGCGTAGCGGAAGTGCCAATCATAATGCCTGTCGTCGTATTGGTTCGCTAGACCGAAGTGCTTGATAGCCTTTTCGATCTCCTCGCGTTCCTCAAAAATTACTCCCAAGGCGTACTGTGCCTGCGGATGGTTCGGTTCGAGCTCCAGACCCGGTTCGTACACGCGGATGGCGTTATCCCTATCACCTCGCCGCAGATATAACCGCCCAAGGTGGAGGAACGAGTCAGGTCGCGAGGGATCGAGTGTGATTATCGTTTCGTGCTGCGCGATGGCACTATCTGTATCCCCTTGCGTTTCATACAAGGACGCAATCTGGAGGTGCGCATCGAGGTGGTTCGGATCGAGATTGACGGTTGCCAAGAAAGCGTTGAGAGCTTCCTCGGAGCGCTCCAATTCAAGGTGTGAAAGACCGGAAAGGTAGTACGCTTCAATATTCGTTGGATCCAGTGCGGTTAAGCGGGTCAGCATTATCAGCGCGTTTTGTGTGTCACTCTGATCTAGATAGATCTGTGCTGACCGTGTCAGGGCATCCGTACGGTTCGGATCAAGTTCAAGGGTTCGCAGATAAAAGTGCAAAGCCTCTGCTCCATCCTCGGCTGATTCGTAACTGCGCCCAAGCAGGTATGTCGCTTCAATATCCTCCGGATAGATGAGAATAAATTTCTTGAACGGCTCAATTGCGAGATCATATTGCTCGGCGTCGAAAGCGGAGCTGCCCTGATTGAAGAAATAGCGTTCTAGGTCTGGATCCAACCCAATTGCGCGCAGATAGGACGTTCTTGCCTTCTCATAATTCTCCTGTAGATGGTAAGCGTCCCCTAAAAACCTATAAGTATCTAGCAGGTGTTGCGCTGAAAATTCGACATCGGCGTCGGGTTCATCTGAGCTAAGCAACGCTACCACTCTTTCGTAAGATTGGATAGCATCGGTCAAGTTGCCTGCGTCAGCCTGTATTTGAGCGTAGTAGAACGACGCACGTGGGTCGTCGGGGAGGACAGCCAGAAACCGCTTAACGATGGACCCCGCCTCATCTCTCCCCATCAGGCCAGCATGATAGGGAGCGAGTTGTTCCATGAAGTGGTCTTTGAGCGAGATATCTGCTTTGATCGCTTCCCTATAGCGTGCAACCGCGAGGTCGACCTGCTCCGTGGCGTAATAGAGTTCGCCAAGTTGGAGGAGTGTGGCGGTATGGGTCGGGTCAATGCTCTCAATTATGCGTCCAAATATATCTATAGCCCTCTCTCGGTTGCCTTCTTGAGCGAAAATGGTTCCCAATTCATACAGGTCCTCTGCTGTATAAGATTGGTATTGCTTGCCCGTTTCATATGCTCCCCATGCGTCATCAAAGAACCCGTCTTTTGCGAGAACCTGCCCCAATTTGAAATGCGCCTCCGCAAATTTAGGATTACGATAAACTGCTTCCTCAAAGGCTTCCCGGGCAGCGTTGTCATTCCCCTGTTTGAAGTATGCCAACCCGATTCCGTAGTAGGGACGTGCCCATTTTGAGTTTATCTTCTGAACAGTCTGAAAAGATTCAAGCGCAGCTTCGGGGTTATCCTGTTGGAGGTAGATCTCACCCAATCGATAGTGGGCGGGGAAATACTCGGGATTCAATTTCAAGCACGCCTTCATTTCTTGGGCTGCCAGTGCCAACTTGCCCTGTTCTTGATAGATCGCACCAAGGCTGAAATACGCCTGTGATAGAGTTGGATCGAGCAAGAGTGCTTGCTGAAATTCGTGTGCAGCCTTTTCAAATAAGATCGCGGTCTGTTTCGTGTCTATCCTACCTTGTATGGCGTAAGCGTAACCTAAGCCGTAATGCAAACCCGCGTTGAGGTGTTCTGAGGCTGCGTCAACTTCGTAAAGGGAGACGAGGACTGCAAGATGGCCTTCCTCTTTCCACTTGTTAACCAAGTCACGATGTTTTTGAACCTGTTTCTCGGGTTTTTTCTCTTTGAGAACCTTGCGGTAATCTTTTTCAACCGCTTTACGCTGTTCTTCGCTTCCCACTGTAGTCGTAGGTGTTACGATTAAAGGTATCATGATCAGTAGTAGGTATCGAAATAGCTTCGCTTGTAGTGAATTCATTTTTCCTACCCTTTCTTATCGTAACAATCTGATCGAACAAAACCGCTATCCGATTTTGCGTCGGTTCAGAGACATCGTGACCGCCAACTTCATCGCTGCCTTCATACTACTGGGATCTGCCTGATTCTTTCCCACAATGTCGAATGCCGTTCCGTGGTCGACAGATGTCCTAACGATGGGAAGCCCCAGCGAAACGTTGATGGTGTTTTCAAAGTCCAGCAGCTTCATGGGTACATGACCTTGGTCATGATACATCGCCACCACGAGGTCATAACTACCCCTAACCGCCTGTATAAAAATTGTGTCGGCGGGGAATGGTCCCTCGCACATCAGTCCCATTTCTTGAGCGGATCGGATTGCGGGAACGATGATGCCAAGATCTTCGCTTCCGAATAATCCATTTTCACCAGCATGCGGGTTCAGGCCACACACAGCGATTCGCGGTTCGGCAAAGCCAAGAGACTGGAGCGCTTCATGACCGAGTTGAATCGTACGCAGAATTCTGGAAGTGTGTAGCTCACAAGCACTCCGCAAGGAGCAGTGGGTGGAGACGTGGATAACCCGTAGGCGATCATTGACAAGCAACATGCGTGACTCTGCTGCTTCGGACAGCTCTGCAATAAATTCTGTATGCCCCGTGAAATTCTGTCCACTTAAAGACACCGCCTCTTTATTCAACGGGGCGGTTACCATCGCGTCTGCTTGACCGTCGAGGCACAGTTGGGTTGCTGTGCGAACATATTCGAGAGCCGCGCTGCCGCAGGCTGCACTAAGTTTGCCGATCGCGAACTGGGAAGGTTCAATTTGACGTGCATCTATCAAGGATATCTGCGCCACGCTGTGATCAGATCGCTGTAGGGAATTCCCATCTCGAATGGCCCAATCCGGTCGTTTCAACCCGATCCGCGCCCCTGCCATCTCCAGAATAGCTGCATCGCCGATGACCACCCAGCGGGCAGTGTTTAGCAACTCCTGATCTGCCAGTGCTTTAAGGACAACCTCGGGACCGATACCGGCTGGATCGCCAGTAGTGATTGCAATTGTTGGTAATGCGTCGTTTCCCATATTAGAGGGATTCCCCTCTCAGTTTTTACCTTGTTAGTACCAACGTGTTTTATCAACTACATTGATCAACGGTTCTCCGGCGACGAAACGCTTGAGATTCTCACAGAAGAGTTCAAAAACACGATTAGGTGCTTTCGGGGACTGGCCCGCATGATGCGGCGTGATGATCACATTTTCCATCTCCCAAAGCGCGCTATCCTGCGGAAGCGGTTCCGGTTCCAAAGCATCAAGCCCCGCTCCGGCGAGTTCGTTGGCTCGCAGTGCATCAACCAGCGCGTCTTGGTCAACAATTTTACCCCTTGCAATGTTAATAAGGAATGCGTTTGACTTCATCGCCCGAAATTCGGCTGCGCCCATGATGCCTTCCGTTTCGACTGTTAGTGGACAGCAGATCGCAACCCAATCCGATTGGCTTAGCATGTCATGCAGCTTATCGGTTTTCCAGAGGGACTCAACGTAATCCGGTTTGTGCGTCGCCGTCGGATCCACCGCAAGGATGCGCATGTCAAAAGCGGCTGCCCGTTTAGCGACCTCTAATCCGATGCTGCCGAGACCAAGGATCCCGATCGTTTCGCCTGCAATTTCAAGCACTGGCATATTTGCGCGGCTCTCCCACACCTTTTCCATCTGCCGCTTAATCGTGATATTTAGCGTTCGCGTGAAAGCAAGGATAAGCGCCAAGACATGCTCGGAGATGTTTACGGCTGTTGTGCCGCGTGCATTTGCAAGGACGATATCACTATTAATCAGTTCAGGAAATCTAAGCCCTTCAACACCGACACTTCCGGTTTGAATCCAGCGGAGTTTTTTTGCGCGCCGAATAAGTTCTGGGGTTGCCCCACCAAAAATAGCGTCCGCCTCCTCAATCTCGTGTTGCAACTCCTCGTCCGTTGCCGGTGTCACGAATTCGGCATCAGGTGCGATTGCGCGAGCGGTTGCCAGTTGTTCTTCACTAAAGCCAGGGGTGATAATTTTCATAGCCTGTTCCTCTCTTTTCTGTATGTTAAATTTTAATTTCCTGTGATTCCCGATATGCCCAGTTCATGTTCTCATGCGTAACACGGCGCACCACACAGCTTTATGGCTTTGGGGACGTTATTCAGTACATCCCCCGCCATTAGGCCATGCAATCCGATCTCTTCGGCAACGAGGTCTGCCGCTAATCCGTGGAGGTAGACACCCAGCAAGGCAGCATCGAAGGCGGAGATTTTTTGCGCCATCAGTCCTGCGATAAGCCCTGTTAGCACATCCCCCATTCCACCAGTTGCCATACCAGCGTTACCCGTCGAATTAATCCACACCCCTCCGTCCTCACGTGCAACAACTGTTGGTGCCCCTTTGAGGACAAGTGTAACGTTGTGGTCGTGCGCGAATCGTTGGGCAAGGCCTATCCTATCCTGTTCGAGTGTTTTGATCGTTTCACCAAGCAGTCTCGCCATTTCACCCGGATGGGGTGTAAGCACCGTTTGTGGCGATAGCGAGGAAAGGATATCCTTCGATCTTGCGAGAGCGTTTATACCATCCGCATCGATGACCGTTGGAGTGTCGCTTTCGCGGATCACACTGTGGACGAGTGAAACAGTTTCCGGGTGCTGTGAAAGCCCAGGTCCAATCGCAAGCACCGATTTGGTGCGCTCGATGGCTTCAATGATATCTATCTTTGCTTCCAGCGCCAAAGATCCTTCGGCTGTTTCAGGTAGCGGAAGCGTCATCACTTCCGTGAGTTTTACCTCCAAAATCAGGTTGAGGCTTTTCGGTGTGCCGAGTGTCACTAAGCCTGCGCCAGCACGCAATGCCCCCGTACTCGTCAACGCTGCGGCACCGGTCATGCCAGTGGAGGCGGCAGCGACAAATACACGCCCATACGTGCCTTTGTGCGAATAGGTTGGGCGTGGTGGCAGAATTCGCGCCGCATCAGAGGGGCGAGTCCAATTTATCGGGATATTCTGCGCATCAATGACACTTGGTGGAAAACCGATGTCGACGACGTCAAGCTTGCCCGTGAGGGCTGCCCCTGGATGAATAAGGTTCCCTCGCTTAGGAAGTCCCATGGTCACGGTGCGATTCGCTTGGATGCATGCCCCTTCCGCTATCCCAGTATCCGCCGATAGTCCGGAGGGGAGGTCAATGGCGATCACCGGTTTCCCGCTTCGATTGATACACGCAATGACGTCCCCAATCAAGCCGTGCACGCTACCCCTTAACCCGGTGCCGAAAATCGAATCTACGATAAGGTCAGATGATGCAAGCTGGCTTTTCAACCTCTTTAATGCGCCGTCGGACAGGACCGGTGTGATAGGCAATGCCAACTTCTGTGCGATCTTCAGGTTCGTCAGCGCATCGCCAGCGAAGCTCTCTGGAGGCGAGATGAGAAAAATCTGAATTGGTTGACCCGCGTGTGCGAGTTGTCTCGCAACAACCAATCCATCGCCGCCGTTGTTTCCTTTGCCCACAACAATCCCGACACGTTGGCATTCAGGAAAATGTTCACGAAGGACTTGGACAACCGCACTCCCGGCGTGTTCCATTAGCACGGCACCCGGGATGCCAATCTGCTCAATGGTCTGCTGGTCGATTTGACGCATCTCTTGTGCGGTGACAACTTTCATCGTTTCTTCTCATTTCCACGCAAGTGCAAGTACATCCATCGACACAGCAACAAGCCAGTGGACTGCTGCACCGTAGATAAAAGACCGTGTTTCCAGAGCGAGGACCCCAAGCACAATCCCCGTCACGACTGATCCTACTGCCTCTGTAAAGGGTTTGGTTGTGTGCTTAAGCACAAACGGAATGTTTTGGATGAGAATGCTATGATTGCCAAACTGTTTTTCCAGTCCGAAAAGCATAAAACCGCGAAAGAAGAACTCCCAGCAAAACATGTAAACGCCATAGGAAATTTCGTACGCGATAAACACCTTCCAACTGGTGCTGGCAGCGTCAGAGAGCGGATATTTCTGCTGGAAAGAGGGTAGAAACTGTAAAGCTAAAGCAATCAGTGGTAGCATCAGGATCCAACCACCGAGGACAAACCCCCAACCCAACCTACCTCTCGTCAAACGAAAACCGTAGTCCCGGATTCTGTCCTTTACGCCCAGCTTGATTACAAGGATCGGCAAAAGTAGCAGTGTTATCGCGGGCATCCAAAACCAGTAGAAGTATTTAAGAATCCTCCTGAGTGGATGCTCGAGGAAGAACCTCGCAAAGAGCTGCGTGAAGACCCTTCTGCGCCCAATAAAATGGTACAGCGTCAGGAACACAGGCGTACTGATTAAGACGATCGCGGAACGCCGGTCCCAGCCATGTAAGTATTTTTCCCCGTTTTCTTTTATCCAAGGGTGCACAGGTTGTCCTCGTTTCCTCGCATCTTGACTCGCCGTCGTTAGTATAGCATATCTCTCAAGGGCTTTCAACTGGGTATTTGGCGCTTTTCACATAATGGCGGGTGCCCACAGCCTGTCATATTCCAATTGATTACCTTTCCATAGTATGATATACTGAATCTCGTTCTGTTCTTATTCTTACCATCGCCGATTGGTGAAACTCACAGGAGTCAACTTGATGACCAGAAAAGTGCGTGTCGCTATCGGGCTTACAACGCTTATCTGTCTGATCTGTTTGCCATATTTAGTTGACGCCCACGATGCGTTTTTCCCACATCACCGCGACGATCTCCGCAAGGATGAAATGCGCTTAACTGTAGTCTTCATTACGGTTGGCTTTGTCATTGTATTAGGTGCCATCTTTTATGTGGTATTACGTGGTGAAACAGAGGAGAGCCAGCGGACGCGTGAATCGGAAGAGGATCGCTTGGAAGGAGCAGCAAATGAGGCTGCCCATGTTGGACGCGCAAAGCTTCTTGAGAGAGGAACCCCTGAGGCCACAATCCACGCCGCTTTGGCAGCTTACGCGGAGCGCGTCGAAGCCGACTGGAACCCAACCTCCGTACTGGTAGAGGGGAATGCTATCCGCTGCCAGATTGGAGGAGATGTGGTCGTGATCAGGATTTTTGAACAGGCAGATACAAAAAAAATCGAGGTCAAAGCCTCTCGTGAAAATGTAACTACAGGATCTGTCTTGGATGCGGTCGTGGACAGATGACATATCGTTCCTCACACGAGGGGATAGCAGGATGGTTGATGTGAACAGTTGATGGGTGGGCAGATGAACATCGGCAAACTACTGACAAAATCCGCTCGAACTTTCCCCAAGAATCTCGCAATGGCATACGGCTCACGGGAACTGACCTATGCGGAGTTTAATGTCCGAGTCAACCGGTTGGCAAATGGACTTCGCAGGCTTGGCGTCCAACAGGGGGATAACGTGGCGGTGTTGATGTATAATTGTCCCGAAATGTTGGAGGCAATGTTTGCCTGTTTCAAGGCGGGTTGCGGTACTATACCCATTAATTTTCGCCTACATCCCAGAGAGTTTGCCTTCATCATAAATCATTCTGAAGCTAGGGTGGCGATCATTTCGTCCGAATTCAACGAAGCGATTATCGACATCCGGAACGACCTAAAACAAGTGAGCCATATTATAACCTTATCCGAGGCGCGGTCCCCACTTCTGGATTATGAAGGCGTGCTATCTGGTGAGGTAGATCAGTTTGAGGATGCGGACGTCGCCCCCGATGACGTGGCGTGGCTATTTTATACCTCGGGGACGACAGGGCAGCCCAAAGGCGCTATGCTGACGCATCGTAACTTGCTCGGTATGACGATGAACTTCTACGCGGATATGTGTCCAGGATTTGGACCCAACGATGTCGCTCTCCATGCCGCTCCTTTATCACACGGAAGTGGATGCTATGCGCTGCCTAACATAGGTAAGGCGGCAGCAAACGTTATTTTAGAGGCAAAATCCTTCGCCCCGGAACAGGTGTTGAAAACGATTGAAGCGTACCGTGTGACAAACATGTTCGCCGCACCGACCATGATTAAGCTGCTGGTAGATAGTCCAGCGATAGACCGATACGACCACAGTTCCCTCAAAGCATTGAATTACGGTGGCGCGCCGATGTTAGTCGACGATCTGATCCAAGCGATGGAAAAACTGGGACCTTGTCTTGTCCAATTGTACGGTCAGGCGGAATCTCCCATGACCATCACCTATCTATCCCACGATGATCACCGGCTCCATGGAGATCCAGATCAGATGAAACGATTGGGGTCAGCGGGCATTCCACGCACCAATGTTGAGATGAAGATTGTGGGTGCCGACGATAACGAACTTCCGCCTGGGGAGATAGGAGAGATCGTCACACGCTCGGATCTGGTGATGAAAGGGTATTGGCGAGATCCCGAAGCCACCGCCGAAACTTTACGGAATGGCTGGCTGCATACGGGAGACATGGGTTACATCGATGAGTCCGGCTACCTTTTTCTGATGGATCGTTCAAAAGACCTGATTATCAGTGGAGGGGAAAACGTATATCCGCGAGAAATTGAGGAGGTTATAGTCCAACATCCCGTGGTTCGAGAGGTCGCCGTTATCGGGGTGCCAGATCCGGTATGGGGTGAGTCAATTAAAGCGGTCGTTTCGCTTGTACCAGAGCGCACGGTAACAGAGGCGGAACTAATCGACTTTTGCACAAACCATATCGCCCGCTACAAACGACCGAAATCAATCGATTTTGTGGAAGAGCTGCCCAAGAATAACTACGGAAAAATCCTCAAGCGGGAGCTAAGGACAAAGTATTGGGAAGGGAAAGCAAGCCAAGTGATTTGATAACGCAGGAAGGAGATTGAGATGAATAAAAAACGAAAATTGGGACGGGGCGTTGCAATGGTCGGCGCGGGGATGTCAGCGTTTGATATGTTCAAGGATCGGGACTCGAAAGATCTGTTTGCTGAAGCCTTTGTTGAAATGAGCAACTCTGTGGATAAGGGGCTTGATCCAAATGACATTGACGCGCTATACATCGGCAATTTCACAAACGACTTTTTTGCACATCAATCGCATTGGGGGGCGATCCTCTCAGATTCCCTTGGGCTTGTTCCCAAACCCGCGACACGGATTGAGGGTGCCTGTGCTTCCAGCGCACTCGCTTTTCGGGAAGGGGTTTTTGCTATCGCATCCGGCTTCTACGATGTGGTCTTGGTCGGCGGCGTTGAGGATATGTCAAAAGGGAGCACCGAGACGGTCGCTGAAGGTTTGGCTCTCGCAGCGATCCCTTACGAGCGAAAGGCAGGCTTTACGTTCCCAGGGGTTTTCGGAGCGATTGCCACCGCATATTTTGAGAGATATGGTGCGTCCCGTGAACACCTGATGGATATCACCATAAAAAGCCACGACAACGCGCCGTTGAACCCGAAAGCGCAGTATAAAGCGACAATCCGCGATATGATGCGGTCAAAAATCAAACGGGCAAAAGAGAAAGGGGGCGCGGTGCCGGATTGGAGTGATGAAAAAGATTTCCTGCGTGACCCAATTGCCAATCCCGCGATTGCTTGGCCCATGCACCTCTTTGATTGCTGTCCAATCAGCGACGGTGCTGCGTGTATCCTGTTGGTTGGGGAGGAACTTGCTAAGCACTTTACGGAGGATCCGCTATATGTTGCTGGGGTTGGTCAGGCAAGTGGACGGGGACTTAACGCCGCCGATGATTTGACATACTTTGAAGCGACGCAACACGCTGCTAACGAGGCTTACGAAATGGCCGGGTTGACGCCGGCGGATATTCAGTTTGCAGAGGTCCACGACTGCTTTTCGATTGCGGAACTCTTGCATATTGAAGACCTCGGATTTTTTAAGCCGGGAGAGGGTTACAAAGCGGTGGCGGACGGTTTAACAAGATTGGATGGCGAAAAGCCGATTAATACGTCTGGAGGCCTAAAGTGCAAGGGGCATCCGGTCGGGGCTACGGGTGCGGCCCAACTAATAGAGGTATGGGAGCAGTTGAGAGACAAGGCGGGAGACAGAAGCGTGCCAAATGAAGACCTCCGAATCGGCGCCGCTCATAATTTGGGCGGCACTGGCGGCACCTGCACGTTTACCATTCTTGAAAGGAGATAACCGTGGCGGACAGACCGATAAGCGATTACCAGTTTGAGCGGTTTCTGGACGAGGGGAAACTAATGGGGGCTCGGTGCGTCGGCTGCGGTGCCCTTTTTGTGCCGCCACGCGCCATCTGTCCGAAATGCCATGGCTCAGAGATGGAGTGGATGGAAACGAGGGGAGAGGGCCGACTGGTCGCCTTTACTAGCATCTCAATCGGTCCCCCTGCAATGGTAGCGGAGGGGTATGATCGGAACAACCCTTACTGTTCGGGAGCGGTTGAGTTGGTGGAGGGACCGCGGGTGGTCGCTCGGATAGAAGGGGTTGACACGCGTAATCCTGAAACAATAAAGGTGGGCACACCGATGAAAGCTGCCTTTCTGCAGCAAGGTGTTGATGAAGAGCGGAAGACCGTCTTGGGGTTTATGCCAGTTGATGAAAGTCGCGCGTCGTGAGGTGTCTTGCGCTATCATCCTCCATCATTCTCGTCGGCGGGTCATCTTGTCTCGCCCAGTACCACTACAGCCTGTAGGTGGCCGGTCTTGCCGCGCCGATATGGACAAACCCCCGTTCCACGGAGATTGAATGTCGATTTGCAGAAACAGTTCGCCAAGTAGGGAACACAGATCTATGTCTTTACCACACGGGAAGGTAAATCGCTGTGGGGTCATTTCGTCGAATTTTCTTCATGTTTCACGTTGTCCTCTACCTATTCCTTTCCCTATTCGTGGTCGGCGTTTCCGCGCAACCCCCTCTTACTCCCTTCGATAACACCGAAGACCCCTACCTGATTCGTCAGATTACCTTTGAGGGGGTCGAGAATCTCGATCCGAAGCAGCTATCTAAGCTGATCGGCATTGAAGCAGGACAACCCTACTTTCCTGCGGAAATAATTCCTGGGCTTGAGCGGGTGTTGGAAAAATATCGTGAGACCGGATTTGCATTTGCATCAATCGAACCCGAAGTCATAACCGAGTCTCCCGATCAGGTGCTGATTCGCTTCCACATCCATGAGGGGATACGAATACGGACAGGCGAAATTGTGGTTGAAGGGAACCATCTGCTGTCGACAGGAAGTCTCCGGCGCGCTCTTGGTCTGCGGGAAGGGACCTTCTTTAACCAGACTGTTTTTGAGAAGGGCATTGACAAGATTCTCATCCTGTACAGCGAGCGTGGCTATCCCAAAGCCGAAATTGAGCCGATCGACTTCCATCTGTCAGAGGAACAGGGAAAGGTTGACCTGCGCCTGCGAATTCGGGAAGGGAATCAGGTTCGGATCGGATCGGTGAAATTAACCGGTCTAAAAAAAACAAAACCCCATGTTGTCCTCCGTGAATTGCCGGTGGAAGCAGGGGATGTTTTTGACCAGCGCAAAATCGATCAGAGTTTCCACCGTTTGGTGAATCTTGGCTACTTTTACGAGGTCAGTCCCTCCCTGCTTGAAGAAGGACAGACACCAGAGGAGATCATCTTTAATGCAAGGGTGACGGAAGCGCGCACTGGTAGGTTCAGTGGTGTCATCGGTTACGCTCCCCCAACCTCAGAGCTTGAGGATGTCCCACAACTCACTGGTGTCATTGAGGCAAAAGAGACCAATATTTTAGGGACAGGGCGGAAAGCAAGCTTCCTGTGGAAATCCGGTTTGCTGCGGGCGTTAAGGATAGGCTACGCTGAACCGTGGGCGTTTGGAAAGCCTATTGAAATCGGAGTCGAATATTCCCAGCTGAAACAGAGAAACCAATTTACCGATGCTGAGTCAAATGAAAATGCTGCCTCCTTGACCGCTGCCGCCCGCATCCGACGATTATATGAAGGTTCGCTGGGGTTCTCCTATAAGCGGATTGGTCTTCCCACAGGTGATGCGTCCCTTCCTACTATCGCCCTGCCCAGCCATTCGGAGATCATGGATGTGCCAAACCCAGAATTACAGGGCGGCGTGAAGTATGGTGTGATATTGGGACTGACCCGTGATAGCAGAGATTACTTTCTGAATCCAACCCGTGGACGGCTCGACCATGTGGCATTTGAATTTTCGCGTGGGGATTTCAAAATGCGTAAGCTGTGGGTGGATCTGCAAGGTTACTTCTTGACATGGCGTCGCCAGGTGATCGCGGTCGGTTTGCACGGCGCGATGGCGTGGGGTGACAACATCCCGCCGACAGAGCTCTTTTATCTCGGTGGGGCGAATACGTTGCGCGGTTACGACGAAGATTGGTTTTTTGGACCTCGCCGCGTCTATGCCAACCTTGAATACCGATTCTTGGTTGGACGCACCTCACAATTTTTCGTGTTCACTGATTTGGGAGCGGTGACCCAAGTCGATCAACCTACCGTCTTCGATCCGCTTCGCGTGGGTTACGGATTCGGTATGCGACTTGAATCAAAGGGTGGGCTGCTCCGGATGGATTACGGACTCGCCGAAGGACGTTCTGCTTTGGAGGGTAAAATTCATGTCAATCTCGGAACATCATTCTAACGGATCCAGCCAGCAGTTCAATCTCGATCAGATTCGACGGATCCTGATTCTCCGTATGGGACCGGTCGGTGAGACGATCCTGACCACGCCAGTCATTCGGGCATTGCGGGGACGTTTTCCGGACGCATACATCGCCTACATGGTTAATCCGGGACGCGAAGACCTTGTCTCCGAAAACCCGAATCTTAACGAGGTCATCACTTATAGGGTGTCGATTCCAAGCCTGATCTATGAAATGGTGAAAAGGTCATTCGACATGGTGGTGGTCCTCCAACCGACGTTTCGCCTTGTCGTGCACACATTTCTTGCGCGCATCCCATTTCGGATCGGTTTTGAGACCAACTCCGGGAAGGGATGCTTACTGCACGCTGCTGTTCCCAATAATATTAACCAGCATGAAACCGATAGATACCTCGACGTTGTACGCAGTATTGGAGTTGAGCCAGATAGTCACGAGCCAGAGATGTATGTACATGCAGCAGCACAGACATGGGCGAACGATTTCCTCACAGCGGAGAACGTTACGCTGGATCGACTCGTAGTCGGATTGAATCCTGGATCGGCATCTCCTTCTCGTCGCTGGTCGAGAGACGGATTTGCGGAACTGGGAGACCGGCTCCATCAGCAGCACAATGCCCAAATTCTTATCACCGCAGGTGAAGCGGAAGGAAGATTGCCTCACGATATCGCACGTCGGATGTCCTGCTCGCCCATTATTGTCACAGGGATAACACCGATGCAACTCGGGGCGATAATCCAAAAATGTCACCTCTATATCAGTAACGATACAGGTCCAATGCACATAAGCACCGCGGTCAAAACCCCAACGATCGGGTTATTTGGTGCCTCGAACCCGCACCAGTGGGGCCCAAATTGGCAGCCGCACACAATAATCGCTCAAGATAGCATGGAGGAGATTGTCGTCGAGGATATTTTAGAAGCGACGGATCTGTCGTTATCCCGACTCGGTTTCGAGGCACAGTAAGAACAGGAAGTCAGAGGCAATGGAACTCAAGGGTTCAAGACGTGATGGGGTATCTTCTGCAGTTCAAGTTTCATGCCACTCTCTCATTGGACTGTTCCTAGCTATATCCCCTGCCTTTCCCGTAGCGTTCCCTTTCGAGGAGGCGCGTCCACTCTATGTGGGAGCGAGAGCCTTGGGGATGGGCAATGCGTTTACTGCCGTCGCAGACGATGCCACGGCGGGGTTCTGGAACCCAGCGGGATTGATTCAATGGCAGGGTGTAAAACTCTTTGGAGTTAATAAGTTCTACGATCGCTCAGACTACGGTTTCGATCCAAAAGGGATTGGGTATGCCTATCGTGGGTATGGCTTTGCTTGGGGAAACAAGATCGCGCTCGGTGTTGAATCCGGGACACCAGATTTCAACTACTACTCATTCGCTCGGAAGATCCATTCGCATATCGCAATTGGTGGAAGCCTGAAATTTAAACGGAAACATCCCAGCGACTATTATCAATTTTTCGGTCATTCCCCGTCTTACGATCTTGCCCTACTTGTCAAACCGCGTTCTGAACTCAAATTCGGACTGCTCGCAGGAAATCTGCCGAGCGAACGAGGGATCAACTGGCTAACACTCGGGGCTGCTTATCAATGGGAAAACCTGTTATTCGCAATCGATCTCATGGTGCCACGAGGGGCCCTCAACGAAACAGGGCTTTACTACGGTATCGAATGGAAAGCGCACCGCTTCATCCGTGTACGGGGTGGGCGGTCAGATCAGTCGTGGACGCTAGGATTGGGGTTCGATCGGCGTTGGATACGGATCGACTATGCCCGAATCCATGAACCCGATTTCGCGTCGGATTTTATCTCGGGGGAATTACGATTTTGAAGGGAGATGTACCAAGGAGTGTATAATGAGAAAATTAAAAATCGCTGTAGTCGGTACAGGAGGACGAGCAAGAGCACACCTGAACACCATTCCCAAACTCAAGTCGATTTATCAGCTGGTTGGTGTCTGCGATATTGACAGAGAACGAGCCGCAGAAACCGCTCAACAGTTGTCAATTTCTGGCTATACGGACATTGAGACGCTGGTTGAGGAGGAGTCTCCGGACGTAATCCTCATCACGGTGCCCCCGGATGGACACCACGTTGTCACTGAGATTGCAGCGTCGCGCGGCGTCCATGTCATCACCGAGACACCGATTTCGACAACCCTTCCCTGTGCGGATCGGATGATCGATGCTGCGGCGCGATACGGGGTGAACTTGGAGGTCGCGGAAAATGTCTGGCGTTGGCCCCATGAACGGCTCAAACGGAAGATTGTGGATGCCGGACTGATTGGCGAGATTACCCACGCGCATCTCTGGTACACCTCCGGATCGTATCACGGCATAAATGCGATCCGAACGCTTGTGGGTAGTGAAGCCGTACGAGTCGTTGGGCACGCCAAGCAGATCGGCGGTACGTCGTGGGAGGTCGGCGTGGTCGAATTTGAGAACGGCGTTTCTCTCGTCTATGAGCTGCCCACTCGACGACGCGGTAACTATTGGGAGATTGATGGAACAGAGGGGGCGATCGTCGGCAATGAATTGGTGCTCTACCAAAAAGGCGGAGCAGAGAGCTATCCAATCCACACCGTTACGACGGAGATAGATGGTGTGGCTGTTGTCGATCACGCTCGCGTAGACACCGATCCACCCGTAATCTGGGAAAATCCGCTAAAAGCCTTTGGGCTTGCGGACTCAGATGATGTCGCAAGAGGTGCAGAGTTACACAGTATCTACCGAGCAATCGTTGAGGGGGTTGAGCCGGAATACGGTGCCGTCAACGGACGGACAGACCAAGAGATCCTGATCGCAATTCGCGAGTCTGCGCGGAGCGGTGGGAAACCCATTGATCTACCGTTGACTGAAATCACCGGACACGAAGAGGATCTGCACCGGGAATACCGCGAAAGGTACGGTGTCCATCCGTTTGATGTTATTGAGAAACAGAAGAACATCATGTTTCCACAACGTGGCGTTGTGTGGGCGGCAAGATGATAATAGGAGGGGATAGACATGAGTTGGCAAGTTGTCCACCGCATGACCATATATCACGAACCGGGTATGTACGCGCTGAGTCCCACCGTAACGCGCACCCCCGGTGGTAGCTTGTTGGTAACCTTTCAGAGAGCAACGCATCTGGGATATTCCCATCATGAACATCCACTGTTCAATGTGCAAGCTTGTCGATCTGAGGATGAAGGGAGTACTTGGGCGGGTCCGCACCTTGTCGCTGTCGATCCCCGTGGCGGGGTCATGGACCGCGGTGTGCACACGCTTCCGGACGGGAGTATCTTCTTGCACTCCTCCTGTACCGAATTGGTTCCTGCCGAGGATGCGGTAGAACATGGCGGAAGTTGGGTAGTAAAGCATGGTAAGCCGTTCTGGGTACGGTCACGTGACGATGGACACACCTGGAGTGCCCCTAAACGCTTTCCGCCTCTACCCGATGCTGTCTGGGGTCACCCCGCACAGCACTCAGGAGTCAGTCGGAGCGGCTTGTTGGTAATGCCGGATGGACGGTTACTCATGCCGAGCAAGGCGACCGATCTTACCACCGGCGAGTTTCGTTACTTCGGCATGATGCGCGTATCGAAGGACATGGGGGAGACGTGGGAATATGGCGGAAGGATCACGGAAGATCCCGTTGCCCATTTCAGCGAACCGACAATCCACCGGACACCGAGTGGTCGCATCTTAGTGCTCTTTCGTTGTCATCCGGGACGATTGGGACCTGACATCGTTCGGGATCAGGGGTTTGAAGGCCCCTTCATCGACGATCCGGCGTTCGTTGGTCGTCTCCTTGTGTTAGTCTATTCTGATGACGACGGAGAAACATGGTCTCCGTGGCGTCCGACTATGGTTCACGGCAGTCCGGGACACATGCTCGGGTTGAGGGATGGACGCATTTTCCTTACGGTAGGCACTCGGTGGGAGGGGCAGCGCGGCTGCGTTGGCAGGGTGTTAGACCCTGAAGGGAACAATTTAGATACTGCGCCTGAATTTGTGATAGAGCGCAATGCCTTGAGCGCGGACTGCGGCTATCCTTGGTCGGTGGAACTCAACGATGGACGGGTTTTGGTTGTCTACTGGCACCATTATCCCGACAACCACCGGGGCATTGAAGGAGCGATCTTGGAGGAAGTTTAGCCAATCGAGAGACAGTCAATCACCGCTCCCAGTGGATTGACAAATCCACTGCACAAGATACTTCACGCATTACCCTACAGTGTTACTGTTTATGGCTTGGATATGTCTATCCAAGCCCAGCGGGTTTGGCAACTAGCAACTTGGGTTTTTGCTGTTTGGTTCACCAGTCAACTCGCAGTTTAGTCCAGCGAATACCGAAGGGGCCATCTTCCTGACACCAATGGGTTGCCAGATACGTCCCATCATGCAACCGAATCGCTGTCGGGAAACCGAACATGAAGCTATACAACTCCTCCACGCCGGAGTCTATATCCTCGGGTCGCTGTCGGCTTGTTCCTGCGTCGTACAATATGTCCTCGTAGTGAAGCGTCCACGTTTCTTCTGTGAACGTCACCAGACATATCACGATAGCCTGTTCTCCGTAGCGTCGATTATAGAGCACCAGCAGCCTGTCGTCGCCAAGTGGGATGGGAGTCATCGTCTGTCCTTGGATGCCTGTCGAATGAGGTGATCCCCAAGTTGCTCCGCCGTCGTGCGAGAGCGCGAAGCTATCCGGCTGATCAACAACATCGCCTAACGTCACAGTCCAGCAAACGCCCATAACACAGTCCGGGGAGATCTCTGTGAACTTCTGTTCAAAATAACCGTGCTTCCCCTTCGGGTCTTGGAACGCAATGGTGTGTTGATGCCAGGTTTGTCCAGCATCGTCGGAGATCGCCAATAACACCTGCTCTCCTAAACGATCTTGAGATGGAAGTGTCGCCGCCGGTGCTAGGAGTCTGCCAGAAGCGAGTGGCAGTACCCCATGGGAGATTTCCAGAGGACAGTCCGCCAGCATCGGCACCACTTGGGGAGCCGACCATGTATGTCCGCCGTCGGTGGAGCAGCAGAGCACCGGTTCATTGCGTCCCTCTCCAAATTTTTCCTCCGGTTGCCGATAGCTACGCGACCCGTAGGCAAAAACGGTGTGACCATCGACGGATCGTGAAAGCTTGAGCGCGCTCGTAGTATGGGGATTTTTCGTGAGTGGCGAAATGGTGCCTTCCAGCGTCCAAGTTGCGCCGCCATCGGTAGATCGAGCCCAATCTGTGCCGCCGTGGACATTTGGTCCGCCGCCAACATTAAACGAACAGAGAATGTCGCCGTTAGGCAGTTGTACCGCTTGAGGAAACGCCGAATCGCGTCTATCTATCCAGCCTGTGTCCAGTATTTCAATCGAGGGCATGGTCTGCTCCTTTGTCGATCCAGTAATTCATGGGTGATATGTGTGAGGTCGCGACAGAAAACCGGCGATTTCTATTGAGTACCGAGGGGGTTTGGAGTTATACTTGCCACACCTGCTCGAATAGACGGAGCCAGTTGCTCCCCAAGATTTTCGTCATGTCTGCCTTGCTGTATCCACGTTTTAATAATTCGCTCGCGAGATTCGGCAACTTGTCTGGTGTCTCCATACCTTGAGGGTGAATTAGCGGATCCGGATAGACGATTGGACGTTCTTGATATTTTGTTCCCTGTTGTGAAAAGATCCAATCGAAAAAAGCCTTGGACTGATCTTGGGTGTAGTCCGTGCCGATTCCGACATGGTCAATTCCCACACGCTGCACAAGGTCGTCAATGGCGTCTACATAATCCGAGAGGGTTGCATCAAATGTGTTTTCAAAGAAAGCCGGGAACGCGTTCGCGCCGATGACGCCCCCTTTTGCCACAAGCCGTGAGAGTGCTTCATCGGTTTTATTCCGCACATGGTTGACGAAGGCACGCGCATTGGCGTGGGTAATCGCTACCGGCTTTTCCGAGAGTTCAATTGCTTCAAGCGTTGTGTGGTCCCCAACGTGGGACAGGTCGACCAAGATACCCAAACGGTTCATCTCCTTGATGACATCTACGCCGAAATTAGTCAGTCCTTCGTCCCTGCGCTCATAGCATCCATTACCGATTAAGTTCCGCTCATTATAGGTAATCTGAATAATACGCACCCCCAAAGCATGGAAAAGCTCAAGGCGAGAAAGGTGGTTCTCAATCGGGGAGGCGTTCTGCCAACCCAATATGATACCCACCTTCCCCTCCTGTTTGGCTTGGAGGATATCACCCGTCGTTTTAACCGGAATCAAGATATCACCGTATTCTCTGAATCGATGCAACCATGCTGCTATGTTATCCATTGCTTGCGGGTAGTTTTCCCACACGGCACTCGTTGCATTGATAGCCGTAATTCCGCCGGCGTGTAAACTCTGATGCGCGGCAGGACTGTTCCAGTTGCTGACATTCAGCGCGTCTATCACCACCGCTTCGTGATAAATCTGCTTTGCGGTATCTTCTCCTGACATCTTTTCCTCCAATTCCGTTTGTGATGGTTGGAGTCATTGAAGTTCCCTCTATCATCTATTCTGCCATCATACCATCCGAAAGTCAAGAAATAGCCTAAATCGGATTGAACCCAAGTAGAGAAACAGCGTCCAAGACAATAGCCAACGCTGAAGGACTCTACGCATTTTACTTTTTCGGTAGCGTCGATTTTAACTTGAGATAGGAGGAATCCTATGGGTGCCAATGCCATGCAACTCTTGGACAAATGCATCGAGTGGTTAGGGCAAGGTACATTAACCGAATCCCATCTACGCGATTTGCGTTCTGCGATAGCGAAAAGTAGAGACAAACATCAGCATTTACTCTATTTACAAACCGCAACTACCGCAGTAACTTCTGAGGTAATTGGGATGTTAATGATCAAGGATGGGGCGGTTTCCGATGGGCCATTTGATTATGCAGACTGGCCCTACAAGACCGTTTTGGAGGCTATAAACGATGGTTGGCGAGTGATCCGTTTTCCGGTTCAGTTGCCGGTCGGTCACACCCAAGACACACATATCACCTGCGAATTCATACTCGAAAAATGGGAGTAAAAAAATGACACCTGAGATTCAACGTGCGGCGCCCGATGTCAAGCCAACAATGACAGACCAAGCAGTTCTCGATTTCTGCAAAACCGGTTTTCTTAGTATTGAAGGCATAATCCCGGACGCAACCAACCGATGGGTGACGGAGTATCTCGATCAGGAAGGTGCCACGCCAAATGGACTGGTTGGAGATCCGCGATACATTGAGGAAGTGCTATTGCATCCGGAGGTCGCAGGCGCAGCGCGATCGCTGCTGGGAGAAAATTTTCAGATGCCGGACTGGATGGCAAACCATCGTCTTATCGGACCGACGCTGGCGAAGCAGTGGCACGTTGACGGCGGTTCCGGCTTTGAGCGATCGTGTAATCTGCTCCAGGTTTTCTATATCCCGCAATCAAACACCAAAGAGATGGGGCCAACCCTATTTTTGCCGGGCTCTCACATTGTTCCCATCGCGAGGGAGGAACTAGATCATTTTGGTCACTTGGCAGGTCAAGCAGCGACGGTGGCACCAGCGGGGTCGGTATTTTTTACCGCTTATTCAATTTGGCATCGACAATCCGAGAAGATCGATCAATCGACACGTAACCTGCTGAAGTGGGAGTTTTGGCGCACGGTTCCACCCAAACGGGATTGGATTCTGGATCCCAGCTTCGATTTCGCCAATGCCGACTATTCGTACACCAACAGTTATCTTTGCGGTCCCACGCGGAAATGGCAATCGGTGTTGCGGGTGGCAGAGATGTTCTACTGGCTCTGTGGAATGAAGGATGAGTTCCACGTCGTTGGCGGATCTGGTTGGCCCTTCAGTGCCTCGGATCCAGGGCGATGGGCAACGTTGCAATGAGTTCCAACGAAACAACATAAGACGTTTGGCTCATTTTTTTCTTTGAAGCGCTTCTTCAGCAGCGTTAGTTCCAGAGATGCGCCCGAAAACCGTGCCAGCCATCATCCCTGCACCGGAGGGATAATTTCCATGCCATAATCCGCCTACCATCTCACCAGCAGCATAGAGTCCGGGGATAGGATAATCCATGGTGTGGACCACCTGACAATCGGGTGTGACCCGCAGGCCACCAAAGGTGAAAGTCATGCCACATACCACCGGAAAGCCCTCGAAAGGAGGCGTATCTATGGGAAGCGCCCAGTTGGTTCGGGGTGGTGTGATGCCTATAGCACTTTTCCCGTCAAGTTTAAAGGGATTAAATTCGCCCTGCCGGATGGCAGCATTAAATTCACGCACGGTGTGAGTGAGTGCCGCGATGTCTTCGATGCCTAACCGTTCTGCAAGATTGTCCAAGGTGTTTGCTTTGAAACCGGTAGCTTTCTCGTATCCCCTGATGACCTCTAACTGTCGATGCTTTTGGTCAAAAATTTGGAACGCTATCCCCTGAGGTTGAGCGAGTATGGCTCTCCCAATCTTCGCGTACGTGAGCCCCCGCCAAGTCTCTCCTTCGTCTATGAATCGATGCCCGTTGAGGTTGACCATTATCCCGAAGGGATAGGAATAGCGGCTCCAGAAATCTCCTCTGATATCGGGACCGGGGACGTCGAAGGCTGGACGGTTTAGGTCTTGAGGTGAGGCGTGACAACTTGACCAGCTTCCATAGGGCAATGCCCCACTCTCCATTCCCATGGTGAGTCCGGCGCCGGTGTTGTAGGGAACCCCCCGCAGCTTGATAGCTTCCCACTCGGGACCGAGGTGCTGGGCACGCATTTCGGGATTGGATTCGAAGCTGCCGCAAGCCAGAACCACTGCTTCACCGTGGAAGTTACAGTAACCCTGCGATGTTTTTGCGCGTATTCCCGTTACCCTGCCTTGGGAGTCCTGAAGTAAGCCTATCGCACTGGTGTCGTAATACACAGATACGCCCATCTTCTCAGCTGTCCCGAACCATTGTTCTTGAAGGCTGTAACCGCCGCCCTTGAATGATACCACGTTGGCAGACACCGGGTTGGCATAGGTTGGAACCCAAGTATGTCCGTGGGAACTCATCCACCGGACAGCCGAAGCAGCTTGAGAAACCAAAACTTCCGCGAGTTCCGGGGCGCTCTTGCCTTCTGTGACGGTCATAATATCATCGTAGTAATCCGCAGCAGTGTACCTGCCAATCTTCTCAGCCATACGACGGAGATCTTCCGACGAGGTGCCGGACAGCAATGGCGTCAACCCGTCCATGCCGTCGTAAGGAAACCGCATGTGCACGGTCAGTGCGCTGTTTCCGCCTCGGTATTGGCGTGGTGCCTTCTCGATAACCACGACCTCCGCTCCGCGCTCCCGTGCCGCTACAGCCGATGAAAGGGCGGCATTGCCAGCACCAACCACGATTACCTGTGTCCAGACTTCAGTATCCATGACTTTTTCCGTTCAAGCCTGATTCGCTTTCCAACGTTTATGCAATTCCTCGGCTTCCCACCACGATGGCCCCTTCGGTTCTTCTAACACCATCGGTTGGATAAATGCCGCGGTCTTTTTCAAGCCCTCCTCAATTTCGATGTACTCGCTCTCCATCTCAAGTGAGAGGATACCTTCGTAGCCCAGGAAGCGCAGCGTCGTGATGACCTCGCGCCAAGTCTGATCATCGTGTCCCCAACCGGGCAGCGTAAACGACCAGCCGCGCTGTTCGGGATGAATTGAGTCCGTTGAGTCAAACAGTCCATGGAGCCGGGCATTGGGCTCGTGGATGAGGGTGTCCTTGAGATGAACGTTTTCGATGAGGTCGCCGAGGTAGTGCATCGCTGCAAAAGGATCAATACCCTGGACCCACATATGCGAGATGTCGAAGTTGCAGGCAACGACCGGACCAATTTCATCACGCAGCCGCATCAGTTTCGCCGGTGTATGGATCATATCGAGAATTTGCATCTCAAAACACAGGGTCACGCCATGATCCGAGGCAATCTTCCCATGCTCTGTCCAGTACGGGATAAGTCTCTTTTCCCACTGCCATTCCAGTGCTTCAGGAAAACCTTCCTTATCGGTGTTGACAATCCAGTTAGGAGATGTGTCTCCCTCCGCTCCCTCGGGCACCCCGGCAACTACAACCAAACGAGTAACGCCGATCTTTTCCATCAGTGCACACGCCTGTTGAAATTGACGGGAATATTCTGCGGCAACCTGCGTATCTGGCGATAGCGGAGCACCGTGGGCAGCGAATGAGTAGATTTCAAGACCGTGCTTGGCATAGATTTCAAGCCAGCGACGACGTTCTCCTTCGTCTGCGACTAATGTATCCACGTCGCAGTACCGCGTAAGATCGGTTTCGGTTGCATCTACCTCGACTGCCTTTACTCCAAGTTTTTGACAGAATTTAAGGCCCGCTTCAAATCCAAATTTCATGATGAAAAATGTATTGATCCCAAGTTTCATGTGACCCGCTCCTTCCCCGTAAAATGAATGACTTTGTGTGGTTTTTCATCTCCTAAGTTTTTATTCTAGTCCATACCCTAACGGTTGCCACGAGAGGGTGTAACCATTATACGCGTCCACTAAGCGATGTCAATAAGAAATGCTTGATCGTGGGGCGCAGACTGGAGTGACGCGCAACGCTGGAATCTGTGATGTAAAGATCTATGACTACCGTATATCTCTCACTTTTTTATTGCCCGCTGGGGGATGATATGATATGATGCGATTACGCTATAATATGAGTATCGGACGAATAACTTCAAATGGAGGAGAACATCAATGGCAAAAACGGTTGGCATCGTTGGAACGTTGGACACAAAAGGTATGGAATTTCAGTTTATAAAAGAACAGATCGAGGCGAGCGGCACCGCCACATGCGTTGTCAACACAGGTATTTTGGGAGATTCACACTTTGCCCCTGATGTCTCCGCCGGTGAGGTTGCGGAAGCAGGGGGCACGTCACTACAAGCCCTTCAAGATGGAGGAGACCGTGGCGTGGCTGTGGCGGCGATGGCGGAAGGCGCAGCGAAGATTATCGCCGAATTGCAATGTGATGGAAAGATTGATGGCGTGATCTCGCTTGGTGGCTCAGCCGGGACCACAATCGGAACAACAGCGATGCGTGCGGTTCCTGTTGGTGTGCCAAAGATCATGGTTTCAACCTTGGCTTCCGGCGATACAAGTCCCTATGTGGATACGAAGGACATCTCAATGATGTATTCTGTCGTGGATATTGCGGGTATCAACAGCCTATCGCGACAGATCTTAGCAAACGCAGCCGGCGCTATCGTGGGCATGGTTAATGCGGAAGTACCAGCGGCAGAGGACAAGCCGTTGATCGGTGCTACAATGTTCGGTGTAACCACGCCATGTGTGACCAAGGCGCGTGAATTGCTTGAAGATGCCGGTTACGAGGTCCTCGTCTTTCATGCCACCGGCGCCGGTGGTCGGGCAATGGAGGATCTGGTCAAAGGTGGATTTATCGTCGGCGTACTCGATGCTACGACGACAGAACTTGCCGATGAACTGGTCGGAGGAGTTTTGAGTGCGGGCCCAGACCGCTTGGAAGCAGCGGGTGATCTTGGGGTGCCCCAGGTAGTTGCGCCGGGCGCGTTAGACATGGTCAACTTCGGGCCTCCCGATACGGTGCCAGAACAGTTCAGCGATCGGACATTCTACCAGCACAACCCAACGGTAACACTGATGCGAACGACAGTTGAGGAGAACGCCGAACTGGGCAAGATTATGGGACAGAAGTTAAGCCAAGCCAAAGGACCCACGACGGTGATAATTCCAAAGCAGGGAGTCTCGGCAATCGATAAAGAAGGACAACCTTTCTACTCAGCGGAAGCAGAGGCAGCTTGGATCGAAAATCTGAAGGCGAATCTTGAGGACAACGTTACATTAATCGAAATGGACAACCACATCAACGACGATGCCTTTGCGACGAAGTTGGTGGAAACGTTGTTGGCAAGCTTGGACGGTGATGCGTAGTGCCTGAGTGCCTTACGGATGAAAGGAAAATGACATGCCTCTTACACCAGTTCTCTCACGGCAACAAACCCAGCGTTATTGTGAAGACAATTTCCTGCTGGTATCAGGGTTGATTCCGGACGCTATCGCGGAGCGAGCAGAAGCGGCAATGTGGCGGTGGATCGGGCTTCAACCCGACGATCCAGAATCGTGGGAGAACGCGCACCCTCCGGAAACATGCCAAGATCCTGATGTCCTTGCTGTCTATACGCCACAACTCCTAACCGCCGCGGCCCAACTTGGCGAGGGCGACATGGCTCCCGACGTTTACCGTCCACCGCAGGGTGTACGACCCATCAATGTGTTCCCACAGACGGGTGAATGGGAACCACCGGGATCGCATATTGACCACGCCATCAAGGAGCACGGACACAAAACATTCCCCCCCGCCTTTCGCGTTGCAACCCTCACCTATCTGATTGACGTAGAACCCCACGGCGGCGGTACGATCGTTTGGCCGGGGTCTCGTGACAAAATTGAGGCACTGGCTCGTAGCGATCCTGCCCGTTACGAATATATGTGGGTTCTCAATCAGGAATATGACCGCGAGGAACTGGGGAGCTGCGTGGAGTTAACCCCCAAACGCGGGGATGTGCTCTTCTATCACGTCTTCTGTGCTCATTCTGGTAGTAAAAACGTTGGACGAGTCCCCCGTTTTGCCCTCCCCTGTAAATGGTAATAGCATAAAAAAAGGGAACAAAATTGCCCAGCTATACAGCGTATTCTGACAGATAGAATCAATGGAGGTTTTCAGTTAATGACACCCGAGCAGAGATACCTATTTGATGTTACCGGATATTTACACCTAGAAAATGTGCTTACGGGAGATGCATTGCAAGAAACCCAAGAAGCGATTGATCGATATATCCAAACGCCAGAGAATGAACTCCCGCCCGGATTCGAGATCCAAGGGCTCCATCAACACGGCTTTGCATTCGATAAATGCCTTGAAGCCTTGACGCTCCATCCGGTTACATGGCCAATTGTCAAGGAACTGACCTTTGACAAACCGCGTTTTGCCAGAGGATCGCTCAAACGGGAACAACACACAGACTGGAAAGGCGGGGAGCGGGCACGTACGAACCCAGGTGGGCTGCACTGCGCCCGAGATGACTACGGTTGGTACAGTACCCTTTATAAGGTCAAGGACGGGCAGATCTATTGTGATGACTTTGTCGCCTTCTTCTATTTTACCGATGTTTACCCCGGCGACGGCGGGTTGATTGTGATCCCCGGTTCTCACAAGAGTGAGTTTCAGCGTCCAAAAGATTTATTGACCCTTGACGAAGGGGATGGATTTGATCCAGAGCCAGATCCAGTGTTTACGAATATCACCGCACGGGCGGGGGATGTCATAATTATATCGGAGCTCCTCACCCACGGTGTCTTGCGATGGAGACCCACGGATCGAGACCGTCGTATACTGGTCCTGCGCTACAAGCCGCAGTATATGGGGACGCATAGGTTCCCACAGCCGATCCTAGACCGGTTGTCACCAGAGACGCTTGAACTGGTTGCATCAGCGGGGTTCCAACATACCAAAGAAATCGTTAAACAGGACATCGTTCATCTCTCTTGAGGCGGAGGTTCTCAATGACACCGAAACAAAGGTATCTCTTTGATGTGACAGGTTATCTTCACCTAAGGAATGTGCTCGGTCCCGAGGAACTTCAAAATGCACAAGAAGCCATTGAGCGATGCCGTCAGACACCGCCGGACCAACTTCCGCCCGGTATCGAAAAGCAGGGGGAGGGGTTTTCGTACGGTTTTTCGTTTGATAAAGCCTTGGAAGCGTTGACGCTCCATCCGGTAACTTGGCACATGATAAAAGAGCTGACCGGTGGAAAACCACGTCTTAACCGGGGAACGCTTGCTATCAATACGCACGAAAAGCGTCAGCTAACCCGCTTCCACTGCGCTCGGGAAGACCTCGGTTGGATTACTCGGCGCTATGAGGTTAAGGATGGGCAGGTTTTCGCCAATGATCTTGTGGCTTTCTTCTATTTTACTGACGTGTTTCCCGGCGATGGTGGATTGGTTGTGATTCCGGGGTCTCACAAGAGCGAATTCGAGCGTCCGGACGGTCTGTTTTTCCCAGATCCTGATGACCCTGATCCTGAACTACATCCAGCAATGACAAATATCACACCTCGCGCTGGCGATGTGGTGCTGATTTCGGAGCTTCTCACGCATGGGGTTTTGGTCTGGAAACCAACTGATCGAGATCGCCGTTTCCTAATTCTACGGTACAAAACCCAGTACTTTGAGGATGCATCGGGGGACACGAATCCGGTTCCCGAGGAGGTACTCGCGAGACTGGCGCCAGAGACACGAGAGCTAACTGAGCCTGCGTTTTATACAGATATCAAGGAGATTGCCAAACAGGATAGAGTTGCGCTGACGATTGACTAACCGGGTAAGGACTATTTTCCATTCCAGAATAGGAGACCACCATGAAAATCACCGATATTGAATGTATCCCAATTGTTATGCCACTTGCGGAACGCTACAGCGATCACCACGGTCGTGTCCGCATGGGCGATATTGATGAACACCTCGTTGTCAAGGTTCACACAGATAATGGACTGATCGGCTACGGCGATTATGAAGATGATCCTAATCCAATTCCACAGTCGATTATCGACACACTCATCGGGCGCAGCCCGTTCGACTTTCTCCATAATAATTTTAATATGGCACTCGGCATGGCGCTCTATGATGTGATGGGGAAACACCTCGGCGTGCCGGCTTACAAGCTGATGGGGCAAAAAGTGCGCGATGCTGTGTCTGTGGCAGCGTGGACAAGACCATGTCCGCCGGAGGTTTTTGCCAGCGAAATCCAACGCGCTGCCTCGGAGGGTTATACCATCTTTAAGATGCACTCCGGTGAATTATGGGATGTGATTGAGCAGACCCGTCTTGCCGCAGAGGTCGCGCCGCCCGGATTCAAGATTCACTGGGACTTCAACCACAACCGGAGCTTGGCAGTGGTTCTACCAATCATCAATGAATTGGAGAAGAACCACCCGATTGTCGGTTACATCGAAGACCCGCTGCCTTGGACGGATATTGATGGTTGGCGGAAACTGCGCGAGAAAACACGCCTTCCGCTCATCATGCACGTTCCTCAACTCGGTGGCATTCAAGAAGTCATCCAAGGTTGCGCCGATATCTACATGATCGGAGGGGGAATTGGTACGACCCTGATGAAGGGATTTGCGTATGGACAGGCAAATATCCAAGCGCTCCTCCAACAGAGCGGTGGTACACTGATGAAAGCGTTGACGCTGCACCAAGCGGCTGTCCTGCCGAGCGCAACCGCCCATACGATAAACCTCGACGACCAATACTCAGAGGATATAACAGCGGAGCGCATTCCAGTGATTGAAGGATTTTCCCCTGTGCCTGAAAAGCCCGGACTCGGTTTTGAGGTGGACGAAGATGCCATCGCACGATTTGCCTCAGGGACACCGTTGACAACAGGGAGAATCATCGGCATTTTGTCCCTGCCCGGTGGTCACAAATTTTACACCCCTCGCTCCTTAAGTGTCGCAAGGTTGACGGGCCATGAGGAAGGTGCGATACGGGGAATTAACTTCGAGAAATGGGAAGACGATGGTTCGTCCGAATTTAATCGTATCTATGAACGGGTGGAGCGGGAAGGTTCGTTCATGGCAGATAAATAGGAGAGAAAAAATGAAAGTCCTCATTACCGGTGCCGCCGGTGCCGTTGGTTCAACCCTTGTAAAAGGTATGAAAGATCGACACACGATTCGCGGACTTGACCGCTTGCCGATGCCCGATCTTGAAGACACAATCGAAGGCGATGTGGCTGACTTCGACACCATGCTCAAAGCTACGGAGGGCATGGAGGCGGTCATCCATCTTACCGGAACCGACAGTGAGTGGGAAGCAGCCCTGCAAAGTAATTTCATTGGCACCTACAACACGCTCGAAGCTGCACGCCTGAACAGCGTAAAACGGATTGCGTATGCCAGCCGCGCTGGCGTGCTTGGTCCCTATCCGAAAAGTATCAAGCGGACAGTTGATATGCCAACCAAACCCGTTGGCAACTATACGGTTAGCAAAGTGTTCGGTGAGGCGATGGGATATTCCTACGCGAACCGATACGATATGGAATTCGTTGCCGTCCGCATCGGAAATTTTAACCGTGATAGACCATTGCCCGAACACCCACACCATCTTGGGCATGGCGATGCAGTCCGTCTGTTTGAGCAGGCAATAACGCATCCGGACGTAAAGTTTGAGATTGTGTTTGGTGTCTCGGACAGCAATTGGCCCCTGTATGACCTTGATCATGGACGCCTTGCAATTGGCTATTATCCCCAAGATCGCTATGAGCATAAATAGAACCGAGATAGCAACTGTGGACTTATGGGAGCGGAACGGTGCGTAATATCCAACCCATTCTCGCGCTAATCATCGTCTTCTCATGTGCGTGTGCTGCGCTCTACGAGGTGATCTGGGTACGTCAACTTATCCTGTTTTTTGGGAGTCCTGTGTTTGCAATTAGCGCAACGTTGAGTGCCTTGATAGGCGGCCTGGGGCTTGGCTGTTTCTACTTTGGGCGTTTGGCACACGAGAAAAAAACGTCGTTGCGCCTATATGCTTTTCTGGCTGCGGGTCTCGGCATCTTTGCGCTTATCTTTCCCATTCTGATGGATATTCTCAGCGCCATCTGCGTTCTCATCTACCGTGGACTGAGTGTGGGATTCCATCTCCTTTCGTTGATTCGGTTTGTCCTTTCGTTTATCGTCTTGCTTATTCCATCAACCCTGATGGGCGGCGCGCTACTCCTACTCGGTAGGGCTGCAAAGGAAAGATGTGCCGGATTCAGAGCGGATCGCCTCTTCACAATCATAATGCTTAGCGCGAGCGTCGGTAGTATCATCGCTGGATTTCTCCTCATCCAGCTTCTGGGGATTCAAAACTCAGTCTACTTGGGTGTGATGATTAACTTCATTCTGGCAGGGATTGCTTTCGGTTTAGATCGCTCGTGGCCCGAAACTTCGGTGGACTCGCAGCAGGCTGCAAGCGATGAATCAGGAATTTCTCCAACAGGGGAAATGTCGCGAGCGGTATTATGGACATTTGCCGTTGTTGGCTTCTGTGGAACGAGTTATGCGCTCCTCTGGATGCGGATTCAGATCCCCTTTCTTGGCAACCCAGCTTACGCTTTCTCCGTTATGCTGACTACCTTACTGCTTGGCGTAGCCGTTGGCAATTTTCTATTCGCAGTGATCGCACGGCGGATCCAATCGTTCGTAAACCTGTTCGGTTTAGTTCAGATTGGGCTGGGGCTATCTGTCGTTGCCCTTATACCTGCTTTTGGAAACCTGTATGGTATCAGCAGAGGATTACAAGCTGCTTTCGGGGTGGGGCGCTTTTGGGAATTTGCTGCTGGCTTTCTCCTGATCATTATTCCGGCTATCCTGATTGGGGCAAGTTTCCCGCTCGTGAGGCGAATCTGCGCCGCTACCGAATCGCGATCAACGGTCTACGCTTTCAGCACGATTGGTGCCCTCCTTGGACCGCTGTGTGCGGGGATTATCCTGATTCCGCTGATTGGGATACGCCCAAGCGTACTCTTAATCGCCGGATTGCATACAGTGGTCGGCTGTCTTCTGGTTCTTCGGAGTGCGGTGAAATCACAGTTTGTCAGTGGCACAGCGATTGGTGGTACTATCCTAACTGTCGGGATTGGACTGATGGTGTTGCTGTGGGGGAGTTCGCCCGCTTTTCTGAGAAACGGAACCTTTTGGTCGCAACGCCTAAACGACACGCTCGCTGAACATACCGAAACTGTTGATGCAAACATTGCCACGTTTATGGATGACCAAGGCGTCCATCGTACCTACGTCGACAATGACCAAATCGCTGATGGTTCCAGCCGGGGATCTGTGCCGCAGCGAATCCTCGCCCATCTGCCGCTGCTACTACATCCAAATCCTGAGCGCGTACTTGTTGTCGGGTTTGGAATGGGTATATCGGCCCATACGATGACACAGTATGGTGTACGGGTAGACGTTCTCGAAAATCCAAAGGGACTCATCGACGCTGCGCGGAAATACTATCATGACGTAAACCGTAACATCGTGGACAGTTCGTTGTTCAGTCACACGTTCAATGATGAGCGAAGTTATGTATTGATGACATCCGAACGATACAATGTGATTTCCACAGGTGCGGTTCATCCGCTTGTAAGCTCGAAGGGAGCTAACCTTTACTCCGCGGATTTCTACAGATGGTGCAAGCGTATTCTCGCAGAAGATGGTATAATATGTCAATGGATACCGCTCGACCGGCTTCCGGAACCGCATCTCAAGATCATTGTGCGGACCTTTTCTGAAGTATTTCCGAATGCAACAATGTGGTATAAATACACACCAGATTTTGCCGTCCTGATCGGTACGCCGGAGCGGCTCCAGATAAATTATCGGCGTTTCATGGAAAGGACACAGATCCCAAGAGTCCAGGAAGCACTTCTGGCTGACGGTCTTGATGGTGTTTCACTCCTCGATTCATTTATGATGAGTGAGAAGGTAGTTCGAGCGTATGCCGGCGATGCGAAAATCCATACGGACAATCACCCACGCCTGGAATTTTTCCATCCTCGTGCGCTGATAAATACAACCCATAAAAACATCGAAGCACTGGCGAAACATCGTGAACGCTTAACCCCCTATTTGACCAATTACGGTCAAACCATGGGTGATAAAGTTAAAGTGCGTAAGCAGATCGATCTCTATTTTGATGCGACACAAGCGTTGATTGAAGGACAAATCGAATATGCCAAAGGAGAATATGAGAAGGCTGTTGGTGTATTGAACCAAGCTGTTGCCATTAATCCGGATGATATGACGATTCGGTCTAATCTTGGTGTTGCTGTGGTATTGGCAAACAGCGATTATCAAGAGGAACTCAAGGAGACGGAAAAAGCCATTAAACAGGTACTACAAAGCAACCCGCGGGATGTACAGAAACAGGTTGAATTGGGAATCACCTACGAGCTGCAGGGCGAATTGGCAAAGGCAGCGGACGCGTTTGAAGAAGCACTTAAATATGATCCGAATCGGCCAGAACTCTATTCGTTGCTCGGTCCGATTTATGAACGTCAAGAGCAGTACGATGACGCGTTACGTACATACCAGCGGCTTGAAAAATTAGAGCCAAATCTTCCCGCTATCATTTTCGGTGCAATGGCATCGATTTACCATTTTCATAAGAAGATGCTTCCCGAAGCGCTTAAATATGCCCAGAAGGCGTTGGCGGCGGATGCAGATTCTTGGCGTGTGCATAACCTGCTGGGGGTTATCTATACAGATCAGAAGGAGTTTGGACGCGCAATCGATGCTTTCAAAGCCGCGATGCGACTGGCGCCAAATGAGCCGATGTCGCACAGCGATCTCGCTAAAGTATATCTCGCCCAAGGTAAGTACGATGTGGCACTGAAATCGGTTGAAACAGCGGTGCGCCTCGCACCACGCGATCCATACTTTCAGGAGCAGCGACGTCAGATCCAAGCGGTAATCCCGTCAAGCAAAAATGAGTAGACGGGGAACTGACCGAGAAGCATCAGGATCAATCGAAGAAAAGTAGGGAATGAAGGTTAAAGAAATAATCAGGTAGAACTATTTCGATCTTTACATTTGATAAAGGGGTAACTGGTAGAAAATGCAGATTCAATCACCAAAAGGGACGAGAGATATCCTCCCTTCAGAAATTCAAACATGGCAGTGGGTTGAACAAGCCGCACGGTCTGTTTTTGGCACCTACGGGTATCAGGAGATTCGCACGCCAATTTTTGAAAGCACAGACCTTTTCGTGCGTGGCGTCGGTGATACCACCGACATCGTTGAAAAAGAGATGTATACCTTCAGTGACAGGGGCAATCGCAGCGTCTCATTGCGTCCAGAGGGCACCGCATCAGTGGTCCGCGCCATGCTCCAGAATCGTTTAATGGACGGTGCCAGTGTCTTAAAATTTTACTATATCGGTCAGATGTTCCGCTATGACCGTCCACAGGCGGGACGGTATCGCGAGTTTTGGCAGGTTGGGATCGAAGCGTTTGGAGCGGATTCGCCTGCAATCGACGCAGAGATTATCGCAGCGGGACACCAATTTTTCTCGACGCTTGGCATCAAAGACCTCACGTTACACATCAACAGCATCGGCGATCCGGTCTGTCGTCCGAAATATGTTGAAGATCTGACAGCGTATGTGAAGGAGCATCTTGACAAGCTGTGCGGAAAATGTTATGCGCGCCATGAACGAAATCCGATGCGGATCTTGGATTGCAAAGAGAGCGGTTGTCGTGCCGTTGTCGCCAACGCGCCGCTTATATCTAACTATTTGTCTGACGCCTGCCGTGAGAACTTTGATATGGTAAAGAGCTATCTCGACAGACTAAAAATTGACTATCACGAAGATCCATACGTCGTCAGAGGATTGGATTACTATTCTCGAACCGCGTTTGAATTCACAGCTGGCGGTCTGGGTGCACAAAATGCAATCGGTGGTGGGGGTCGATATGACTATCTTGCGGAAGAAATAGGAGGTACTCCAACCCCCGGCATTGGATTCGCGCTCGGCATGGATCGGATTATGATTGCGCTTGAATCGCAGGACGTTACAGTGCCAACCTCTGCGCCGGTGGATGTCTATCTCGCGGTGTTAGGAGACGTAGCGATGCCTATAGCCCTGCGGTTAGCGCAAGAACTTCGTGAAAATGGGGTCAAAACTGACCTTGAGTATAAAGGGCGCGGCTTGCGTGCACAGATGAGGACTGCAAACAAATTGAACGCACAGTATGTCGTCATGATTGGCGAAGATGAGATTAACAATGCAGCCGCGACAGTGCGGGATATGGGAAGCGGTGATCAGCAATCAGTTGCGTTCCAACAGTTAGCGGAAATTCTGCGTGAGAAGGTAGATCGCTAGAATGTAATTGATTGGTTTTATCGCCTTAAAGGATGAGATTGTATCTTTTATAAATCGAAGGAGAGAATCTAAAGTAATGCCTGAAATGAAACGTACACACTTTTGCGGAGAACTACGGCTTGCCGATGCCGGTGAATCGGCGCGACTCACCGGTTGGGTATCTCGCCGTCGAGATCACGGCGGTGTCATTTTTGTAGACCTTCGTGATCGAACCGGAATCACGCAGGTGGTCTTTGATCCGATAATTGATCCCGAAGCACACCGGGCTGCGGGCGCGATTCGCAACGAATTTGTGTTAAGCGTCAGCGGAAAGGTGCGCGAGCGGGGAGAAGGCTTGACCAACCCCAACCTCCTTACCGGCGAGATAGAACTGGCGACGGATGAATTGGAAATCTTAAATGTTGCGCGGACACCACCATTTGCTGTCGAGGACGATATCGATACAGCCGAGGATGTTCGTATGCAGTACCGATACGTTGACCTTCGCCGTCCAAAAATGCAGGAGATGCTACAGATTCGGCACAAAGCAACCCTTGCTGCACGGAGATACATGGACGAGCAAGGCTTCCTTGAGATTGAGACGCCAATCTTGATGAATAGTACACCAGAGGGGGCGCGTGATTTTCTGGTGCCAAGTCGGCTCAACCCCGGCAAATTCTATGCCTTGCCACAATCACCGCAGCAGTTCAAGCAACTATCAATGATGAGCGGTATAGATCGTTATTTCCAGATCGCGCGTTGTTTCCGTGACGAAGATACCCGCGCAAATCGGCTTCTTGAATTAACGCAGCTTGATATTGAAATGTCCTTCGCAACCCGAGAAGATGTCATGGAAGTGACGGAAGGATTATTCAAGAGAATCTTTGAAGAAGCGGTTGACATTCCCATCCCTACACCGTTCCGCCGTATGCCTTACAGTGAAGCAATGGAACGATACGGCACCGATAAGCCTGATACACGTTTCGGACTGGAGCTCTCTGATCTCTCTGATCTGGTGGCGGACTGTGATTTCAAGGTGTTTACGGGTGCCTTGGCAAACGAAGGGCAGGTAAAAGGGCTTGCTGTTCCCGGTGGAGCGTCACTCTCTCGCAGGGAGATAGATAATCTCACAGAGTTTGTCGCCATTTATAGAGCAAAGGGGTTAGCATGGATTAAGGTAACAGAGGAAGGCGCTTTTGAATCAAGTATCGTCAAATTTTTCAGCGAAGATACTCTCAAGGCAGTTAGCGAGCGGATGAGTGCCCAGCCGGGTGATCTAATGGTATTTGTGGCTGACAAACCGCAGATTGTCGCGGATGCACTTGCAAGCCTGCGCCTGCATCTCGGCGAAAAACTCGAATTGATTGATTATGATCGCTTTGATTTCCTGTGGATTATCGATTTTCCCCTGTTTTTCTGGGATGAAGAGGAGAATCGCTACGAACCTTCTCAACATCTCTTCACCATGATGCCTGAGGAAGATATTCCGCTGCTGGATACCGATCCGGGGAAAGCGAGAGGTCTACAATACGACCTAATTATCAACGGAGAAGAGTGCGCCGGTGGTAGCATCAGAATTCACCGATGGGAGCTCCAACAGAAGATATTTGAAATCATGAAGATCAAACCTCAAGAGGTAACCGAGCGGTTTGGATACTTCGTTGAAGCGTTGCAATACGGAACACCGCCGCATGGCGGTATTGCTTCGGGGTTAGATCGGATGATGATGATGATGACCGGCGAAAAAAATATCCGTGAAGTCACCGCGTTTCCGAAGACACAGAACGGATTGTGTCTGCTCACCGTTGCTCCTTCTGAAGTTACCGACGAACAGCTTGAGGAATTGTCGATCCAGGTTGATGTGGCTGAGAGTTAATCGCATTTCTGGAGCGGTGCACTCTCATTTATACGTCTGTTTTACGAAACCTATCCTAGACATTTGACGTTCTTACTTAGGGAGTTTTGTTTCCAGACAATGCTAGGTCAGTGCGTCTAGTAACCTGCGTCAGATTGAATACATGCCTCCTGACAAAATGGTAAAAATGGAGATATCTGCGGTGAGGGAAGATATCCATTTCAATCCAGAAGATCAACAGTTCATTGACCGAGCCTCAGATTTTTGCCAACAAGTGGGCGAACGTGCAGTCCTTATGTTGGTTGGGAGTCGTGCCGCTAACTTTGCCGATGGATGGTCGGATCTTGACCTGTGTATCATTGGTGATAAGCGATACCTTTCTGATGAAGATCGTAACACTTATGAACGAAGCCGACAACTCTTCGTCGATCGGGGTGATTATGAAGCCCACTGGTCGTTTTTTGACGAAGGTGACCTACGGGCCTGGTTGGAAACATGGCCAAGTGAGATGATGTGGCTTATTGCCACCTCACAGACTCTCTACGGTTGTTCAAGTGCCGCTGAAGAACTGAAGGATCGCTATCGGCTTTATCCGATAGATGTCGCGGAGAGCAAGTTAAAGTGGATGTTTGGCAAGTATTATTACTCACAGCGCGGTCCCTTGGCTATGGCAGCGCGGGGGCACGTGGAGATGGCATTTGTTGCAGTTGGAAACGTTATCGAGTTCCTCTGTAAAATTTGCTGTGTTGCTGACAGACAGCCATTTCCCTACAGCAAATGGCTGGTTGAAGCAGCTAAACAAACACGACTGGGCGCAATGGTATATCCCTCGATTCAACTAGCGGTCGGTGGAATTGAAGACTTTCTCAACTCACCGACTGATCGTCACTGGCGCGACTGGGTGCCGGTAAAAGAATTGCGAGCGACGTTGCCGATTGTTCAAAGCAAATTGAAACAGCTGGGTTGGGGTTGCAATTGGATTGACAATCCGGAGAGGGTTTACTTTGAGGAGACGGTAAAACGACCTGCGCCCTGAACACCCACGAGCTAGAATCAGAACGCCAAATGGATGTATCGGGCATGACTCTTGCACGGAGCCCTATATGATTTCTAATGACGACGAAGGAGAGTTCTTGAGATGGACAGAGAGCAATTGCTTGAAAAACGGATTGCGGTGTTGATGGGGGGGCGATCGGGTGAAAGACAGGTGTCGCTCCGATCTGGGGCGCGGATCGCTGACGCACTTCAACGGCTCGGTGCAGATGTGGTGAGAATTGATCCAATCGACCTTGATTGGATCGAGCGTATGCGAGATGCTTCGATTGAAATTGTATTTCTGGGGGTACATGGAAAAGGTTGCGAGGATGGAACGATTCAAGGTGTGCTGGAGGCGTTCGAGTTTAGCTATACCGGTTCCGGGGTATTGCCAAGCGCGTTGGCGATGAATAAGACCATGACCAAACGGGTGCTATCAACGCTGGACATTCCAACGCCCGATTACCTCGCAGTGGACCCAAACCAAAATCTGGATCTGCAATGCGAGGAAGCAATCGATCGTTTGGGACTACCGGTTGTCCTGAAACCTGCATCGGAAGGATCAAGTATTGGGGTCTCGATTATTTCCGAGCGATCAGAGATCAAGCGGATTGCCTATAAAACCCAACATCAGTTCGGGGATATTCTATTTGAACGATATATTCAAGGCCAAGAGGTCACGGTTGGGCTTCTGGGGATCAATGAAAACCTTCGCGCGCTACCTGTGCTAGAGCTAGTTCCTAAACGGGAGTTTTACGACTATGAAGCAAAATATACCGAAGGGATGACCGAGTTCATTATTCCTGCAAGGCTGTCCGACTCCCTAACCCAAGAGGTACAGGAGATCGCACTGGGGACGCATCAAGCAGTGGGCTGTTGGGGGTACTCAAGAGTGGATATGTTAGTCGATAACGCTGGGCAACCTTACGTGATGGAAATTAATACATTGCCAGGATTGACTGATCTAAGTGATCTACCAGCACAAGCGGCAGCAGCGGAAATGTCTTATGATGAACTGATTTATGAAATCTTAACAAGTGCGCAGATGCGTTTAGTTGCCTCCGATTAATATTGACCCAGTTATGGTTGGAGATACCCCGGTTTCAGCTCCCCACGTTCAGACCACCTACGCAGCGGTTATTTGCGTTGGAATAACATCGGCGGCTCCTTGTCGAAATGCTATGGCAGAGTCAATCATCTTAAAGATGTCGAATTGTGGATGGTAACCAATTAGCCGGGCACCCTTGGCGAGACCGAACTCATAAAAGGTCGGTGTGTTTTCTGCTAACTGAACATCAACGTAATCTACCCCCAGTTTTTCCGCGAGATAAGGCACCGTTTCCTCCCATGTAAAGGGCGTTGGTCCGGCAAGGTGGAAAGTCTCTCCGATTGCCTGCGGTTTGCCAAGCGCGGTTAAGAAGCCGAGCACGATGTCGCGCACGTCGGCAATATGTTTTTTATAAGATCTGCCATTCTCGTCTCGCGCTATAAGTAGACGTTCTCCAGCGTTCCCGAAATCCAGTAATTGTTGGCGTGTTTCGGCAGCGGCACCAGTTGTTCTGCTTGCGTAGGCGTTCTGCCAGTGATCAAGGCGAAACTGGGAATAGTCTAGGATTTCATCGCCAGCCGCTACAAAGGCGAAACGGAAAATCGAGATCGGCAGTTGGTAACTCCGATGATATCCGCGACACATCTCTTCCCCAAGAACTTTTGAAAGCGCATACCACCCACCCGGCTTCTGGGCCATCTCGTCTTCGCGGATCGGGTCGGATAGACCACCGGGGACGTATTTTTCGTAGGTGGCGTCGGTGCTTGCAAAGAAGAAGTGCTTCAGGTTATCCAAATTTTCACGGGCAGCCTCCAGCATATTGAACGTGCCGCGTGCATTAATCTCAAAATAGTCTTCGTTGGAGAAGGGACCCCCACCTTGGAATGCCGCCCCCAGATGGCAGATTGCTTCTACCCCGCTGACCGCGTCGTTTACATCCGGAGGATTAACCAGACTTCCCTCAACTAACTCAACCGGAAGCCCGTCAAATTTTTCCAATCGTGCGTCCTTTTCCCAAACCAGCCCACGCACCTCATGTCCTTCATCAATCAGAGCTTTGGCAAGGTTGGCACCGATTCTGCCGGATATACCGGTAACGAGAATTTTCATAAATGGGATCTCCTAATTTTATTGAGAGCGAAGTCAATTTTTGTTTGTGATTTTCGCTCTGTTTTGTTATCATTTTGTTATATTTTACGCAGCACCGGCTTGAGTGTCAAAAAGAAAAACTGAACTATTATGATTTTTGCTATTGTAGAGTTGCATCCCACTTTGGAGAGACTGCTGTGCTTAAGGGAGTTAGCGGAATTGTTTTGCGACCGATTGGTGTGACATTAATGTAAGATCTTTTTCGTCATATTCCCCAGTAATAGTATCTTACAGATCTCAAGGACGTAGTGAAACTTCTGCCCCAGCAGAATGGGTAAATCTACTTTTAGTTGATAACGATTTGACTTCCGCTACACGGAAGATCATCAGTGCCTTTTGGAGCGCCCACAATGAATGAAGGTAAAACCTTAAAAAGACAGATTATTGTCATGTTTCTTCTGATCGGATTATCTCCGCTGTTCTCCGCCTCTATCCTCGCCTTCTATTCGAGCCAGAAAACGCTGAACCAAGTTGTCGGCGATATAGAACGAGATCTAGCAATTAAGGTGATGGATAAAATTGACCGCGAGATGGAGAACATCCACCTTTTGGTTGAAAATTGGACAAGTTTTGAAAATCGAAAGGTTTTAGTAAACATTGTAACTGAAGGTCAGAAGAAGAGTTATGAGGAGTTATTTGAGGAATGGGACCGAGACGGCTTAACTTCAACTGCCGGGGCAGGGTTTCTAAAAAGCCTCCAAGAGGCGAATCCGGCGCAATTTAAGGAGATCTTTCTGACCGATCTGCGCGGATATGTTGTCGCTGCTACCGGCAAAACAAGCGATTTCGATCAAGGTCCGGGCGATGATCCGCCATTCGGTGAAAAATGGTGGGCAGCGGCGAAAGATAAAGGTGAACATGTCGGAGAAATTGCTTTTGATGACAGCGCCGGGGTTTACTCCGTAGATATTAACATGAGCATCAAAGCGGACGACGATGAAACTGTGGGCATTATGAAAGTGGTCTACAGTGTGGAGAATATCCGGAATCTGATCGGAGGCACGGTGCCGGGAGATACGCGTCATTATGAGCTGCTTAATAGATACGGCTACATCGTTGCAGCGACTGAAAGCGATCAGGTGGGAATTTTAAAAGACATGTCTCGGGTCGTACTCCCTAACAACAAGGAAGTATGGAAGAACCGGGCGGCCAAACATGGATTCGCGATCGGGGAGACTGAGGACGAAAAAGTCCTTGCGGGCTGGTCACGCGGTGAGGCGTGGACGGTAGTAACCTATAGTCCTCTTGACGCAGCCTACGCACCCTTGCAGCAGCAGGCGCGCTGGCTTATGGGAGTATCGGTAGTTGCTACCATCATCATACTTCTTGTTGCGCTGGCTGTTGGGAATCGTGTGGTATCTGAAATGCTCGGCAAGGAGATCATGGCGAGAGAGATTCAAACTGCTCAGAGTATGCAGATAGGATTGTTGCCTGAGGCACTTGACATCACAGGACTTGATCTGGCAGGGCGGTGTCTCGCAGCGAACCGCGTCGGCGGGGACTATTATAACTATCTCTGGATGGATTCTGAGCAGAGGAAACTCGCGATTGTCATTGCGGATGTTGCTGGCCACGATATGTCGGCAGCAATCCCAGCCGTGATGTTCTCCGGAATGCTTGAATTTGCTGTTAAAGAGGGGGCGCCAGGCGCGATGCTCACTGCGCTTAATCAGTCTCTCTGTCAACAACCGAAACGCACACCTTTTATTACATGCTGTGTTGCGATTATCGATTTAGATGAGCACCAAGTCCAATGGTCAAAGGCGGGTCATCCCGAAATCTATCACTATCACCCAGACACAGAGACTGCCGATGAGTTGGCGTCAGAAAGCTACCCACTCGGCGTATCCCTGAAGGCGGAATATACCGACGAAACGCTCAGCCTGTCTGAAGGGGATCTGCTTATTTTTTACACCGATGGTCTTCCGGAGGCTGTCAACCCCGGCGGGAGGGTTTACGGCTATAATCGACTCGAAAGGAGCATCCTCCGCGCCGCACAAAGCGATCTTTCCTCTATAGAGATCATTGACCAGATGATAGCCGATGTTCGTGGATTTATCGAGAATACCGAACCGGAAGATGATATATCTGTCGTTGCAGCGAAAGTAACGTGAAATCCCTGATAGGCAAAACATCGCATCACTTTCTTACAGATGATTGAGGTTCTAGAGGCTGCACTATTCACGCCAAACATGTTCGTTCTCGAAAATATATCATCAGAAACAGGGGTATAATGACACAACCGTCTCTTTTATCCGTAGACTGTATGTTAGATGATGCTCAGGGCAATGGAACCAATAAACGCATTCAATTGATTTCCTTCCGGGAGTTAGTTCCTGAAATCAAAGATACAGGATATCTGACACACTCGATCTTCTACTACCCTGCTAAATTTATACCCCAGGTTGTGAGATACGCGCTCAAATCGTTTACAAACGAGGGTGATTGGATTGTTGATCCCTTCGCTGGTTCCGGTACTGTGGGCGTTGAAGCGTATCTGTGCAAACGGAATGCGTTTTTACTGGATCTGAACCCGCTCTTGAATTATATGATCCCGCTCAAGGTGCGCACCAAAAAAGAACGATTGAGTGAAGATATTTTAAGTCAGACGTTGGATAATTTAGAGAACAGTGAAGATTGCTACACCCCAGCGTGGTCAAATATAGCGTATTGGTATCCGCCTGAAATGTTGGAAGCCATTAGTAGATACTGGGGATTTATCAAAAAGAGTGAGCGCACCGTCTACACGGCAATCATAGAATCGGCGCTGTTGAAGGCGAGTAAGCACTTCTCCTATGCGGAACATCGAACGCCTAAACTATTCAGGTCCAAAAGTAAACTAAAATATATCGAGGAACTACTCCAGACGGATTGGGCTGATAAGTTGAGAAAGATGGTTAGGAGTCAGTCACTGCAGACCTTGCGGAATCTGAATGATTTTGTAACAGTGACGAATCAGCACCAGAACTGTGTTGAGTTTGAGGGCGGGGTGGATTCGTCATACTATCGGTTTGAGCGCGAATTTGATGCGTTAATCACATCGCCTCCTTACCTACAGGCTCAAGAGTACATGCGGACAGTCAAGATGGAGTTGTTTTGGTTGGGATATAACGAGGAACAAATAAGAGAGTTGTCCAGGCTTGAAATACCGTATCGGAAGGCGGATCGAACAGTTCAAACCCCATCACTGGATAAAGTGAGGGCGGAACTCACACGGCAGGACCTGCTGAAATTATTGGATTCCTATTTTTGCCATACCATCAATGCTCTTGAGAATGCAATGAATCAGCTAAAACCGAACGCACGGGCGTGCATCTTCATCGGAAATCCGCTGATTGACGGGATAAAGGTTGAAATCTGGCGAATATTGATGGAGTATTTTACAGACAAGGGCTATCTCTTTGAGAACCTGTATGAAGATCGCATAAAGCATAGACAGCTGTTCGGCACAAGGAAAAATAAAAATCCAGATGGGATGAAGTCTGAGTTTTTGTTAATCTTGAGAAAAGAATAACGAGTAATGAGATACCTTTCGGGAAGTATAAAATGAATGACAGTTTTCGTGAATCTGAAGCCAGAGCGGTGCTTAAGTCCTTGGAATCATCTTATTGTCCAGCACCGATAAAAGAAGCACGCGAACGGCAGGATGAAATACTGATTGAAAGGTTCAGTGGGACACCCTACGCCATCGCCGATGTAGGTTGTGGCACAGGCTACCATGGCTCGATCTTTGCGCCCACCTGTCGGCTTTATCACGGTTTTGAAATATCGACCCACATTGGACAAATCGCTCAAGAGAGATGGCGCAACGAGGGGTTAAACAACGCTGAGTTATTTTTGGGCGATGTGGCTCAGAGCAAAACACCTGCTGATTTCTATGATCTTGTCTGGTGTTTATACTTCACCCCCGGCAATTTTCGAGAACCATCAACAAACCTCAGTATCTATACGGATGCCTATCTTGATCGTAATCCAAGTTTTATCACGATATTCTCAAATTTTTATCGGTCGCTGAAACCGGGTGGGTTGATGTTTCTGACAATCTACAAAGATGTGCCAGAGGCAGAGGACGCCCAAATCGATTTCTACGAGCATACCAATCAGCGTGTAGTAACACCCAGAGGGGGACGCTTTGTAGCGACTGCGGAAAATTTCTGGTCAGCAAGATGGACAGAGAAAAGCCTCCTATCGAATCTTAAAGCGTGTGACATAGCGGAGAGCGATGTTATGTTTCATGAGTTAAATCATATCGCATGGCTTGTCGAAATCAGTAAGTAATTGTAGAGTAAAGGAGATACTATGATTGGTCCCAAACTTCCCTACCGCTATGATCACTACACTTGGCCAGAAATCCGGGATCTAATAAAAAAGCAACCTGTAGTTGTTCTGCCGGTAGGTTCCACAGAGGACCACGGCCATCACCTTCCCTTGGATGTGGATACCTTCGTGGTCAGCAGCATCTGCGATGCCGCTGCGCAGCAGATCCCCGATGAAGTCCTACTACTGCCCGAAGTGGCTTACGGTTTTGAAGATCATCATATGGATTTTCCCGGCACTATCACCATCCGTGATGACCATCTGCTTAATTTCATTGTCGATATCACCAAGAGCGTTGCCCACCACGGTTTTCGCAAGATCCTCATCGTCAACGGTCACGGATCTAACGCCCCTATTCTGGAACTTGCCGCCCGGCGGACAGTGATAGAGACCGATGCACACTGTGGTGCGCTCAATGCGGGCGCAGGGGTTGACGTGGACGAAATCGTTGAGTCAGACGTCCTATCCCACGCGGACGAGATTGAAACATCAGTCTACCGCTATCTCAACGACGCAGCAGTGCAGATGGACAAAGCCGCACACGAAGTGAAAGTTCCAGTTTCGCGCTACTACTGGCGTGGTACAGTGCGTGGCAAAGGGAGCGCACCGTTACGCATGATGGATCAGTGGTCGCGCATCTCGGAGACGGGCGTTATTGGCGACGCTACTCTCGGTACAGTGGAGAAGGGGGAACGTTTTTTTAACGCTGCTGCCACAGAACTCGCTGCCCTCATTCGCGAATTCCGTGCCCTACCCATTGAGCCTCGCGTAGACCACCATTGAACCATACCCGGCATGGGGTTGCGTATAAAGCACCGCCCAGTGCCAGCTATAGAATGGATGCAAGAATCTAACATGTCGCATAATCAACTCATCGTTGCTTTAGATGTAGAAAACTTAGCAGCAGCAAACGAACTGATTACTATACTTTCCGATGAGGTCAAATGGTTCAAAATCGGCAAGCAACTTTTCACTGCTGTAGGTCCCGCTTCGGTCAAGCTGCTACGTGAAGCAGAAAAGGATATCTTCCTAGATCTCAAATTCCACGACATTCCAAACACCGTGGCTGGTGCAGTGGGCTCTGGAACAAGCATTGGTGTCAATATGATCAATCTGCACGCTTCAGGTGGGTTGGAAATGATGCGTGCGGCAGCAGAAGCCGCCGAGAAACAAGCGTCCGAACTTGGGATTCCAAAGCCAACGCTTTTGGGCGTGACTGTCCTCACAAGTGTTGATGAAGTGAATTTTCAACGCGATTTTGGCACACAACGCAAGTTGGAGAGCCAGGTAGCGTACCTCGCAGAACTGTCCAAGCAGGCGGGGCTGGATGGTGTGGTAGCTTCCCCATTGGAAATTGAGTTGATTCGGAAAGTGTGCGGAGACGATTTTGTGATCCTTACACCCGGTGTGCGTCCGGTGTGGGCGGCTTCAAACGATCAGCAGCGGGTCATGACACCCGCCGAAGCAATCAATGCCGGTGCCGATTACATTGTCGTTGGACGACCTATCACAGCGGCGGAAAATCCGCGTGAGGCAGCAAGAGCGATACTACAAGAGATTCATGGGTGAATTATAAAGCGCGAGACATAAATTTGGGGTATAGTGTCCTCATTGCGCCTATGCTGACATAGAAAACGATGACAAATTCAACAAGATTGTGTTTCGGCACGTCAAAGACAAAGATTATATTTTTAACATGAGGATTATAAAAATCAACAATCAATGAATAATCAACAGAGGATACGGAACTACTGTATTTTAGGACATATAGATCACGGCAAGAGCACACTCAGCGATCGCCTTTTGGAGTACACCGGGACGTTGACGCCCCGTGAGATGCGCGAGCAGGTTTTGGACCTGATGGATCTTGAGCGCGAACGCGGCATCACCATCAAGGCGACTGTCGTAAAACTGGATTATCACGCCACAGACGGGGATGCCTATGAACTTAACCTAATCGATACCCCGGGACATGTTGACTTCACCTATGAAGTGTCACGGAGTCTCGCAGCATGCGAGGGCGCGATTTTAATCGTTGATGCTGCGCAGGGCGTAGAGGCTCAGACATTAGCAAATGCCTATCTCGCAATTGACCACGATCTCGAAATTATTCCTGTTATCAACAAAATTGATCTCCCGACTGCGCGTCCTGAGGAGGTCAAACGACAGATCGAAGACGTCGTGGGTATCCCCGCGGACGAAGCTATTCTGGCGAGCGCAAAGGAAAATATCGGGACGCAAGAGATATTAGAGGCTATTGTTAGTCGCATTCCTCCCCCGAAAGGAGGCACCAAGGACCCCCTTAAGGCACTCGTTATTGACTCCGTGTACAACAGCTATCGAGGCGTTGTCATGTATGTGCGCGTGTTTGATGGGAGCGTAAAAGTAGGCGACAAAATCCGTTTGATGGCAGCGCAGAGTGCTTACGAAGTGGAGGAGGTCGGGGTCTTCCTGCCAGACATGGAGCCTGTTGATATTCTCTCTACCGGTTCAGTCGGCTATGTAATTGCTGGAGTTCGAGAGATAGCGGACGCCAAAATCGGTGAGACAATTACTGATCACACAAACCCAACCGCCACACCGCTACCCGGCTACCGTGAAATGAAGCCGCTTGTGTTTTGCGGGCTGTATCCAGCAGATACGAGTGAAGTGGGGGTGCTGCGAGAGGCACTTGAAAGACTTAAACTTAACGATGATTCTTTTGTCTTCGAGCCTGAAACCTCTATCGCACTTGGATTCGGCTTTCGGTGTGGGTTCTTAGGTTTGCTGCACATGGAGATAATCCAGGAACGCTTGGAACGTGAATTTGATCTATCCCTTGTCCGGACCTCGCCCAGCGTTAAGTATCATGTCAACCAACGAAATGGGGAGTCTGTTGAAGTTGATAACCCCGCAAAGATGCCTCCCGTTGATCAGATCGATTTCATCGCGGAGCCGCACATCACTGCTGATATTATCGTACCGCAAGACTATATCGGCAATGTGATGGACCTGTGTCAGAAACGCCGTGGTATTTTCATTCGCATGGACCAACTGGATACAACCCGCGCGCAAATCAGTTACAATCTGCCCTTGGGAGAAATTCTCATCGATTTCTACGATAAACTCAAATCATTAACGCGCGGGTATGGATCACTTGAGTATGAAGTCGGCGAGTACAAGCCGGCAGATCTCGTCAAGCTCGATATCTTGCTCAACGAAAAACCGGTTGACGCCCTCTCAACAATTGTCCACCGCGACATGGCTTACGGCAGGGGGAAAGCGTTGGTAGAAAAGTTGAGAGAAGTGATTCCACAACAGATGTTTACTGTTCCCATACAAGCCGCAATCGGGCATAAAGTGATTGCGCGTGAAACTATCCGTGCTTTACGAAAGAACGTTACTGCAAGACTTTACGGCGGCGACGTTACTCGCAAGCGTAAGCTGCTCGAAAAGCAGAAGGAAGGCAAAAAGCGGATGAAACAGATTGGGAGCGTCGAAGTGCCACAGGAAGCATTTATGGCAATTCTGTCAATTGATGAATAATTCAGATTAAGAGGTGACATCTTTATGAACGAAACGTCGGCAGATACACAGGAAGAAACACTTTCACGATGGCAGAGGTTCCAGCAAACTGTGGTATGGGAATACCTTCAGGTTATTGTGGTTGCTTTCGTACTTGTCTTTGGATTTATTCGTCCTTTTGTCGTTGAGGCATTCAAAATTCCTTCCGGTTCTATGGAAGAAACCCTGCTTGTTGGAGATCGCATCCTCGTCTGCAAATTCATCTATGGTATTAACATTCCGGGAACGAAAATTAAACTGTTTGACTTCCACGAACCTGCCAGAGGAGATGTGTTTGTATTTGTCCCACCCCACGAGCGAACAAAGAACTTCATCAAACGCATCGTTGCCGTCGGAGGTGACACAATTGAAACGAAGGGCGACACGCTCTACGTCAATGACGCACCAATCGAAGATAGCTCCTATACAAAACATGTCTCCCGCTCCATTGGTCATCAGTACAATTTTCCCCCATTTCGTAAGCCGTATCATTTGCCTAACGACAACGCATTTACCCCGTATAAACTCTCGCCGAATCAGTTCCACATGACGTTTCCAGAGGGCATGCCCTTTAAAGTACCAGAGGGCTATGTTTTTGCAATGGGGGACAATCGGGATCAGAGTAGCGATAGCCGTACGTGGGGACCTGTGTCTGTGGCCGATATTAAGGGGCAAGCCTTCATGGTCTATTGGTCTTACGATGCATTCAGTCAGAGAAAGCCTTGGGAGGTTTGGAAGGTTATCAATGGGGTTCGGTTCACTCGAATTGGAAGCTTGATCCGTTCAGAGTTTGATAATGGGCATTGAGAGTGCTGTCGGATCGGGACAGCAACAAGCACCTTCAGCAGAGGGAGAGGGGAGGAAGTTGACCATTGTCCGTTGAAGTCCGTTTAGATCACATTGTAAAAGCCTTTGATACTACGGTCGCGGTGAATGATGTAAGCCTTGAGATTAAAGAGGGCGAACTGTTTTTTCTGCTCGGTCCATCCGGGTGCGGAAAAACTACCTGCCTGCGTATTCTCGCCGGATTCTACGAGCCCGACAGCGGGACGTTGATGTTTGGTGAACGGGAGATGAGCAGGGTGCCACCGAATAAGCGGAATACTGGCATGGTCTTCCAAAACTACGCTTTGTGGCCCCACATGACCGTCTTTGAGAATGTTGAGTACGGTCTGTCGCTTCGCAAGATTGATAAGGAAGTCCGAAAAGAGAAAGTCCACGAAGTCTTAGAAGTGGTGCAGATGCCTGAGTACGCAGATCGACCTGTCAATAAGCTCTCCGGCGGACAACAGCAGCGCATAGCGTTGGCGCGTGCGCTCGTCGTTGAACCGGATGTGTTACTTCTCGACGAACCGTTAAGCAATCTCGACGCGAAGCTGCGGCTTGAAATGCGCCAAGAGATTAAGCGCATCCACTCACAAGTCGGTGCCACTGCCGTCTATGTCACACACGATCAGCAAGAAGCGATTCACCTCGCGGACCGGATGGCAATCATGAGAGATGGTTCAATCATCCAAGTCGGCACACCCCGCGAAATTTATCGGTTCCCCACCAATCCATTTGTAGCGAGTTTTATCGGCGAGACTAATTTTATCAGCGGTAAAATCCAATCGTTGTCCAATGGAACTGCCGAGATTGAAACGGAAATCGGTATATTGCGTTCAACGACAATCTATCACGATTTTACAAACGGTGAAGCGGTCACCTGCTGCATCCGTCCAGAGTCGATTCACTTCGATGAAGCAACCGCGGAAGGGACATCAAACCGGATGAGCGCGAAGGTCCTCAACGCAACCTATCTAGGACGTATTGAGGAATATCACCTAGCGCTCGCAGATGAACTGACAGTGAAAGCGGTGCTGTACAACCCAAGAACGCACGGTAAGAATGCCGGGGATACGCTTTCCATATCTGTCAGTGCGGACGATGTGATCCCTCTACCAGTTGCTGTGAATCTCCCGATAAATCGGGATTCTCGGAACGGAACCGATCTAACCGGGGCAGAGGAACCCTATAGCGATGAGGAAGAGCGCGAGAACTTGTGAATCTGCTTAACACCATCAGAACAAAAATATCGATTCTCGCTGCAGCTGTCTTTCTCGTTCTGTTTCTTGCTGTTCCTCCCTTCCACAATTGGCTCGTGAATATCTTCGACCTCTTCAGAGATCCACAGGTAATGCGCGAGTACATTGCTGGTTACGGTCTGTTTGCTCCGTTGATTTCTGCGATGCTCATGATCTTCCAAAGTGTTGCTGCGCCGTTGCCCGCCTTCCTAATCACCTTTGCCAATGGGCTGCTGTTCGGTGTATGGTGGGGCACAGCGCTATCGTGGAGCAGTGCCATGTTAGGGGCCGCACTCTGTTTTTCCATTGCTCGATACTTTGGCCGTCCTGTCGTCGTTAAGTTGATCAGTGAATCCGCACTTGCCGCTTCCGACCGATTTTTTGAACGTTACGGTAAACACGCGGTGCTCATCGCGCGGTTAGTCCCTATTATCTCGTTTGATGTAATCAGCTATGGAGCAGGGTTGACCGGTATTAGGTTCCTCGGTTTCTGGATCGCCACCGGAATCGGGCAACTGCCCGCCACGATTCTGTACTCCTATCTTGGTGGTGAGGCAACAGGTACAATCAAAATCCTATTTTGGGCATTCGGGGTCATTATTGCGATTTCTATCGTGACATTCTTGATTAAGCGACGATCAAAGTTCGATCCTGCTGTGTAGACAGCGATTACTGCGATTATCTGGAGGAATCCATGGAAATCCGTGGCATCCATGAATCAGAATTAGAGGAGATGATTGACCTACAGTGCCGAGTATTTCGACCGGATGGGCATGAAAGGTACTGGCAATACGTTCGCGCCGAACCAAGTTACCGGCGCGACCAATCCCGCGTCCTAATAGTGAACGGGGAAATCGTTTCGACCCTCCGTGTCTGGGAACGCGAAATGCGAATCGGCTCTGTTCCCGTGCCTATGGGTGGGATTGGGGGTGTCGGCACACACCCCGACCATCGAGGCGCTGGTTATGCTACAGCGTTGATGAAAGATACCATCACCTACATGCGAACAGTGGGTTATGACATTGGAGTTCTCTTTTCTGCGATCCCGTGTGCATACTATCGGAAGCTGGGCTGGGCAAGTGTGCCGTTGGAGGGGTTTCGAGTAACTCGGAGCCAATCTACCGGTCTGGCGGAAACAGATTGGCACGTGGAGCCTTTCGACGAGAATCGAGATTTGGAAGCGTCGATCGCGCTTTACGATGCACACAACGCTCAGCAGAGCGGATCACTCGTGCGCACACGCTCCTATTGGGAGAGCGGTCCAGCAAGGATTCGAGATATTCTACCCACGGTGGTCGCCCGACGTGGGGATAGGTTTGGAGGCTACCTGAACTTTCAGATTGACGCAAAAAGCGCAAACATCCTCGAAGTTGCGTATGACCGGACGCAGCCGGGAGCCTTGACCGCGTTAGTAAGCCATTTACTGCAAGTATGCGAGCGAGAGGGAGTGGAGGAACTCCACGGCGATATGCCGCATCGACACCCGATGGTCAATCTACTTACTGAAGGAACAGCGGGAGATACTTTCTTAACAGGCAATTCTGCTATGATGCTCTATGCCGTGAATCTCCTTGCTTTGTTCCAGCGACTCCTCCCTGAACTACAAGCCCGGCTTGATGCAGCGGGGCAGGATTTTGCCTCTGCTTCGATCTGCTTTGTCGTGAATGATCAAGAGGCTGGGCTGCGCCTGCTTGATGACGGAACGCTTCAAATCTTTGAGTCCGATGAGCAAGTCATCCGGATGACCTTGCCGGGACACCTATTCTGGTGTGCGCTGCTTGGCGAATCGGGTTGGGATCAGCTTGAACCGATCCTGCATCAGCAAGGAATTGTAGTTGGGGCGGAACTCGCAGCCCTACTATCCACGCTCTTTCCACAGCGAGAGGTCATCTTCTGGGCGCCTGACCATTATTGATCGGATGTAAAACTACAAATTGGAGGCAACTATGAAAATCGGTGTAACGCAAATTATTCTTGGAACGATGTCACTCGACGACACGCTTAACCTCTGCCAGGATGCCGGCTACGAAACGGTAGAGTTGACCTTCCGAGATGGAAAAGATCTGAACGCGGACATGAGCACATCAGAGATTGAAAGTGTTGGCGAGAAGTGTCGGGAGGCGGGGATTGAGATCGGCAGCGTCATCGCCAGCTATGCAGACCGAGGGAATCTGCTCAGTCCGAATACAGCGGAGCGGGAGAGCGGGGTCAAATCCCTCGTCCGCAACCTTGAGATTGCAGGCATACTTGGCGTGGACGGGATTCTTCTGCACCCCGGACAGCTTACCGTGTCCGATACGTATCAATCCGTTTGGGATAACCTGATCGGTATCCTGAAAGAGGTTGCTCCGATTGCCGAGCGCAACAAATCCGCAGTTGGGCTTGAAAATGTCTGGAACAAATTCCTGCTCAGTCCGAAAGAGATGCGGGACTTTGTAGACGAAGTGGGAAGCGAGTGGGTAGGGGTCTACCTGGACACCGCCAATATGATGGCTTACGGCTATCCTGAACATTGGATCCGCGAACTGGGGACTCGGATCTGCCGTGTTCACTTTAAGGACTTCGACCGACAGGCGCATACATTCGTCAATCTACTGGATGGCGATACCGATTGGCCCACAGTGGTTCATGAACTCCGCGCAATCGGATACGACGGTCCCGTCATCCACGAGGTCGGTGGTGACCATGCCGCACAGGTTGACCTCGCTGAACGGATGCGCAAAATTGTCTCTATGTGATCCCACTCCGTTGTTCGGGTGCCTCAATCTTCTAAGTTCGCGGGGCGGACACCGAATTCTGCATCAAAGTCATGCCAAATTTCAGTTGAGACATCGGCGGTTGCTGCCTCGTATGCTTCCTCAACCTGCACCGTATTGGCAGGACCCACCATCACAACACCGTCTACCGGTGCAGCCAAGCAGAATTGCATAGCAAGATGGCGGATATTTACGCCACGTTCTTGGCACCACTGCCACATCTGATATGCTTTCGGTTTGGCACCGGGATGCCGACGCTGTTCGGTTTCGATATCCGGTTCCACCCCAGTAAGTGACCCCATGCCAAGGGGGCTTGCGAGAATAATTCCTACATCATGTTCCCGCGCTAACGGCAATGTTGTTTCTGCGACCGACTGGTCAAGCAAATTGTAGTCAAGAAATGTGAGGACAATCTCAATGTGACCCGTTTCGATCGCGACCCGGTGAAACTCGTGTTGACGGACGCCGAGGCCGATATGTCGCACCTTGCCCTCCTTTTTCATTTCCAGCAATTCGTCAAGCGCACGACCGGGACCTAAAGGATCTTCTATCGTAATCGGATCATGGATCAGAACCGAATCTAAGTAATCAGTCCTCAGTTCCGTTAGGCTGTTTTCCACGCTCCGACGTGTCGTCTCGCCAGAGTAGTCCTTATCTGGACCCGGAGGGCTGACCTTGGCTTGCAGATAGACTTTTTTTCGTAAACCGTCCGCAAGAGCTTTGCCCCAGCGCCCTTCTGCATGACGAGGATACGTGTCCACAAAGTCGATACCTAACTCAATCGCACGATGGATGGCTTCAATCGTCTCAGCTTCAGTGCCTTGAGTCAACCACGCAGCGCCCAGCGCGAGCGACTTCGGTCGCATCTCTGTGCGGCCCATCCGTCTCGTTTCCAGCTCTGCCATTGTCCCTCCTTGTATATTGCAAGAGTTTAGCATTAACGTGGGCCAGGTATTGTCACCTTCCCGTTATCGCGGCGTTGGGATTCCAAGAAGCCGATAATAATTTCCACAACCTTGTGCCCGTCTCTGCCCGAAGAGGAGGATTCTCCTCCTTCAGCGACTATGTGCACCAATTCTTGAACGCCGGCGGGTATTCCCTCGACCTCCCACGCGGGTGCCGTTACGGTCTGAGAACCATCTTCCCTTTCGATAGTCGCTTTTTCATTATCGATAAGGACATATCCCGTTGTGCCGACAATCTCAAGGCGAAATTTGGGACCAGGCGTAGTCTTAGATCCACCAGCATAGTATCCACGAACGCCATTTGCAAAGTGGATGTAGCCGCTCGCGGCGGGTTCCGTTTTGGGTTCATGTCCACCGTCCCCACGATATTCCCAGTAATCTTCATATCCCGCCTCCAACTCGGCAGTTACCCACTCCGGGTCAGAATCTGCGTAATAGCAAATCGCATCGACGAGGTGCGTGCCGTTGCGGAATAACATCGCTCGGCTCCCGTTCAATGTGCCAATAATGTACTGCACCTCCCCAATCTCACCTCGTCCAACAATTTCTTCCTTTGTATGTCGCCATAGAGGTTGCCACCGACGGGTGTGGTCGATTGACAAAATTGTACCGTTACGCTCAACCGCTTCGAGCATACGATCGGCATCCGCAAGATTGGTCGCCATCGGTTTCTCACAAAAAATGCCCTTCGCACCGGCATTGGCGGCGTTGACCACCAGATCCGCGTGCCGATGATCGGAGGTCGCAACCGTTACAATGTCTAAGTCTTCGTTCGCTAACATCTCTTGGTGATCCGTGTAGAGCGCAATGTTTGACCAGTGGTCTTTCCACTGATCGTTAAAGTCCGCCAGTGTAGTTTCTGATATATCGCACCCAGCGACCAGTTCCGCGTTGGACAGTCCTACTAAACCAGAGGCGTGTCTCACGCCGATACCCCTACATCCAATCACACCAACTCGATATTTCGCCATGATAGCTTCTCCAATCTTCTTAGTTTTGTTCTATGTGGATTCTAGTTACCTGGTTGTGTTGCTTCCGAAACATGCGTCGTATTCCTCCCAGATCTCTTCAGGCAAAGGAATACTTGCGGCTCTCACATTCGACTCCAACTGTTCGAGATTCAGCGAACCGATGTTATTTCCGTGAATCCGTTCCTCTCGTAGACAGAATTGGATAGCCAACTGGAGCATATCTATGCCCTTTTCCATGCACCACTGCCATCTTACCCTCGCCGGTTTAAAATCGGGACTATTCTGCCACCGTTCCTTCGCTGCTTCTGTGTCAAGGTCAATTCCCGTAAGCAAGCCACGCAGAATCGACCAACCGTTCATCACCCCAACATCCGCTTCAGTGGCGGTGGGTAGAACTGTCCCTGTGATGGTCTGACGGATGAGATTATAGTCGTTGAAGGTTAGGATGAAATCTACATCACCGGTGGCGATTGCCTTCAGGTGAAAATCGTGCGGACCCATACCATACCCTGCGAACTTGGTCAGTCCACGAGCTTTACATCGGAGAACTCCCTCCAGTGTGCCACCTTTTTCAAGTGTTGGCTCGATTTCAGCGGGATCGTGGATAAGCACCCCATCGAAATAGCCGATATTCATCCACTGCAACTGATCCTCCACATCCGCAACTGCGCGCTCGGCAGAATAATCCGGTGTCCCTTCTCCGTATCCACCCCACTCCGCGCCAGAATGGCAACAGACCCGTCCAGTGATAATCACATCCTCACGAGGAATCTCCTTCATAGCCAATGCCAGCTTACGCATTGAATCCCCGTAGCAGCGTGCACCATCGAAGTGATTGACACCAAGACTGATAGCGTGTTTGATAAGGGCGACCGCATCGGCGTCGGAAACAAACCCAAACTGATTGCTGAACCCCAATGTCCCAAATGGAACAACAGGGATGCTCAATTCTGTTCTGCCCAAGCGACGGCGCGGTATGGATATCGAAGCCATTACTTTCCTTCTTCTGAATCCCGCTCAAACAACTGCAAAAGCATATCATTCGGACCTTTGAAGAACGCTAAACGAATGCCGCCGGTGCCTGCATCAAACGGTTCTTTTTCGATTGGCACCCCTTTGTCTCTTAAGTCTTGGATGCTCGCATCCACGCTGTCAACCCTAAAGGAGATATGGTGGAAGCCTTCCTCTGCTTCCATCGATTTTTTCGGCATCAGCTCAAGAATCATATCGCCCGCCTTAAGGAAGACATAATCTTCATCGTCCTCGACGGGGAATCGTTCAATGACTTCTAATCCAAGTGTTTCTGTATAAAATTGGACACAGCCTTCGACATCGTCTGTAACAAGGGCTATCTTATGGATCTTATGGACCATCCGTGGGTTCCTTCCGTGTAGTGAAATATTACCGGGACTTATTTGGTTGTCGTAAGGTAGGTTTTAAGTTGGGGGAGATAAATAGATATGGAGGGGTCGGTGCGTAGTTTGGGATGTCTGATGATTTTTATGAGTTGGTGAAGCGTCAAACGTAAAACGAAAAGCCTTGACATTTCACATTTGACGCATTACCTGTACATCTTAGGATGCCGCCGCCTCAATTGCTCGGCGGGTATAGACTTTTGCTAAGTTCTGACGATACGCCTCACTTGCGTGGATGTCCTCCAACGCAGTAATGCCGTCAACCGCTCTCTCAGCAGCCGCCGCGATATTTTCAGCACTCAGGGCCGATCCTGTCAGACCGGATTCGACGCCCGATGCCCGATACGGAGCCTCCGAAACGCCAGTGATACCGACAGCAACACTTTGGCACGTATCTCCAGACTTTGTCAAGACCACTGCTACGCCAGTGAGTGCAAATCCTGATGCCACCTGGTGCAGCTTCAGGTATGTGCCCTTGGTATTCGCGTCTGGAATTGACACATGAATTGCTGTAAGGATTTCATCATCTCCAAGGTCGGTCTCATACAGTCCTTGGAAGAAATCGGTCGCTTTGACGGTCCGCTCTCCGTTGGGACCGGTGATCTGGAGATCGGCATCGAGCGCGAGAATCGTCGCGGGCCAATCGGCAGCCGGATCCGCATGGGCAAGACTTCCGCCGATCGTTCCTTTGTTGCGCACTTGCACATCACCAATCTCAGCAGCAGTTTCTGCAAGCAGCGGCACCTTCTGCTGAACCAGATCCGAACTCTCCAATTCGTGATGTGTCGTCAGTGCACCGATAACCAAGTTACCATCAGATTCGGAGATTCCCTTCAAGCTGCCGATGCCCCCAATATCGATGATGACCGCCGGCTCCGCCAAGCGTAATTTCATCGTAGGGATCAGGCTATGTCCACCAGCGAGCACCTTCGCATCATCTCCATGTTCCTGCAAGAGCGATAACGCTTCATCAAGTGCTGTTGGTGCAAAGTATTCAAAACTTCCCGGAATCATTCGTTGTCTCCTCCTTCCTTCAATTAAGCATAATTTTTCGAAGATTCTAAACTTCGGAAAACTATCTTAATCCTTTGCATCCTGGATTGCCTGCCACACACGATTCGGTGTTAACGGCATTTCGATATCCTTCACCCCAAACGGCGATAAGGCATCCACAACAGCGTTGACCATACACGGCGTTGAGCCAATCGTACCGGCTTCACCAACTCCTTTGACCCCCATCGGATTGACAGGTGAAGGAGTCACAGTATGGTCTGTCTCAAAGTGAGGTATCTGTGTAGCTTTAGGAACAGCGTAGTCCATAAATGAGCCGGTCAAAAGTTGACCGCTATCATCGTAGACTGCACCTTCGTATAGAGCCTGCCCCAAACCTTGTGCAATGCCGCCATGTACCTGTCCCGCAACGATTAAGGGATTGATGATATTGCCAATATCGTCAACGCATACATATCGCTGAATATCAATCTCACCTGTATCGGCATCAACTTCGATCACTGCGATGTGGGCACCGAACGGATAAGTAAAGTTCGACGGTTCAAAGAAATGTGTTGCTTCGAGTCCCGGCGTCGTATCTGGCGGAAGGTTTTTAGCAACGTGCGCTTCCAGGGCGATCGCTGCGAAATCAATCGCTTGATCCGGTGAACCTTCGACCGATATCTTTCCATCTTCAAAGACGAGGTCCTCGGTGTTCGCTTCCATCAAGTGGGCTGCGAACTTTGCCATCTTCTCCTTCACCTCACCTGCAGCGATAACCATCGCGGTGCCGCCGACAGCAGTGGCTCGACTACCAAAGGTGCCGATACCGTAGGGCTGCCGTCCTGTGTCACCGTGGATGACCACGACATCGTCAATGTCGATCCCGAACTCATCAGCGATCATCTGTGCGAAGGTGGTTTCTTGTCCTTGACCATGTGGCGAAACACCAGTCAACACTGTAATCTTTCCGGTCGGTTCGACCCGGACGGTGCTACTCTCCCATCCGCCGGCAGGCATCGCTATGGACGGTCCCATCCCGCAAATCTCTGCATAGGTGGAGATACCAATGCCCATGTATCTACCCTGCTCACGGAGTTGCGCCTGCTGCGCTCGTAGGCCGTCATAGTCCACAATCTCCAAGGCTTTGTTAAAGCTCTCTTGGTAATTGCCGCTGTCGTAAATGATTCCAGTCGGGATCTCAAGCGGAAATTCAGTCGGTTGCGGGAAATTTTTGAACCGAATATCTTTCGCGTCCATCCCCACCGCTGCCGCTGCCAAATCAACCATACGCTCAATAATAAAGGTCGCTTCGGGACGACCCGCGCCACGATAGGCATCCGTCGCCATCTTGTTCGTTAATACGCCAACCAGTTCGATCTGGACATTCGGAATCTTATAACAGCCGACAATCATGAGGTTTGTCAACGTGGGAATGAGCGGGGTGAGCAACTGATAAGACGCACCAAGGTCCGCAAGGATTTTCGCACGGATCCCTGTGATTGTACCATCGTTGTTGACCGCAACATCAACGTAGTTGACTTGGTCTCTGCCATGGATCGTGGTTGTGAAGTTCTCAGTCCGCTTCTCCGTCCATTTCACCGGTTTGCGTAATTGTATCGCAAGGTAAGAGACAACGACCTCTTCTGGGTAGACATTCAGTTTACTTCCAAAACCGCCGCCAACCTCCGGCGCGATAACGCGAACTTTCTGTTCCGGGACATCAACGATCAGCGATAACTGAGTTTTGAGGATATGCGGAACCTGCGTTGATGACCAGACAGTTAAGGTGCCTTCGCCCGGCAGATACTCCGCTAACACGCCGCGCGTTTCCATCGCGTTGGGAACCAGACGTTGATTTACAAAGCGCTGGGATACCACATGATCTGCTTCTGCAAAAGCCTCATCCGCATCGCCAGCCTCTAACGGCATCGTGAAACCGATGTTGTCTCCAAAGTCATCGTAGATCAACGGTGAACCTGCCTCTACCGCTTTATCGAGATCAGTGATGGCGGGCAGCTCCTCGTAATCAACTTCGATGAGGTCCAGCGCGTCCCTGGCAATATATGCGTCCGTCGCTACAACCGCTGCGACCGGTTCTCCAACGAACCGCACACGACCAACTGCTAATGCCGGATGTTCCGGAACCTTAAGGTCTGGGATCTCTGCTCCACAAGGGATGCCCCCGACCGTGCCTTCAAGGTCTTCACCGGTAATCACAGTAACGACGCCATCCAGATCTTTTGCTGCTGATGTGTCAATGCTGTTGATTGCTGCGTGTGCATAGTCGCTCCGCAGGAATGCACAGTGAAGGGTGCCTACCAGCTTAATATCATCAACGTAATGGGATAACCCTTGGACTAAGCGTGGATCTTCGCGTCGCTTAATCGGGGCACCCATCATGCGAGTTGGTGCTGCTATTGTTGCCATAGTATCATTCCTCCTATTTGTGCCCGTGTATCTTGTGTCTTATTATCCCTGCATTTTCCCCGCAGCGTATTGAACCGCCTCAACGATATGCTGATAACCGGTACAACGACAGAGATTTCCCTCCAGCCCATGTCGAATTTCCTCTTCCGTTGGGTTGGAGTTCCGTGCAAGCAACTGATGGGCTGCCATGATCATCCCCGGCGTACAGAAACCGCACTGCAAGCCGTGACGTTCCCAGAACCCCTCTTGGATCGGGTGGAGATCTCCGTTTTGTGCCAAGCCTTCGATGGTAGTAATCTCTGCTCCGTCTGCTTGGACTGCCAGCATTGTACACGATTTGACCGCCTGCCCGTTGACCGACACCGTACAAGCACCACACAGGCTCGTTTCGCAGCCAATGTGTGAGCCTGTCAAGCCAACGACATCTCGGATGTAGTGGATCAAAAGCATACGCGGCTCAACCTCATGTGTGTGCGCCTCTCCATTGATTGTTGTATGAATGACTTTCTTAGCCAAGGGTGTTGCCTCCTTTTGGACATCTTGCCCCTCGAGTGAGCGGACGAAAATCTGACTTCTCTCTTTGAATTGAATGGCATTATAGCAGAATCGTTTTTTTACTGCAACAAAAAAACGGAAGCTATTGTCTCCGCTAAATATTGGGGACAAGTTAATCTCGGATGGAAGCATTCTTGCTGACTTTCACAAAAAAGTAACAGGAATGATAAAATAAAT
>JAJECO010000037.1 GCA_022822005.1 Candidatus Poribacteria bacterium
GCAGCTCTGGAACGAGATGAAGGATGCACTCTCGATTTGTGCACAGAGACATATAGATCTCAGCGGAATTGGGATTGACACATGGGGTGTGGATTTCGCGTTGCTTGGAAGGGGCGACGAGCTGCTGGGCTTGCCTTATCATTATCGCGATGCGCGCACCGATCGTATGTTGGAAGAGGCTTTCCAGCGGCTTCCCCGATCAACCATCTTTGAGCAGAGTGGCTGTCAATTCCTTCAGATTAACACCCTATATCAATTGCTATCAATGGTTGTGCATAAATCTCCTCTACTCGACGTTGCCGAGACATTTCTGATGATTCCTGACCTTTTCAACTTCTGGTTGACCGGACGCAAGGTGTGCGAATTCACGAACGCAACAACAACACAGTTCTATGACCCCCGAAGGCGGCGTTGGTCCACGGAAATCTGCGATGCACTCGGTGTGCGGTCGGAGATACTACCAGAGATTGTGCAGCCGGGGACGTGGCTTGGTACGCTACTGCCGTCCGTTGCAGCAGAAACGGGATTGTCCGAAATACCTGTTATTGCGCCAGCTTGCCACGATACCGGTTCAGCAGTCGCCGCAGTACCAGCGGAGGGAGACAATTGGGCGTATATTAGTTCCGGTACATGGTCACTAATGGGGATCGAGGTTTCAGCACCAATCGTCACAGATCAGGCACTCATGCTCAATTTTACCAACGAGGGAGGCGTAGAAAACACATTCCGTTTCCTCAAAAATATCATGGGACTCTGGATCGTGCAGGAATGTCGGCGAACGTGGGCGCAAGCCGGCAATGAAATGTCATATCCCGAAATGACACTACTTGCCGAAAACGCCGCGCCGTTCTCCGCACTGATTGATCCCGATGACGATGTTTTCCTGCCACCCGGTGACATGCCGTCACGGATTACTGAATACTGTGAACACACAGGACAAACCGCACCTTCCGGTGTCGGGGAGACCCTTCGATGCGCTTTGGAAAGCCTTGCGCTCAAATATCGATGGGTTCTGAGACAGTTGGAATTGGTCCGTGGACGCTCGATTGATGTGATTCATATTGTCGGAGGAGGCGCCCAGAATCAGATCCTCTGCCAGTTTACAGCGGATGCAACTGATACGCAGGTCATCGCTGGCCCTACCGAAGCGACGGCACTCGGAAATATCATGATGCAGGCGATCGCCTGTGATTCAATCGGATCTATCGCTGAAGGACGAGAGATTATCCGGCGGTGTTTTAATACTATAACCTACGACCCCCAAGAATCGCAGGGGTGGGATCATGCATACGGACGATTTCTGGAAATAGCAGAATTGGAATCCTAACTGTGCTTTAGCAATTTGGTAGCAGACAAGGAGCAATACTTCATGTTGACTGATGAGGAAAAATGGTTTTTTGACCTGCACGGCTATCTGGTGCTCAAACAAGCTGTCCCGGAGAAAGATGTGAAACGTATGGTGGGACTATGCGATACTTGGCACGGCATGGAAGACAGTGAGCTGCCAGCACCGTTAAGGAGTTATCGCGATGTGAACACCAAGCCGACGACACCGCGATCGATTAATAATGTGCCCTACGCTGACGAAGTATTTCAACGGCTCGTTCTCAATCGGGAGATTATGCGGGTTGTGCTTGCACTGACAGATAACTCGCCACAGTTGCTCTCAGTTGCACTTGTGCGGAACACAAAGGAGTCAGACGATATTCCATTTCATGGTGGCTTCTCAGGCGGCATTCGGAGTCCCGCAAACGATTATCAAGCTGCAAATGGAAAGGTTTTTGCAACCTTTCTTAACGCTGGCGTTTCGCTGGTAGATGTACCAGCCGGAACTGGATTTGTGTGTATCCCGGGCAGCCACAAATCGAACTTCCCCAAACCGGATGGTGTGAATATCTATGATGGTCCACCCACAGTTGCTAACGTCAATGTGAAGGCAGGGGATGTGGTGCTGTTTACGGAAGCACTCTGTCACGGTGCACGCCGGTGGACGCTTGACGAGCCGCGCCGGAGCGTGTTTGTCCGTTACAGTACCTCCTATGCCTCCTGGTCCCCCGGGTATGGTCCGATCGAGGAACATCGAGACAAACTCCCAGACGACATCTATGAACTACTCCAAATAGCATCTCTCCAACATCGGAAGCGGGTGGTAAACCGGTTACTTGCAGAGATGGGTGGGCAGTAGCTTCGTTGCTCTAATCGTCACGTGCGGATTGAAATAATGTCTTCCCAGATGCTGCTTCAACAGATTGAAAGTCGTTATCCGGTTATAGAAAAGCCCATCCCGATGGTTGCCAATCCGATCCGCATGACGATAGTTGACGATCCGGATCAATTGCTTGATACCTTGAGCAAGGAGGATCAGCATGGTGTGCTTCATCTCCCCTATTGGACTTACTTATGGCCCTCTGCAATCGGTCTCGCGCGATATCTTGATTCGGATGATGGCATTTACGGGGAGCGGGTCTTAGAAATCGGCTGTGGATTTGGACTTGCAGGGATTGTGGCGTGCCAAAAAGGCGGTATGGTGCTGTTCACAGATTATGAACAGGACGCACTCGCGTTTGCTCGATATAACGCTTTACGAAACGGGTGTGCTGACAAAGCGTGCTTTGTGCAAATGGACTGGAACACTCCTTGCTTGAAGGGAAAGTTTTCGCGTGTCATCGCTTCGGATGTGATTTATGAAGACACACACTGGACTCCGATTTTAGACATGCTTCAGACGCATCTGAACCCGGATGGGGAGGCGATTTTTGCGGAACCGACTCGAACCAGTGCCGCCGGTTTCGTTGACCGGCTTAGTCGCTATGGGTTTACATACACCAAACAGATCAGTGATGTTGTTGGTCTGGACGGAGTCGTATTCAAGATATCCATCTATTGTCTAAAGCGGGACAGGGGCGTTCCTCCCTAACCCACTTCATAACGGATCTCAATGTAAAACCTGTCCTCAAGTGCCTCCGTAAGCATCATGTGCAACTCTTGATCACAGCCATTCTCTGCCAAAAAACTCAATGCTTCTGAATCGATGTAATAATCCTGATCCTCAACCCTCTCCTCCTCCAGGTTGTCGATGAGAAATTGCACCTGATCTTCTGTGATTATACCGATTTCGTTGTCGTGTTCAATGTCTATCAATCGATACATCTGCACCATATTCGTCTCCGACGGTTACTGGTTTCCACAAGTTGGCATGGAGTGGTTACCTGTAATTTCCCGTATTGCGTTATTTCGGGTAGGCGGCAAGATGTGCCTGCGGAGTTCCATGCTGGTAGTCACCATCGCAGGCAGCAAGCATCCACGATTTTAGCTGATCGACGATTTCCGGATTCTCCTGCGCAAGGTCATTCTCCTCACGATAATCCTGATTCAAATCGTATAACTGAAAGCTATCCTCGCTGCTGACGTAACGCAATTTCCAATTATCCTGCGTGACCAAGGCAGGTCCTTGCCAAGACGCATATATGACAAACGGATGGGGCTGTTGTGCGTCAGACCTTCCAAGCAACGTTGGTACGAACGAAAGTCCATCCTTTTCGTGGGGTAATTCCGCACCGATGAGTTCAGCGAGTGTTGGCATGAGATCATAGTTTGTAAGGATATGGTCTGAGAGGCTGCCGGGATCAATTTTGGTGGGCCAACGGACAAGATAGGGGATTCGCGTCCCACCCTCCCAACTGGACCATTTCAAACCGGCCATGCTGTCGTTGCCATTAAACACATCACCGCCCGCTTCAGAATAGAATTTTGTTCTGATGTTATCAAAGGCTTCGCCCTCAAGATTCTCTGTGCGGCCGGAAGTTCGTCCCTGTTCAAGGGCGTACACCTCATGACCGTTGTCTGAACAGAACACAATCATGGTTCGATCGTCAATTCCAAGTTGCTCAAGCTCGTCCAAGATGAGTCCAACTGTTTCATCGAGTTTGAGGATCATTGAAGCGTATTCTTTCTCGTATTCTGTTAGGTTCGGATTGTACTTTACAACTGGATGAATCTCCGGGATGGCGATGGGACCGTGCGGCAACTGTGATGGATGGTACAGGAAGAAAGGTTGGTCCTTGTATTTGCGTAGGAAGGCGAGAATTTTTTCGTTGAAAATATCTTGAGAATACACCGCCTTTCCCCTCTGATCTGAGCGAATTGCCGCGTTCTCAGGTGACTCCCCGTCCAGATGTACGCCACAATCGGCTCGCGTGTTTCCACGGATGTAGGATAATTCACCATTCTCAAAGAGGAAGGGAGGATAAAATCCGTGACAACGTGCATGGTCATACCATCCGTAATGATAATCCCACCCGTGGCGACGGATTCGGTCGCTTGTCGTATCGAAACCCCACTCCAACTTGCCAACCTGTCCCGTTACGTAACCGGCTTCTTGGGCAATCTGAGCGAGAAATATCTCATCCGGGGTGGCTTGCAGACCGGTTGTATGGATGAGCTCTGTGATCTGTGCCAGCGTCATCTCACCTGTGCTGAGTCTGTTATAGATACTCCCTTGGGTATAGGTCCAAGTGCCGCGGTGACAGTCGTGAAGTCCTGTCATCATGCTGGCACGCGATGGTGCACAGAAAGCACAGCCGTAGGCTTGCCCGAATTGCACACCTTCGCTGGAGAGACGATCAATATTGGGCGTCTCGAAATGCTGCTGCCCATAGCAGCTGAGCATTCCACGACCGAGATCGTCGCCGTAGATGAGAATGATATTTGGCTTATCCGTCATGTTAAGCGTTCCCTTTCCACTTAGCATAAGACCGGAGGAACTTACTCCACAAGTTTAATCCGGTTCGTTCTATGTCCAACGGGTGACCATCTTGGTGCGCGGATCTTCACCGCTACCGATTTCCTCATGGCGGAAAAGTTGTTTGGCACGTTCTGACAGGGCATCGTAGATATCCTGGCGAATCCCGATCTGGGGATACATTGTCTTGAACCACGAACGCGCGTACATCAGTGCGATGTTCGGACGCGGTTCATCTGAGATGTTAGGGGTGCCACGGTGCCACATCCGTGCATCCCGAATGAGCAGAGAACCTGCCGGCATAAGAATCTGCTCTGAATGCATGATTTTGGATAGGTTTTCGATGTCGATACCGCTCGGCATCAGATGTGTGCCGCCGGGCCAAATTTCCATCGCGCCGTTCTCTTTGCGAAACTCGACCAAAGGAATGTCTAAGACAATACAATAGACCGGGGACGGAGCGTCTATCTCTGGAAAGAGTTGATGAATATCAGAATGGGTGGGCTGATAGTCGGAACCCGGAAGTGGCGTATTATTCCCCAGATAATGGCAGATACAGTTTTCCCCCAATAGTTGGTCAATCACAGATAGAACGAGCGGATTACTTACCACGTCCGGATGGTTGAACGGTGCTTGGAACGGTAGATGCATCTGCCACCGTTTTGCCCCACGATTGGGTGCGTTTTCTGCGATATTTGCATTCAAGAGTTCCATATAGCGTGAACGAAGTTCATCAACCAAGTCTTGAGACAGCACCGATTCAAAAACAGTATAGCCGTTCATTTTGATCTGCTGAAGCGCAGTATCAAGCGTTTCGGCAGTTAGGGTTTTGGTGTCGTGTTCATGCGCACTCAGTTTCATCTAATCTCCTCTACGATTTCTAATTCTTGACAGCTGGATAACTGATCGCCCAGTCCCAAATCAGAGGCTAAAATCGGACGGTCGCATTCCTCTCTTGAAGGTGCCGAAGCCGAAGAAAGTGGGATTATAATCCTTCACATAACCGACTTGGCTTTTGGACGGAATCTGATTCTCCAACCCCATGCACCAATAGCAGGCGTTTACCAACAGACGGCGCAATCCTTCGCTCTCTAGATCTACCGAAGCCCCCATTGTAGTGCAGAAAACACGTGATTCTTTCCCCTGATCGCCTGTATAAGTTTTCATCCATGCCAGCGGCATCATAGGGGTGTCAGCCTTTGGCAGATCGGATGGATCCATTCCGACAAGTACCTGACCGTGGAGAAGTACCTCGGGGTTTCCTGCTAATGTAGTGGTACCGTAAACGTCGGTTGGTCCCCACACATCTTCGACGCCTTTGAGGACCGGGTGGGCGCTCATGTCCCTGTTAATGACTCCGCGCGTGCTCTCTTTGCCGTGATGGCCATGATGGTTAATCCAGGTCTCGCCCAAGACTTGACGTCCGTACCCACCCTCAAACTCCTCACTGTTGAAACTGTACTTAGCATAAGGGCTTTGCAGGTCCCTTGAGTAACTGAAGGCGTGTGTTGCGGTACGCAAACCCATAACCGGTTTCCCCGAATTGGTATAATCAACAATATATTTCATTTGATCATCGGGCAGTTCACGAAAGCGGGTGAAAAGCACCATCATGTCGGCGTCAGTGAGGTTATGAAGTCCGGGAATGTTGGTTTGTTCCTCCGGATTGATTTCTCCGGTTTCCGTATCGATTGCGAAAAGGACTGTGCATTTGAACCCGTGATGGACAGCAAGAAGTTGACCGAGCAGTGGAAGGGCTTCTTCAGAACGATATTCTTCGTCACCGCTTACGAGGACGATGTGTTTTCCGGTTCCCACCCCTTTACTGCCTTCATATACAATCCAATTTTCAGGTTTGTCCATGTTACTCTCCTCTATTGTGTCCGGTACAGTTTAGATCCTTTATCTTCCCTGCGATATTGTGGTGCAGAAATGACAGCTTTTTGGGCATCGGTCAGCTCATCGTAGAACGGCGGCGGTGTATAATCGCCCATCAACGACTCCCCCATAACCCCAGAGTTATAACGGATAATTACAGAGCGACGTTGGTGCTCGGCAACCCAGGGCAGTCCGCCATGCATCAGGCATTCGACGAACAGAACCGCATCGCCAGCTTTGGCTGGGATTTGGACGATTCGATCTTTGTATGTATGGTAAAGTCGAATATCGTCGGGACAAGGAAAGTTTGCCTTATGACTACCGGGCAAACAGGCAAAACCACCGTCTTCAGGTCCCACATCGGTCAATTGAACTGCGAAGTTCGTCATTCCGCAATACATTCGACCGTTACGGTAGAGAAATCCTCGCGAACGATCAAACGGTTCGCCACCTTCGTGAAACCAGAAACCTTCCGCTCCTTCGTCCATTGTGATCATGCTAAGGCCTTCCAGCCGGAATCCGGGACCCAGTAGCTCCTCCAGATATGGAGTGAGTTTGGGATGGGCAATCATCTGGCGGAATACGTCACAGTGTGGCTTGTCCCACGTCAACATGCCCCCGAGATCACCGCGTCCGGTCTTACCCCGCAACGTCGTAGATCCATTGGCAAGATCATTGGGGCGAATACTTATTTCATCTGCGTGATGATCAACCGCTGCATTCGCTGCCTCTACCTCCTCAGGTGACAAGGCATTTTCTATTACCAGATAACCGTGCACATCAAACAAATATTTCTCTGCGTCCGTCATTATGTTTCTCCTCTAAGTCTACACACTCGTAAAATTTATCATCTCAACTCGGTCAAAACCAATCAAACCATCGTAGGTATCGTCCTCAAATTGTGCCGCTTGGCATTTTTCCCTTGCGAGGGCTGTAGGTCTCGATTTCCGCTGAGGGAGCGCTTGGTGGAGAGATACCTGCCACTACTGATGACACGTCTGTTTGTCCGTCGTGACACGAGCAGCACCTATTATCTCGCGAAAATCTTCATAAGCCATACCTACCGACCGAATCCATCGCCAATTACAATCTGCGAGCGTCATACTATACGCATCAACGCGTTCTGGTTTCCCCTTCTCCCACGGTGTTGGGGGCCAAACTGTGTGCCCATTCTTGGTACAGACCTGTAGCCGTCGATCATCAAGTTGGAGATGGAGTTGACGATCATCCACCCACTGCGCTGTCAAACGGGATTGATACATCGCTGCACCGGTCCCGTCATGGCACTCAAAAAGCCACGCTTCTACGTCGCAACCATCAATCGAGATGATCTCCCAGCGCCGGGCACCGTACAAAAATCGAGAGTCATAAACAGTCATATCGAATCGCATCTTTGGGGGATAGCTCAGTCCGAGGTATTCGGCGAAGGCCCCCCCATATCCGGGGACACACCCCTCGAAAGATTCTCCCCAGAGTTCCGAGGTTACTTTAGCTGTGTCCAATTGCAGTCCGTACGCGGATACGTGGTTATGGAAATCGGACGTGAGGCGACGATAGTATTCGCGCAGATCGCCATTTTCAGGAAACGGGGTCCGTGGATAGAAGACAGCAGCTTCACCAAGATTCTCAACTGCGCTCTCTTTTAGATATTCGGGACCACCCAATTGAAGGAATAGAGTATTTTCCGGTCGCTCAGAGAGGTTTTGAAGCCAACGCTGCTTTACCTGTTCCTCCCTTTGGACAAAGAGAGAGAGGTTGTCTCTACGGATGGTATCGGCGTCGAGGTTTTCGTAGCAGCATGGGTGAATTAAAAAGATTATGTGCTCAATTCTCATTTTCGCATCTGTGGTTAGGGGTTGAGACGATTGGTTTCTTACGGTCTGATTACCGTGCCGTCCGCGCGCCGCGCATCACCCCACAGCTTGGCACCCCCAATATCTTGTGCCGGGAAGCGTGCCGCAAGTTCCTCGTTTATGTCCACTCCTATTCCAGGTTTATCGTTAGGCCACATGTAGCCGTTGCGAAGTTCGGGGGTTCCGGGGAAGACCTCTTTTAAGGTTTCGTGGGTGTTAAGGTAGACCGAAGCCTCCTGAATGCCGAAATTCCACACGTTCAGATCAAGCATGAGGTTAGCAGAATGTCCAACAGGAGACACATCTGCCGATCCATGCCAGGCGGTGCGGACGTTGAATGCCTCGCACAACGCCGCGAGTTTGCGCGCTGGTGTTAAACCGCCTATGGTTGAGATGTGTACGCGAATAAAGTCAATTAGCCGATCTTTGATCATTGGAACCATCTCTTGAGGGTTGCTATACAACTCTCCCATGGCGATTGGCACACTGGTTTGTTGACGTACAAGGCGGAAGTAGTCATTGTCTTCCGGCGCAAACAGATCCTCCAAGAAAAATGGTCGATACTGCTCTAACTCCTTTGCCAGAGCGAGTCCCTGAATAGGCGGCATACGTTCATGTAGATCGTACAGAATTTCTGGGGTTGGACCAAAGGTTGTGCGGAAGTGTTCAAATGCCGCCACAACATCTTGAGCGTACGGTACTGGCTCAAAGATGCTGACTCTGTCATCGGAGACTTTCTTGGTGATGACAACCGGCTCTTGATGGGGGCGCTCCTGTGATGATGAGGGGTGCATCGCGCCCAGCTTGAAATGGCGGAATCCCCGTTCTTGGAGCTCGTGGATGCGTTCCTCGTATTCTACGAGGTCACGGCCCGTAGGGATTATGTAGACAGCCGCAGCTTCCCTCGATTTTCCGCCGAGCAACTCGTACACCGGCATCCCTGCAACCTTGCCCTTGATGTCCCACAGTGCCTGATCTACACCACTGATGGCGTTATTAAGAACAGGTCCATAGCGCCAGTATGCGGAGACGTTGCACGACTGCCATATATCCTCAATATCAGCGGGATCTTTGCCCACAAGAAAGGGGGTGAGATAGTCATTCACTGCGGATGCCACGGCAGTCGGTCTCGAGAAAAATGAAGCGCAGCCCAGACCGTGCAATTCCGGTTCGTTGGTTTCGACTTTCACGACGATGAGGGTGCGCGCCCCCGGCGGTTGCGTAATAATTGCTCGGACATCTCGAATTTTTAGGTTGCTCATTTTCTACCCCTTGTTCTTTCGTGAAATTCCTTTAGCTTTAAAGCTTTCCCCTAAACACAACCGGGGAACTCCTTTCCACGGATAAGCGGCCAGCCGTTAACCGGTTCTTGCCCTACGAGGCAATCTAACTGCTTAATGCGTTCGGTTTCTTCCGGCGTACCGATATAGCGTGTATCGGCTGAAACATAGTGCATAGACCAGCCTCGCCTGCGGTAGGGGGTTGTGTTCGGACCGCTGCAATGCAGCGCAAGACTGTGATGGAAGGTAGCGTCACCAGCTGTGAGGGGCACTGCCACCTCTTGTGCAAGCACAGCCTCTGTCAGCATGTAGGGTAGGTGATCCCAGTTGACAAGCCCGAATTTGTGGCTGCCCGGAATAAAACGCACACAACCATTTTCTAATGTTGCATCGTCAAGCAGGAGTTGGCAGGTAATTTGGAAGTTGCTCGCAAAGAAGCCCCAGAACACAGAATCCTGATGATAGCGGTTGGCGCGCGCGTAGGGCGGTTTGGCAAACACCTGATCATAATATAGCTTGATATTTGCCCCCATCAGGTCAGCAACGATGTCAACAATTTTTGGTGAGCGGACGAACTTGCGGAAGACGGTATCGTAGCGGGAAGGCACGTTCATCTTGTTTACAGCGTCGAGCGGATCTGTGATCGGGGCGCTGCGTTGTGTTTCGTAATTCTCTTCACCCATTGGGAAAACTTGGGTGCCGCGTCGATTGTGCTGACTTCCATGTGGTGTGGGTGGCTCAAGCGTTTGTATGTGTTCCGGGTTGAGACGAGAGATGTGGCGCTCTGGGAAATTGGGTGTGCCTCCTAATACGAGGTTAGCATAGTGTTCTCGTAAGGTGTCAAGTTCATCAGGCGAAATTAGATTCTTGACGACGATATAACCATCCTTAAAGAACAATTTTTTTTGCGCGTCGTTGAGTCCCATGGTTATCCTTTCCCTGAAAGATTGCTGCAGAATGCTGTTATATTTCGGGTATTTGCGCCCAAAGAAAGACAATGCCACTCTACCTGAATTCTACTTTTAAGTCAAGGATATTCTTGCGGTACGCTGCAGTTCAATAAAGAGCATGGATACTCTCGAATAGTAGGTCTGTTCCGTTAGAACTGAGGAGGAAGCAATGCAATGTTTAAAGAAAAATGAGGTTTAGACATAAAAAAAAGGGCAAGCAAAAGGCTTGCCCCTACATTACAATCTACTTTAACGAGTAAGAAACGGTAATCTTGAAAATTATCCAACATCGCATAATTGAGCAGCCGCGCGCAAACCTTCGATTGGATCGCCTTTGGGGACAAACTCGTGGCCTACGTAGAGTGTATAGCCTGTTTCTGCGATGGCTCGCATAATGGGTGGGTAATTGATTTCTTGCTCTGCATCCAGATCGTGCCGTCCTGGGTTTCCCGCCGTGTGAAAGTGTCCGATATACTCGATATTGTCTTGGAGCGTGCGAATGATATCGCCTTCCATAATTTGCATGTGGTAGATGTCGTAGAGCAGCTTCGCTCGCGGTGAGTTTACCCGTTTGCATACCTCCACGCCCCACGCTGTGCTGTCGCACTGGTAATCGGGATGGTTGACCTTGCTATTTAGCAATTCCAGACAGAGATTGACCCCCTTTTCTTCAGCAGTTTTTATGACGCGACTGATTCCCTCGGCGACAATATCAACCCCTTCTTCATCGGACAAACCGTCATAGCGGTTACCCGAGAAAGTGATGAGTCCGGGAATGCCATTTGCGGCGGCAAGCTCAATGTTTGCAAGCAGTTCGTCCTCTATCCGATCGTGGTTCTCGCGCTTATTTAGCCCATCGGTCAACGAGCTGTGACCGACAAAGGTGGCGATATCAAGTCCCAACTCCTTCACAAGTGGCCAATACTCCTGATCTACCAGTTCGACGGCTGCTAAACCAATTTCAGCTGCGCCTCTGATAAATCCCTCTGGTGTCAGATCGCCTTGAAGGAAACTCCATCCGGTGGCGGATTGGTTAATTCGTGCCATATTGCTCTCCTCTTAACTATTCGAAGTGTGATGAGTCCAAAGTTTCAAGCTTGTTTGAGATAAGATTCGACAACGCCTCGTTCGATAGTCAACCCCTCCCATTCGTCGTCTCCGGGACCATCATAGATGAGCGTATGTGGACCAGAAAAACCGGCGTCCTTCGTCAATTCAAGGCATTGGACATAATCGTCGGTGTCCATTTCACCGGGGGCTGAAAAATGGGCTTTGGTGTGGCAAGACTCCGCCCGTGAGGCGATTGCTTCAAGATCGGCATACTTGGTTTCGCCCACCCAGTTGCCAAAGTCGAGGCAGAACCCAACCCTACCGTCTAACTTATCGAGCAGCGATATTACGTTTTCTGGGGTTGATAGAACGGAGAACCAATTCTCCGTCATCAAACGAACTCCGTTCGCATCAGCGCGCTCCGCCAACTGTTGTAATCCGCTCCGGCTCATCTCCAACGTTTCGGGGGAAGGGGCTGCTTTGCCAGCAATGGCACGAGCGCAGTTGGCACCGAGTCTTCCCGCGATGTCAATCCATTCTCCTATCCAAGTAAGATCCCGATCCGCATGGTCGGGGTGGGTAATATCACCGTGATCTATCAATACTGAGAACAGTTCAACATCCGCCGCCTCTAATGCACCACGCAGTTCATTCAGATATCCGTTGTCCAGACGTGGGATATGGAAGTGGCAGAGCTCCAGGGTATTGATGCCGAATTCGGCAACACGTGCAGGCAGATCAAGTAGCGATACCTCTCCCCTACCGTGTGTCAAGACAGGAATCTGTGCCTCACCGTCGGGACCATAAAAGTCGGGTTGCCCGAGCTGACGGTGTAGACTCCACGTCGAGACAGACAGTCGAGGACCTTGATTGGTTAGCGTTGTGTTCGTCATGGTAGTTTTGTCCTCTCTATAGCAGAAAACAGGTCAACAGATTGTTAAGGCTTATAGAACAGTGTGACATTTTTCCGTGGATATTCTACGCACCAGCCGTACTGCTCACCAATCCATGCCATCGTCGCTCGTTTGTAAAAACAGACATGTGTGGGCTCGGTATGGTACCACCAGTCGGCAAAACCGTCGTCTGATTCTAACATTTCGGTCATGATTCCCAACCATCCACCGTGGTTAAGCAGCCGGTCAAATCGATCGAACTCCTTTTTAGGGAAATGGAAGTGCTCGGCAGTTTCGGTACAAGTGATAAAATCGTAAGGGTGATCAAGGGGTGCGGTATCGGGTGCGAAGTAGGGATCATAGACCTCCATAGGAAAGGCCGCTTCTTCCAGCATCACCGAGAGTGTCGGTCCCGGACCTGAACCGTAATCGAGTCCCCTCGCCCCCGGTTGCAACTTGGGTATCAGGTGGTCGGTCAATCGGCTGAGAAATTCTCGATAGCGGTGGTCTTCAGGGCTGTTTTCGTGCAATAGGTATCGGGCAAGCTCGTCCTCTGACGAGAGATAGAACTCTGGCGAAAGAAACGTCAGGTGACATTTATCGCAGCGCCAAAACGTCTTAGAATCAACAGCGACAAGCTGTCGTACCGGCTCAGCACCGCATAGAGAACAGATGTCTATCGCTGCGCGGTCAGGTTCGAAAACCGCGTTTTGATCCATGCAACCACCTCTTGGACCATTATCGACGTAGATTCGTCACTGAAGACATGGTCTGCACCGTCCAGAGTGATGAGTTGTGCAGAATCATTGGATTCGGTTAAGATATCGTGAGAATCTCCAATCGGCACAACGTCATCTTCATCGCCATGCACTAAAAGCCAGGGGACAGTGATTCGTGATGCCGAGGAAACCACCGAATCTATCTCCCCTAAGTCGTCCATATAGGCTTGCGAAAGCGGACAGTCCGGGTCGTCCCACATGAACCCTGCGTCAGGGGTGACATCGCCAAATTCGCGTTGCGCGAAAGCTCTGGTGTGCACCATGCCGGCAAGGGAAACTAACAGTTGGATTCGGCTATCGCTGCCGGCGCGTAGCACGCCAACCGCTCCACCCATGCTGTGCCCCACATAGCACACGGCGTAGCCTTCCAGAACACCCAGCACAGCACCCAGATCGTCAACCTCTTTGGAGATGGTCGAATCAATAAATTTACCTTCCGACGCACCATTTCCAGAAAAAGAGAACCGTAGCGCAGGAATCCCAGTTGCAGCCAATGCTTTCGCCAATTCAACAATAAATGGGCGATCTTTGTTCCCGGTTACGCCGTGTCCGAGAACGACGACGCTTTTCGACTCTGAGTCACCTTCATGGAAGGCGTAGTCAAGATTTTCACCGTGCACGTTTCTAATTTCACCAACCATAGTTAGACGTCACTCCATCATGTTTTATGAGAGATAAAGCTGTGGGTCTAATTCCTCTAACCTCACCAGATGCTTTTCCTGTTCGGTCCGCCGCTTGACCTCCACCGAATTGGTTTCAAGGGTGCGCTGACTAATTGTGAACCGGACAGGCATACCCAGTAGATCTGCTTCTTTGAATTTTACTCCCGGACTCTCTGGACGATCATCGTAGAGGACCTCATAGCCCTGCGCCCGAAGGTTTGCATAGAGGGTTTCAGTTTGTTCGCGGACTTCATCTCCTTTGCCGATGTGCATGAGATGAATCTGATAGGGTGCTACAGCAGGGGGCCAGATTATACCATCCTCATCATGGTTCGCCTCAACGATGCTGGCAAGTAGTCGTCCGAGTCCGATGCCGTAGCAGCCCATGAAAAGCAGCTCTGGGCGTCCTTTCTGACTGAGGTAGGTCGCATTCATCGTCTCGCTATACTTTGTCCCCAACTTAAAGATGTTTCCCACTTCGATTCCACGCCTCTCCCTCAGCGTTCCTCCACAATGAATACACGTTGATCCATTCCGTGCCAATGAAATATCGGTGACGAGGTCCGCTCTAAAATCGCGCGGGTAGTTCATGTTTTTGAGATGGTATCCCGGTTTGTTGGCGCCGGCGACCAGGTTTGTCGTAGATGCAACTGAATCATCGACAACCACCGTGACACCCTTCACGTCTATCGGCGAAGCGTAACCAGCCACCAAACCGTATCTTTGTAGTTCTGCGTCGGTTGAAAACCAGAGATGAGACGCACCCACGGCTCGTTTAAGTTTTGTTTCGTTCACCTCCATGTCGCCACGGATCGCTGCGAAAATAAGGCTCTCGTCCGTCGAATAGAATACCGCCTTGAGGGTCTGTTCCTTTTGAAGGCCGAGGAAGTTTGCGACATCATCGATCGTCGTTTGATCCGGCGTTTCAACCTCCTCGATCGGTGCAGGCTTACCGTTATCGATCTGTGGTTTACGCACCGCAGCGACATCGGCATTCGCCCGATAATCACACCCATTGCAGGAGATAACTCTGTCCTCACCTGCATCGGCAATCAGCATGAACTCATGTGCTTCTGTGCCGCCTATTATCCCCGGATCGGATTCTACTGAAACAACGTCAATGCCTAAACGACGGAAAATCCCGAGGTACACTTGGTGCATCTGATCATAGTAGCTTTCCAGATCAGCTTCATCCGTGTGAAAGCTATAGGCATCTTTCATAGCAAATTCACGGACCCGAATCAGCCCGGCGCGTGGGCGTGGTTCGTCGCGAAACTTTAGCTTAATCTGATACAGCATCAGTGGTAATTGGCGATAGGAGTTGGTCTGATTCCTGACAAGGTCAGTAACCGCCTCCTCATGCGTCATCGCTAGGACCAGTTTACGCCCAAATCGATCTTCAAAGCCTGCCAATTCCCTACCTTCGAGCATTTCCCAACGTCCCGTCTCTTGCCAGAGTCCTGCGGGTTGTACAAGGGGCATATCAATTTCTTGCCCTCCGATGCCGTCCATCTCTTCGCGGATGATGTTTTCAATCTTGCGTAAAGCACGTTGGGCGAGCGGTAGGTAGCTATACATCCCCACGACGAGGCGGCGAATCATCCCAGCTTGTAGGAGCAGCTGATGGCTGGGGATTTCCGCCTCTGATGGAATTTCTCTGAGTGTACGACCGAACAGTTGAGATCTTCTCATCGTCTAATACTCTTTGGGAATTGCACGGTTGAACACTCAGAACAGGTATTACAAATGACCGTGCAACTGTCCATGAAACGGTGAAACAAAATGAACCTGTGAGCTAATGGGCTAATGAACCGATCAACTGGCGACCGATTCTGCAATCATGTCCCCGATTTCGGACGTTGTGAATCCCATCCGGCCGGCAGCAAGATCTTTAATTTGCCCGCTTGCCAAGAGATCAGTCACAGCACGGTCAACCAAGGCAGCGCCTTCTGTTTCACCAAGGTGATCCAGCATCATCCCCGCTGCGCTGATTGCCGCTATCGGGTTAATCTGATTTTTGCCTGTATAGCGAGGCGCAGATCCGTGAATCGGTTCAAACATAGCAACGCTCTCAGGATTGAGGTTTCCTGATGCAGCGATTCCCATGCCCCCTTGGATCATTGCACCGAGGTCTGTGATAATGTCACCGAACATGTTACAGGTAACGATGACATCAAACCATTCGGGATTCTTGACCATCCACATCGTTGTCGCATCAACGAAGGCGTAATCGGTTTCAATGTCTGCGTATTCGGCACCCACTTCATCAAAAACGCGCCGCCAGAGATCGTGGGCGTAGGTGAGCACATTCGCCTTATCACACAATGTGAGCTGTTTCGCTTTGTTCCGCTTCCGCGTCAGTTCAAATGCGTATCGGACACAGCGTTCCACCCCTTTACGGGTGTTGATCATCTCCTGGATGGCGACTTCGTCCGCTGTTCCGTGTTTCAAGAACCCACCGATCCCGGCGTATAAACCTTCTGTGTTCTCACGAACAATGATGAAATCAATCTCTTCGGGTCCTTTGTCTTTGATGGGGGTCCAAACGCCGGGATAGAGCTTGACGGGTCTCAGGTTAATATAAAGGTCTAATTCAAAGCGGGTCCGTAGTAAGATCCCTTTTTCTAAGATCCCGGGTGTTACATCGGGGTGGCCGATGGCGCCCAAAAAGATCGCGTCCGTCTGCCGAAATTCGTCGAGCGCGCTGTTCGGCAGAACTTCCCCAGTCTCGAGATAGCGATCACCGCCGAAGTCGTATTCAACGGTTTCGTACTTGAAACCTGTTTTGGCCGCGGCAGCCCCGAAGACTTTCATCGCTTCGTTTGTCACCTCGGGGCCAATCCCATCGCCAGGGATGAGGGCAATGTTATACATTAAATTCCTCCAGAAATTATGTTTAAGCTAAGAGTTACTTTGAATCTTTCAATCGAGATTAGCACTAGTACTTCGTCAAATAAATTGTGACAAGTCACTCACCGCTCGGCTTGGATAGACATATCCAAGCCATAAACCCGGACTATCGCGTAATGTGCGAGGTATCTGTGTAGTGGATTTGTCAATCCACTACGAGCAGGACTATTAGCATTTACCTGACAGTGTACTAGTAGTTTCCCCAGAACTGAATTCTGTTGCTTTCGGGGTCTGAAATATCGAAACAGGTTAATCCTTCCTCTGAATTTTTCAACGGCCTCAATCGTAAGCCTTTTGCCTTGAGGGCATCGTGAACAGCTTTTACGCTTTCGACGTGAAAGACAACTTTTTGTCTCCCGCCGTTTGGCTTACTCGCGCTGTGCAGACACAGCTTGCACTGCCCGGTTTCAAAACGGTAGAAGCGGTGCGGTGGAAACGGCTGTTCTTCGTCAGGGAGTAGTCCAACAATATCCCTATAGAATGCGGTAACCGTTCGCATATCTTTGACAAAGAGTATGACGCTACCTATGTTCATACGGTGTTTCCTAATCCTGCCATGTGAGCCGCTGCCTTCGGTTCCACTGATTGCTACAAACTGAGGAGTGAGAGTCCGATTTTTGAAAGTCTCAATCACCGAAAAACGTACTTACATTTTAACACGCCATTGGGCAGACTGACAACTTTTTTAATTGCACATTGGCTAGGGGCATTTAGTTCTTCGGTAGGAGGGATTTCCAAATCCCGACACTTCGCTCTAAGAGCGACTTTCCGACTCTGACTTTTCAAACAAAATGCGTAATAAGCCTAAAACTGAATAGCCCTACATTGGCGATAAGATCTTTGATACTTAAAGGAGTTACGCTATAATAAATGCCTATCAGATTCGAAATGTATTATCACGGCGATGGAGGCTGAATATGCAATCCGAACCTGAGGTAATCGAACAACTGGTACAACGCATTGTTGAGATTGTTCATCCTCTACGAATCATTCTGTTCGGTTCTGCGGCTCGGGGCGAGATGGGTACGGACAGCGATATTGACGTGCTTGTAGTAATGCCCGAAGGTGTCCACCGACGACGGACTGCCCAACTGCTATACCGCCAGATCCGGGGGGTAGGAGTGCCTTTCGATATTTTGGTGGCAACCCCCAATGACCTAGAGCAGCACAAGGACAACATCGGTCTGATTTATCGGACTGTGTTGCAGGAAGGGAGAGAAGTGTATGCGGCTTGAAGGGTTTGAAAAGTCATCTGAGGAAGCTATTTGCCCTGAAACCGAGTTTTTTCTTCAAAACTCGGTTTCTTCCGTCCTCCACTATTCAACGGTACATGCTCACTATATTTATGGTGAACGATATAAATATGTAGACGTTCACCAATAGTGCCCCTTATCGAAGCCT
>JAJECO010000069.1 GCA_022822005.1 Candidatus Poribacteria bacterium
TTTTCGAACCAATAGTGAGGTCCGGGTCAGCTTTAGGACGCGCGGATTTCCCCATAAAGCCCAGTCGTAGTCAGTATTACCGGCACCGTTACAATTGGTCAGAAAGGCAACTTGGACCGTGCTACCCGCAAAATCGGAGAGGTCAATAAGGTACTCATCCCATCGGCACGCTTCGGAAACGGCTTCAAGACGACGTTGGCCTGAAATTTCGATGGAAAACTGTACCCCATCAGGCTTTGTGTGCGGCAGTTCGAAATCGACGCCATCTCTCAACCCGATACTGAAATGCAAGATCAGGTTTTCGTTAGACTCGACTTTCGGGAGTACCACCTCATATTGGATTCGCGCATCGCCTTCGACAGGAGGAGGTTCAAAGAGTGCTGCTTTCTTTACACCTCCAGCGCTGTCCTGAGCGTTAGCGGAGGTCTGCCCAGCATCGTTTGATTGACTGTGCTGGAATTCATTGACAAAATTATATACCTCATCTATCACCCCAAAACTAAGCGGAATCTTAGGATCTTCAACTGCTTCCTCCTCGGAATCAGTTGAGTCTTCAGCCGCTGCTTCGTCTGCGGCACCTTGAACTCCTGCATCATCAACTGCAGCTGTTTCCGCGATCGGCTCCTCTGTGGAAACCCCAACAACAGCCTTCTCAGGAGATATCGTTACTTCCTCTGTACTTTCTGGGGCGGACTGGGCTGCTCCGGTTGCCACACTGTCTTGAATATCGTCAGAATGTGATTCTTCATCTACTTCCACAGCTGGAGATGGTTGCGAATCCTTTTCCGCCGTTTCTTCGTCGTCCTGTTGATCGCCAGTTGGCGTGCTTGTCAAATCTGAATCCTCAGCTTCATCGTCCTCGGAATCTGCGGTTGGCTCTTGTGTTTCTGCTGCTGCGTCTTCTTGCGCAGCATCGTCGGGGGGATTTTCTTCAGTCCCCTCGGTATCTCCGGCATGAATAAGAGTCCATGCCAAGACGCTCTGAAAAGTTGCGAGCATTCAACTCCTCCCAAAGTTATATCAAATCAAAGGGTAGATGAGTAGATAAGTCCATTTGACGTTGAGTCTGTCATCGACTGTGAAATATAGCTTGGCGGGGTAACTTGCGTTTCGGACAGGTCGGGACAGCACCACATTCAGTCGGTTGCGCTGCTCTACTCTAAACCCTCATAGATAGTAGTTATTCATAAATCCAAAGATCGGACATCGTGTGTTACGGCTTAGTTTTCTGCTTCTCCTCCCATTGCGCCTTTAACTGCTTCATTTCATCGTTCGGCACTGGTTCCACTTGTGGCGTTTGCGCGGTCTTATCGATAAGCCACGTTCCATCTTCAGCTTTAAGTATCGGTTTTCGTTGCTGCGCGGGCAGGATACCGAACGGTTTATGTGGCTCAAGTTGATACCAGTAGGCGACTGAGGATGTTTCATTACGAAGGTGATTCCCATGTCCATGCTCAATGGTGGCACGAACTTCTTTTTCAAATCGAACCGGATTTTCGAGATGAAATACATAGGAGGTTTGGTAACCGTCGGTGTCTGACTCATAGATCGATGAGCCGTTGTGTTGAAATGCGTTGCGCTGCATCCCCCATGCTTGGTTGAGATAATCCTCCGAACCGGTACCGTGGAGATCGGGGGGCCATTTGTAACCATCGACCCAAATCATATCGTCCCCTTCGCCCCACCACGTCCCTTGAAAATTGGTGATCGAAAGATTGCAGCCGATGTAGTGTCCATGTCCTTCTGCTTCAAGGATGAGGTAATTGTTGTCCCAAGCTAGCCTTTCTGCGTTGACAATGTTGGCTTCTGGTGTGTTGACTTGAATCTCGTGCCCCCATCCATCACACGGATTTTCTCGACGAAACTGCGCGTGGAAGTAAGCTACATCATCATCAAGCGGCTGGTCATAAAGTTCATAGTCGATGTAGAAGTATTGACGATGCATTTCATCGCCTTCGTTCACGAGTTCGATGCGCGCCGATTTGTTAAACGGCATCTGCACGTAGGAATTCAGGGCACACCCGGTGTTGAATTGATTGTTCCCTGCGGTTGAAGCCGAGAACAGCAGTGACTGATAGGAATTTACAATTTCGCTGCCCAATCCGAAAAAGTCACCGAGCGGGCAGAGGACACTGGGATGTTCCTCACCATCCCAAAATATTCGTAGTAGCACGTTCCGGTAACCATCGCGTTGGGTCATCCAGATATGGTTGATACAGCCGGGCCCTTTGATATCAGCGAGAACGCGTGTTTCATTCGGTTCAATGTTCCAGGCATCGTTATTTCGTCCGGTTGGGTCCCACGAAGAGGCGCGCAGAGAACGTGCCCTCTTCACACGGGTTACCGAAGATAGAAGTCCCTCAACGTACATAGATAATTTTGCTCCTTACCTTATAATCAATGAGACGTGAAACACGAAAAACAGTTTGTCCATGGGTTCATTAACGTTCTCGGACCGGGTTGAACGTACAATATATCGTTGACACATCGCGTCTCGGATAATTATAGCACATCAGTCACTGTTGTATCTACCGATGGAGATGTAAGAAATAGAGGTCTGTCAAGCGGGCATATCCTCCGCAATAACGCCGACACGGCACATACGCTTGAAGGAACAGTACCGGCAGACCTCTGTCTTGTCGTGGGAAGTCAGCGGAAAGTCTCCCTTTGCGATCGAACAGACGTAGTCGTTTGCATATCCGATACTCTTATTGATGACGGACCGGAATTCGTCAAAACTTGGCTCAGACTCCGCCTCCTCAGTTTGCGACTCGGCATTGGATAACAACTGACCGCTCCGGGACGATACGTCAAATGCGCTGCCGTTGTAATCTTCGCCGCCAATACCGAGTTCGACTTTGCTCTCCTCCTGCAAGACGTAATAGACACCTGCCACCCCCTCAACCAATTCAAGATCTCCCTCGAAACCCGGAATAGGGGATGACTGCTGCCTAAACAGCTGTTCGGCGATAGCGATGTATAGCGGCAGTTGTAGGCTACGTCCTTCGCGGATGTCCCCCATCTTGGGGGTGTTGCGGCCTGTTTTGTAATCCCCAATGACGAATATCCCATTCCCCAATTCTACCCGATCGATTTTTCCTGACAAGAGGACCTCCCCAATCCTTATTGGTTCTTCGCTGCCGAGGAACGGGTCGGTAGACTCCATTCTATCACCGAATCCAAACCCAACTTCAAACAAACAGGGCTGTACCTCAAGATCGCGCACTTTCTCGGCGTTAAGGAATGCGGGCAGGACGCCCGTCCTACCATGACCGCCGATCAACCGTTCGGCCTCCATTTCCCAAAACAGTTTGTCCGGCCCCTTGAGACCGAGTTCCGCTGCCCTGGCGTCAAGATGGCCCTGTGCAATCCGCTGGAGCACCGTAACAGCTTCCCCAAACTCCGCGTCCGTACATTCAGAGATCGGCGATGCACCACGACGAGCATCGTAGAATTCAAACAGAATTTTGTGGGTTAGACTTCCTTTCTCCAAGCTGGTTAAGCCTGTTTCCTCATCTTCAAGAGACTCAATTTTCAATATTGCGCCAGAAAAATATCGAAACGGGCACTCGCCATAAGTCTCTAATCGAGTGACCGAAAAGGCTTTTTTACAATGTTGTTCGAGTGCAATGCGGCTTGTCTCGGTTAGGCAGTTCGGGTGGAGATGCCCCTCGTACTGCCGGAATTCATGCGTGGTAGTACGACTCTTTTCCACACGAACGTTGTGCGCGATTAAATCGAGTCTCGGTAAGGTCACCGAAGGAACAGCGGGGGGCTCTACCCAATCCGTTTCCGAATGCCCCCAGACGTGCGTCCCATAATGTTTACGGAAACTCTCTGTACTGAAAAGCGTGTCATCGTCGTCCACAGCGGTGTTAATCTCAGCGACACGCTGCAGTTCTTCAGTGAACGCAGAAGGCGCCAGCTCAATGTTGTCGTCATACTGTGGACTCAGCAGATAGAGTTGTTTACGGTAGAGTGTGAGGGCTTGGTAAAAAAGGAAGCGGTCTTCTCGCAGACGATCCGATTCCATTCCCCTGTGTTCGGAAGGCAGAAAAGTGTCAGCCCGATAGACTGTAGGGAATTCGCCATCAACCAAACCGCCTAAGACGACGATTTCAAAACAGAGATCTCTCGTCTGATCAAGTGGGAGAATACGAACCCCCTCATCGTTTGGATTTTCCCATTGAAAGACGGATTCTGAAGTCATCCATTTGAGCCAACGGATGTAGCTGTTGAGTGGATGCTGCACATTCGTTTCAGGGGTCATTTTCAGGAATTCAACCAACTCGTCAATGAGTCTGAGAAATTCGCGATAGGCGTTTATCTTGTGCACGGCGAATCTCGTCTTGAACTCCCAGCTACCCTTCAAAATCTGCTGAGGAACTTTTAAATTGTTCATCAATCGACCACAGGATTCTCGAAATCCGTCTGGTGAAAGATCCGTGTTTAAACCGCAACTGCCAATCACGGAATCCAAATCATCTATCTGAAAATAGGGACTCCGCTCAACCCTCTTTCGAGTTTCGGGAAGTGTACTGCCTTGAAGCAGCTCAAATAACGTAAAGATTGACGCAATGACCGTAGACTTTTCAAGGCTCTCACTCCAGCCTAAAATGTAGGGAATACCGTGAAGCGGAAAGAGCTCGCGAATAAGCGGCACATAGATGTCTAGGCTATTAAAGGTGACGCATATTTGGTCTAGGGCGAGTGCGGGTTGGTCTAATGCCAGTCGCTTAATTAATCTGGCGATTTCCTCTACCTCTTGGACCCGGTTTGGTGGGGATAGTAAGGTGATCTGATCGGTAAGTGCCAGTTTGCCGATTGCAGAACCCTCTCCCAGATCCGTACGAAACAGATTGCCAGCGAAGTGCTGGTTACGGGGGACGCCAGAGTTTTCTACCTGCTCACTGTGTCCCTCAAATCCATAACCCAAGAATTGGTCGTAAGTGGTTTTGATATGCCCAAAAAGAGACTCGTTCTGTTCGTCGAAGTCAAGAAGAATCGCCACATTCACTGTCGGCAGGTTGGCAATCCTGCTCAGGATTAGATGATCGTGAGGAAGGAACACATCAAAACCAGTAACAACGACCAGATCGAGCTTGGGAAAAACTCGCCTCATCAACCTTTCTGCACGGTCTGGACTCTCCGCAAGTCCTTCGGCAACGGCGCTATGGATGCCGGCGCGATCGACCCACTGCGTGCCAAACCGTGCCTCGTACGCCCTATAAAACGCAATCAAATCAGCCAGTCTATTTGGAGCATCTCCATCGGCTGACTCCAAACTTTCGTTTAGCTGGTGCCACTCCACGCCAGTTGCCCTGAGTTGGTTGACTGCTCCCCGCAACTGCCTTGCAGTTCCTTGCGGGACACGAGTCTCCGACTGTGGGTTCAGAAACGGGAGTTGTTCCTGCTGCATGATGTCGTGTGTCCATACCGTTTGGATTCCCACACCGGTGTGTCTGCGTCCTGTGTCCAGGCGTACATACAATTGCCTGACCAAATTTTCGAGGGTGTAGATGTTCAAACCTGTAATGGCTCGGTTTGGGGTATTGCTGAGGTATTCGCGGTGCCATTTGAGGCGGGCATGGTCTGTGGGAACGATATGCAGAAACGTGTCCGCACAACCGGCCTCAAGGCGGGAACGGATCTCATGATCGATTGGTAGGGGTACGTGTCCTTTGGTCAGCGTGGTTATCATGCTCTCAGTCGGGATGTGAAGAAATATAGCGCTCGGATTATTATGATTTCATGAATTGGATTTCTCGTTGGCTTGCTGATGGATCTACACATTTGCAACCTAAGTTGTTCAACATTATAGCATAACTCTCATGGTGTATCAAGAGACTCAGAAACTTGTAACATCGAAATTTGTGATGTGGTATTATAGTCGGTGGACTTCAAATGATAACTTCCTCGTAGCCAAAGCAATCGAAAGGATAGAAAATGTCAAGAAAGTTGAAAGTAGCAGCAGTAGGATGTGGTGTAATTGGAAGGCGGCATCAGCTTGGGTACCTCGAACATCCCCAAGCGGAACTCGTTGCTGTTTGTGATATTGATGCAGAAAAAGCGAAAAGTCGCGCCCAAGAACTCGGTGTCCCGAATTGGTATCCGTCAATCCAAGAGATGGTGGCGAATGAAGAGTGTGATGCGATTGATGTTGTTACAGCAGACCACCTGCACTTTGAACCGGTCATCGAATGCTTGGAAGCCGGGAAGCATGTGATGTGCGAGAAACCGTTGTCACTTAAAATTGGTGAAGCAGAACAGATGGTCGCAAAGGCAGAGGAGAAAGGTGTGCACCTCGCCATCGACTACAACCGCCGATTTGCACCGGGATATGCGAAGGCACGGGAATGGTTTGATAACGGCGAATGCGGACAGATTGCCTACATCGACATGAAGTTGTCACAGGGCGGACCAGTCTCAACGTGGAAGGGTCCTTACTATCTGCTGTATGAACTTCAGACCCACGCCATTGATTTGTTACGCTGGTTTGGCGGTGAAATCGTAGCGGTCTGCGTACAGATGGCGCATCCGCGCATAAAAGATGCCAATCCCGATGAGGATCCGTGTTGGACGAGTATGGCAATCTCTGCACGATATGAAACCGACGCTGTCGCTTCACTGCTCGCCAGCTGGGACAGTGATTTCACGCATCCCATCGAACGCTTGGAAATCTGTGGATCGGATGCAGAGATTGTTGTAGATAATGTCCTCAGCCTTGCAACTCTGATGCGGCGCGAGGATTCGGTTGTAGAGGAATATCGTCCTTCCATTTTTCGGATGGAGGAGCTCGCTTTCGACGGCACCTTTGCGTGGCGCGTTAAAGCGTTTGTCGATGATCTCCTCGCCGACCGCCCACCGCTGCCATCGGGGCGGGATGGACTTCAGGCGTTGCGTGTTGTGGAAGCCATCGTGCAGTCTTGGGAGGAGAAACGGGAGGTTGCTGTCCAACGGGACGAATGATGTTAGCATTAGCACCGCAAATTGTCCGAATCAGGATTTTCAGAATTAGATGAAAACCAAACTCCTCCTCTTCTACGGTCCCGGCTCCGGATCAGGGAAATCCACACTTTCCCGTCTCATCCATGATACACTACAGGAAAAGGGGATAAGGATCAAGTATGTTGCCGAAAGCGATGTCCTACATTTAGACGCTTTTGCTCCCTACGTGGAGGAGGTCAAGCAGAACAACCCGGGTAACCTCAAGGCGTTGCTTTCGTCATGCAAGCACTTTATTGATGCGTGCACTCAATCCGACCAAGTGTATGTCGTGGATTCCATTCTTCCATGTACCGACTGGCTTGTTACCGCGGGGTGTACCAGAAGGCAAGTTCTACGGTTCCATACCCAACTCAACCAACTCATGGCACCGCTAAATCCAATCCAGATTTTTTTGACAGGCGATACGGAGATCCTTCTCACACGAGCCATAAAAGATCGAGGTGAGAACTGGGCGAAGTCCTTGGCGCAAGAAAGATGTAACAGTGACAATATACGAGACCTGATCACCTATTTCAATCAGATGGGTAAAGTCGCCTCTGAGTTGTTGACTGATTGGCCTTTCAAACAGATTGTGTTAGACACAACAGAACGTGACGTGCCAACCTGTGCCAAGGAAATACTGGAGCAGCTTGATCTCAATGAAAATTGTCACGCAGAACATCTGCAAAGCGCCCAACAGGGCACGGGTAGGTAATATGACCTCGCATCCGTTTGAAAGTAACAGGGATATGGAGAGGGTCATAGAACTATTGCTCACCTGCAAAGCGAACCAAAGTATTGACCATTTTCTGCCGTTTATGCTGAGGCACCTATTAACATCTAACTCCGCCCTGTCGTCAACTTCCATAAACCTCGCGACTGATGTGCGGATTTGGAAGGAAAGTAATGGAACTGTATGCGGCTTTGCACTGGTTGATCTATCCGTTTGGGGGCTGTTTTACTTGGTGGGACCGAGTGAAGAAGGCGGAGAACTGGAACAAGAGATCTTGGCTTGGGCATGTGGCAGGGCAAGCCACATCCGTCGAGGCAAGCCTATCTCCTTTAGGTGCAGAAGAGTCCGAGAGGATAATCCCAAAAGGATTTCATCGCTTGAACGACAGGGATTTCGACGCGACAATGACAGACAGGGGCTGCGGATGATTCGACGCTTAGATGATGTCCCGCTTGATAGGTCTCTTGCTCCACAAGGATTTAAGATTCGTCATCTATCTGGATCAGATGAAATAGAGGCGTATGTCGCATTAGTGAATTCTGCTATCCCAAAGGCGACGTCGGTTGAAACACACCAGAAGTGGATGGAGACCCCCGAATACACCCCTGAATTAGATCTGATTGTTGTTGCTGATGATGGGACCTTCGCTGCCTTCTGCCAATGCTACTACGATCCACTGGACCTGATGCACTCTGAGCGTAGGGAGGGATGGACAGATCCTATTGGGACCGCTCCAAGATACAGGGAAAAAGGGCTCGCTCGCGCTATTGTCTTAGAAGGTCTCTGGCGGTTAAAGAGCAGAGGGATTGAAGACGCTGTGTTAGGTGTTGCAGGTAGTAATGAAGTGGCGCGGAAACTGTACGAATCTATCGGCTATCGTACAATCTACAAAATGTATGACTATGTGAAGGTGCTGTAAATTGGCATTGCTTTCAGTTGAGAGTACTTTTGCTGTACATGTCTATGAAATCCAATTTTGTTGATATCAGCGTCCTCCAATTGTCGTAGAAACTGATGCTGTTTATCAAAACTGATACTTCAGCCGGTACGGTTTCTGATAGCCGACCTTCAACGCCTTTCCATTGCGATAGATAAGGTAATCGCCGGGCATCTCCGTGAAGTCCGGTGGTTCGTGCATCGCTTCGTCTGATAAACCCGTGACGTGCAAGCAGAAACGTTCTGGGTTCATCGGATGTTCGCCGAGAGCGATTAAAGCTTGGTCGGTACTATCAATCATGGTTTCTCCCACGACGATTCGATCAGGACCAAAGGTAAGCGAGTCAAGCACACATTCCTTGATTAGTGGATTATTCTGCGGCGTTCCAATCAAAACAAGATTATGTACCCTCAACATTTCAGCATTGACTTCGTCAGGCGTGTGAATCTCCACAGGAACCGGAAACCGCTGGTTTCGATCAAAGTTCGGATCGTCACTGATAATCTGGGGCAAATTCCTGGCTCGCTTTTCCAGACAAGGTCGTAACCCTTCAGCAACAGATCTCAACTCTGATGGCGCTATCACGAGACGTTTCCCCTGACGGAACACCTCTGACCATTTAAACATGGTTTCTCCAAAAGGAATCGAAAATCCAAGGTCAATGGGTTTAAGCCTATTCACTTCCGGAGCTTTGAAAACCTTCCCCTCCGGATCGATTTCTAACTCTAAAGGCTTTCCGTGGCATTGGAACATGAGGTGATTCATCCGTTCACGAATAAAGATTCGGCGGCGAATTTCCTCCGTTTCGGTTCGCAGCAGTACCTCAAGCGGCACCTGATACAGAGCACCTGTCTGATTGAGCCATACCTCCACAGAGTAACCATCCTCGTGTTCCTTGGTGACCGTTTTCTCGAACCAAAACTGCATCGCACCAACCCCTTCGACCCACTGCTCCCAAAACCAGTCGAACGGAACACCGGCTTCATCACTCGTCAATTGGTAGAAATCTTTCATTGTGAGCGGGCGATCCTGTGGCAGAGGTCCGGTACTCAGGCGAGCAAGGGAGCGATAAAACGCTTCATCGCCGATGATCTGATGCCACATCCACAAGATCCAAAGATCTCTTGTGCCAAGCAAATGTTCGCTATGTCCAAGCCATGGATCTCTGATTCGACACCTCAAATACTCACGAAAACGCGTTTCCAGATCTGCTGCTAACCAACCTTCTGGTGTCTCCTCTCGACTCTCCTGAAACAGAAGATGGAGATAATTCCCAAGCAGCCATAGTCCTGCCAAATTGGCACCGGACAGCGACTCCCAATGCTGCAAAATTTCCTCTCTTGCAAACCATTGCTTAGTCAGCAACTCGCGTGGATAATCCTCTATCAGCTGTCGCGAGAAAAACTTGATGTACGGCATTGAGTGGTTGGGTTGGAAAAAGTGTGCCGTTTCTCCCAGTTGGATGTGACGTGGTATCGAAGCGGTGTTACCAATTTTATCTGTCCATCCTAACCATTCGTTCAAGAGATTAAGGAACCTATCAGTGGCTGTTCCAGCTTTGTCAAGACTGAAGAACGTTAGTTGGTGGTTGTTGATCTTCTGCTCAATTTTATGGTACTTCCCGCCGATAAGTGTTATTCCCCAATTTGCTCCCGGTCGCCGGTGTGGTTGACGTGAATCCCAACGGTAAGTCACCTGACCATTCTGTTCAGCCACCTCCGGATCGCCTGGATATAAAAACAGCAGCCATCCTGATGGGGCACGCATCTCTAAAAGGTAGGGAACGTCAGGATAGTAATTGCGCACAGGACCATATACGCAGTATGGATACCAACCAGCGTGTGGACTGATGAAGACACCCTCTTCACCAATATATCCGTCGTAACGTGAATCCACACCAACGATGAATTCACCTTGATAGGTGAGTGTAAATGTGAGTTCATCGTCACGCTGTAAAGGGCGTTTCAGATGAATATTCAGGACACTTCCGTTACCATGCTGATCAATACCTTTTGTGTCCCGATCGAAAGCCAGCGATTCGCCTGCTGCTGTCACCGCAGAAACTTCCAGCGTTGGGTGTAGGGCGAATGTCACTTTGCCCAACCCCCTCATCAGACTGCGAATGGTTGCATCAACCTGACAGGCCAAACGGTGCTCTTCAGGAAAGAGTTCTCCTTTGATATCGTAGAAAATGATGTCGAATATGCCGTCACAGCGGACGATCGGTGCATCTTTTAGAATCATGATATGTTTCTCCTTTCATGGACTGAATTTGGTGAACTGATAAATGTCGGAAGATGACTCTTTTTGCATCACCGGTGCTGGATAAAGGTTGGCATCGATCTGTGTAAACTCTGCCTCTTCCTGCATATCCGATTGGACCGGTTCAAACCATCCGGGCTCAAGTAGAAATAGATCTGGATTGGTTATAGGCAGCGCATGTGCTAGGGTGCCTGCACCGCGAATCTGTCCGAAAAGCCTATCCATAAAATCAGCATCGGGGGCTTTTCGGGGCAGACGCAAGAGCATCTGATCTAAAGTCGCCATGTTTTCACTCCTCGACAAAAGGTTGAAGTTTTCGCTGCAACAGTTGACGGGCGGTGTTAATTCGTGAAGCAATCGTTCCGATTGGACATCCTATAATTTCCGAAATCTCCTGGTAGGGAAGCCCCTCCAGAAAATAGAAAATTACGACCTCTTTCAAGTGATCTGGCAGCGCATCAACCGCTTGTTCGACCCTTTCTCGGATTTCGCGTTCACAAAGATTTTTGTCCGGCTGCGTCGTCAAACGGTCTTCGTGAATCTCCAGATCATTGATCGGTTCACTTTCGGGGGGACGGCTGCCAATCTGTTTGTAGGCACAACGCCGGGCAATCTGATAGAGCCAAGTCGAAAAACGGGACCGTCCTTCAAAACTACCAAGTCCTCGATAACACGCTAAGAATGTGTCCATCGCAGCTTCCTCGGCATCCTGATCGTTTCCAACAATCCGGAAGCAGATGTTGATAACCCGCTCGTTGTATCGCTGGACCAACTGCCTGAAGGCGCGTTCAACCCCCTGTTGTGCGTGTTGCACTAAGATTTCGTCGGAACTTTCCATATTCACTCCACTAAAGCAACGAGGTTTCTTTATGATCTAATAGAGGCAAATTTCTTGGAAGTTCTTCGCACTTTTTTTTAATACTCGGAGAATCTATGCGGATATGACTGTGAAGAGACTGTAAGAACGGAGACTGATACTAAGATCTTAATTGAAGCGAAGGGTTACCACGGTGCAGCCATTTTGGTAATATCTGGATTGAGTATAACATAACAAAAAAGCCCAGAGGCGATATCGCCTCTGGGCTTGAAAAAGTGCTACAACCCCTCCGGGGGGAAGGGCACAATTACTGAACCTTGTTCATCATACAATAGACATAAAAAAAATCGTATACGTTTCGAGGTTATTTTTCTACCTGCTTCACACCAATCGTTGCATCTTCCCCGTTCACCTTCTGTGACTTCAGAAAAGCGTCTGGGCTTAATGATTCGACCACATGCAGCGTCAAGGTCTCGTGTGTGATGTAGTCGCGGTGGCGATCAAACGCTTCGTGGACAATCGGCGTCGACTCCAAACTGAGCGAGATCCGGTCAGACACATTGAAATCCGCTTCCTTACGAATCTGCTGAATCTTGTTGACCAACTCCCGCGCGAAACCTTCGAGGATGAGTTCGTGTGTCAGTTCTGTTGAGAGAGCGACAAACTTGTGGGCGTCTGCTTCGACGGCATACCCCCCCCGATTCTCCGACTGCACATCAACCTCTGCCCTCTCTAGGGTGTAACTCACACCGTCCGCCTGAATCTCTAATTCACCATTTCCATCAAGTTCCTGTTTGAGGGTGAGCGCATCAGCCGATGCCATTGCCTTCGCAATTGCTTGGACATTCTTTCCGTATTTCGGACCTAGCAGCTTGAAATTCGGCTTGATTGTGTAACTTGCAAACTCGTCAATCCCCTCGTGGTAAGAGATCTCCTTGACATTTAATTCGTCCAAAACAAGTGCGGACAGACGATTGACGGCAGCCTGTTGCTTTTCGGATATACCACCAATCCCGATGCGCCCAATCGGTTGCCGCGTTTTGATCCCCGACTGATTCCGAGCAGCACGTCCCAAACCGATGAGGTCTCGTGCGAGACGCATGTCATCTTCCAGTGAAATGTCAACGAGTTCCTCATCCACAGTGGGGTAATCGGAGAGATGGACGCTTTCAGGGGCATCTGGATCCACCGAACCCACCAAGTTCTGGAAGATTGACTCCGTAACGAAGGGGATAAACGGTGCGAGCAGACGACTGGTCGTCACCATCACTTGATACAGGGTCTGATAGGCGGCTTCCTTATCGGTATCCGCTTCTGACTTCCAAAAACGACGACGACTTCGCCGCAGATACCAGTTCGACAGGTCATCCAGAAAATCCTCAACGACACGGCAGGCACCATCCGGGGAATATTCGTCCAGACGTTCCATTACCGAGCGAACCGTGCTTTGCAGACGGGATAAAATCCACCGGTCAAGAAGATTTTCAGACGCTTCCGGCTTTTCCTTCCAGAGCCCTGTGGACGGCTGCCAACCATCAAGGTTTGCATAGGTAGCGAGGAAGCTATACACATTCCAGAACGGAATGAGGACTTGGCGTCGAACCTCATCCGAATGGCTGTAACCGAAAAGTAGATTCTGTTCCGGTTTCGCGGCGGAGTACATCCAGCGCATCACATCCACGCCCATCGATTCGGCAGCGTCGTCGAACCAGATAGCGTTTCCCCAAGATTTGTGCATTGCCCGTCCGTCTTCCGCAAACAGTGTCGCATAGCTGAAGTTGTGCTTAAACGGGGCACGGCGCTCCATTACCGTGCTCATCGCTATCAGTGAATAGAACCAGTTCCGAAATTGTCCGGGGAAGCTTTCGCTAATCAGATCAGCGGGGAACCATTGGCTCCAGTAGTCGCGGTCGGTGCGATACTGCATTGTGCTAAAGCTGACAATACCTGCATCCAACCACGGATTCCCAACGTCCGGGATGCGCGAAGCAGCCGCACCGCAACTTGGACAGGCAATTTTCACCGCATCAATCCACGGACGATGTGGTGTATGCCCCTCAAACTCATCCCAGCCCTCGACAGCAAGTTCCTCTAATTCCTCAAGGCTCCCGACAACATGAAAATGGTCGCACTCGTCGCATTCGTAGATGGGGAGTGCCAAGCCCCAGTAGCGTTTCTTCGATATCATCCAATCGTGCATGTTGCGCAGCCAGTCGAGTTCGCGGGCAAGCCCGAAGGAAGGATACCACTTGGTGTCATTGTGGACAACCTCCATCATCTGGTAGCGCAGATTCTGTTCCTTCTCTTCTTCCGTTACTTGCTCGTAAGGTTTATCAAGCTGCTCACCCATTGAAATGAACCATTCATCCACAAGACGGAAAACCAGTTCCTCTTCGCAGCGCCAACACACCGGGTAGCGGTGGGTGTAGTCTTCGAGGCGATAGACAATCCCTTTCTCCTTCAGATTTTCAAAGATGTCCTCCGCAACGGTGTGGACTTGACGACCTGTCAGCCAATCAAATCCGTCGAGATAGATCCCCTCTGCTCCAAGCGGCGCGATAACAGGAATGCCTTGTTCTTTGCTCAACTCAAAGTCCTCTGCACCGCAGCCGGGCGCGGTGTGGACAATCCCCGTACCTTCCGCCTCACCGACCTCGTCCCACAGAATAATGCGGTGCCCTTCAGCGGCCCCGGAGGTCTGTTGGGCTGGCAGTTCATCGAAGGGACCATCATAAGCCCAACCTTCCAATTCACCGCCCGACTTCTCCTCCAGAGTCTTATAATCGCCCCGGATGGCGTTTTCCAGTGCACCCTTGCTCAACCAGAAACGATGCTCGTCCTGCTCCACCAACACGTAGGTAAGGTCTGGGTGGACTGCCGCTGCCACGTTGCTTGTCAGCGTCCACGGCGTCGTCGTCCAGACCAGTAGACTCTCGCCGGGACGGTCGCGCAGCGGGAAGCGGAGGAAAATACTGGTATGCGTCAGCTCTCGGTAGCCGTCGGTGACAATCTCGTGCTGGCTGATGCCGGTATCACACCGCGAACACCACGGCATTACATCGGTGCCCTTATAGATCCAGCCGCGATCAAAACACTTCTTCAGCATTGTCCAAATCGTGTAGTTGTTTTCATTGGAGAATGTGAAATAAGACCCACCCAACTCCGGTAATCCGAGCCTTCCGACAAGTTGCTCAACCGTATCCGTAACGGGACCATTTGGACCCTCTACAGTGAGGGTCTGTGAAGGATCTTCTTCCATTTTTTTCTCCAACTCGCGCAGGAGATTTGGATCGTTCCAGTCCATCCAGTAGCCGAGCCGTACAGACTGTTCTGTCTGTGTTGCTGCATGCCTTAGCACCTGTCGTTTGCAAGCGTTCACAAACTTATCCAAGCCGTAGGATTCAATGTCCTTTTTTGCCTTAAAACCCATGTCGCGCTCGACATTGACCTCAATCCAGAGCCCTTGGCAGTCAAACCCGTTCTGGTATCGCGTCTGATAGCCTTGCATGGCTTTGAATCGTTGGAAGAGGTCCTTGTAGGTCCGTCCCCATGCGTGATGAACACCCATCGGGTTGTTGGCGGTGATGGGTCCATCAATGAAACTCCAGCGTGGTGCATCCTGCCGCTGCTCTCGAAGTTTGTGGAAGACCTCGCTGTCGCGCCAGAAATCTAAAATTTGATGTTCTTGGGCGACGAAGTCTATAGTATTGGGTACATCTTTAAACATGCTTTTCTCCTGTGCGCAACTTGAACGAGCTAATGAGTTTATACACTTCCTTGCAAATAAAAAAGCCCACCACCGAAATCGTTTCCGATGATGGGCGTTTGTATTGTTATGACTGCTGTGATCGAGTTTACGTCGTTTGCATCAGCCCACCATCGCGAGACGGAATAATAATAATAGAAATAATCCCAATAGAAAGACGTATATTTTGACTTTCAGTCTCGCGTGTTGATCTGTGGGGTGATGGTGAGTATGACACGGTGTAAATCTCCTTATTTGATAATTATCCGACACAGAAATATGGTAACAGACGTTTGCAGGGATGTCAAGATTTTTTTGTGTTTTGTTTGCGCTTGCAATGGCACCTTGATTTTGATATAATGCCGGTTGAGAGGCAATCATAATTTTACTACCTTGCGAGACCAACTGAGCGAATAACAAGTATAGGACTTACGCAAAACCACCTGTAGGCGGGGCATCTTGCCCCGCAACTGCGTAACTCCTAAAATAAACACACTCAGGAGACCATAGATGAAGAAAGCAGTCATACTTGGAGAACGCCAAGCGGGCATTGCTGAGGTGCCAGATCCGCAACCTAAAGAGGATTGGGTCGTCGTCAAAGTACACGCGGCACCCATGTGCACCGAGTACAAGAACTATGTGTCGGGAGGAAAATCAGAATCGCTCGGACACGAAGCAGCAGGCGAAGTTGTGGAAGTGGCACAACCGGGAAAGGTCAAAGAGGGAGATCGGGTGGTCGTAATGCCACAGTACCCGTGTGGCAAATGCCATCTGTGCGTTGATGGTGACTATATTCACTGCGAAAGCGCTCACGATTTTGAAGCCTTCACCGGTTCGCCTGAAGGGCGGGCAACGATGGCGCAATATCTTCTGAAGCCGTCTTGGATCCTACCAAAAATTCCAGATGGCGTGTCCTATGAACATGCAGGACTTGCTTGCTGCGCGCTGGGACCTTCATTTGGCGCATTCCAGACGATGGGTCTGAGTGCCTATGATACCGTGCTGATTACTGGCATCGGTCCTGTCGGATTTGGCGCGGTGGTCAACGCTCGTTTTCGTGGCGCGCGGGTCATCGCTGTGGAGTCGGTCCCGTGGCGCGCTGAACGCGTGAAGCAGATGGGTGCCGCGGAAGTCCTCGACCCAAGCGATCCGGACATCCTTCAGAAAATCAAAGACTTAACGGACGGGATCGGTGTGGATTATGCGTTAGACTGCTCTGGAACCGTTCAAGCCGAACGACTCTGCATTGACGCAGCACGGCGCAAAGGAAAGGTTGCTTATGTTGGAGAGTGTGGTCAAGATTTGCCGATCCGCGTCAGTCCAGATCTTATTCGCAAGGGACTTACCATCATCGGCAACTGGCACTATAATCTCAGCGATTTTCCTGGGATTATGAAAGTAATCCAAGAATCGCCGTTGATTGACGATCTGCTTATCAGCCACATTATTCCGATGAGTGAGATTCAGAGGGCGTTTGAGATCTCGTCCTCCCATCAGAATAGTAAAATGATCCTGAAACCGTGGGAGTGAAACGTGAAAACATGGCGCAGTGATGTAGGTTGGGTTGAACGGCTAAACCGAATCTCTATCAAGCACAATAGAGGTACTACCTTTCAATACCACCCTCACTATAGATGGATACAGTGAAACCCAACACGCAGTCTATCAACAATTTTCTCGCAAATAATCGACGATGTGTTGACTAAACGTCTCAAAATCGGTAACGCACCTTTGCAGAAATTGGTAGATTAACTCATCGTCGACCGTCATATACCGATGCACAATCACGTTCCTTAACCCCGACATGCCAGCGAGCCCCTGTGCAAAATCTTGAGGCAGAATGCCGTATCTACCAAGTCCGAGTATTGCAGACCTGCTGTCAGACGGTTGTTCCAAGTCGCCGCCGATAAGCAGATGATTCGCAATATCAATTACACACTGGATTGCCGTTTGCAGCGCGTAACGAATCATCGATTGATAATTGCGGTCTGCTATCACATCATCATGATTTAACCGCTGATAGGTGCGGAGATCCTCGGTATATTCCGAAAGCGATTGTAACAAGGCTTGGACAGCTTGTGGGTCAATCATACTTAACCGATCTCGTTTCGGGGATTTTGGGATTTGGCACCCTGTCTTTTGAGGTAGTATTGCCATTGGAGGTCACGCAAAGGTTGAGTATCGGCATAACGATTGAAGGTGTCAATATAGAATGAGACATACCGCTGATCTGGATCATAGATAACAACGCCGTGACGTACAACTTGAAAAGCCAGGAGCGGTGGGGCGGTGTTCAGCAGTGCAACGTCAATTGCATCCCGTTGGAAAATACCGATAAGCTCGGTATTGAGATTTACTATTCGTTGACCGTATTCCGCTTCTGGAACCCGATCGGATAACAGAACAGCGATGTCGATATCAGATTCACGGTTGGCAGTGCCTTTCGCCTCCGATCCAAAAAGGTAGGCGAGTACAACATCGCTTGTATGAAAGAAAGATGTCAACTGTGGCTTGTATTCGTTAATATTCACAGATTTGTTCCTTTGATATCAGCCATTCTTCAAAAAATATAATAACACATCCAATGGCGAACTGACAAATGAATCAAGCTGTTTGCACACAGTAGATTTGATTGTCAATTTGCACCTTGTTATCAACCTTCCGCAAGTTATTTTTTACGTTTCACGTTTCACGCATCACGTTTTAAGTGCAAACTCATGAAACTTACTACCTTAGCAACGTGCAACCTCACCCAATGGGCACTCGATTTCGAAGGGAATCTGGGGCGGATTGTCGAGTCGATTCGGATAGCCAAGGAAAGTGGGGCACGCTATCGGCTTGGTCCCGAACTTGAGATACCGGGGTATGGTTGTGAGGATCATTTCTTGGAGGGAGATACTTTTCTCCATTCGTGGGAATGCCTTGCTGAAATCCTCAAGGGCGATTTGACAACCGACATTTTGTGCGATATCGGGATGCCGGTTATGCACAAAAATGTGCGGTATAACTGTCGCATCTTCGCACTGAATGGTAAGATTCTCCTCATCCGTCCCAAGCTGATTCTGGCCGCTGACGGCAACTATCGGGAAACACGGTGGTTTGCCGCATGGCAACATCCACGCCAGGTGGAAGAATATCACCTGCCGCGTATGCTCCGAGAGGTAACGGGACAGGAAACGGTTCCCTTCGGCGATGCAGCACTTGCGACACGGGATACTGCCTTAGCCGCTGAAACCTGTGAGGAGCTTTTCGCACCGAGTAGTCCACATATCTATCTCGGCTTGGACGGGATTGAAATTATCGCGAACGGTTCCGGTTCACACCACGAACTTCGGAAGCTGAATACACGGGTCGATCTCATCCGCAATGCCACATCGAAAAGTGGTGGCGTCTACCTCTACGCGAATCAGCAGGGGTGTGATGGAGGACGACTTTACTATGATGGATGCGCGCTCATCGCCGTCAACGGAGAGATTGTGGCGCAGGGCTCCCAATTTTCGCTGAATGAGGTTGAAGTTGTAACAGCAACTGTAAATCTGGAAGATGTGCGCTCGAAGCGGGGCGCGGTTATAAGTCGAATGGTCCAAGCCAGCCAATCAGATCCGGTGCCCAGAATAAGCGCGGATTTTGAACTTACTGCTGAAAATTTCGCGGATTCTCCCTCCTCTCCAATTGAGGTGATCTATCATATACCGGCAGAAGAGATAGCCTACGGTCCGGCTTGTTGGCTGTGGGACTACCTGAGACGTTCTGGTGTGGCGGGATACTTCTTACCGATCTCCGGCGGGGCGGATAGCTCATCGGTAGCAACGATCGTCGGCTCAATGTGTCAGATGGTCGCACATGCGGCGCACGCGGGTAACCAGCAGGTCATCCGCGATGCCCGTCGAATTGTGGGGGAAAGCCAAGATAGTGCGTACCTGCCGACCGACCCACGCGAATTTGCTAACCGAATCTTTTATACCTGTTACATGGCAACGCGGAATAGCTCAAAGGCGACACGAAATCGTGCGAAACAGTTGACCGATCAGATTGGTTCTTATCACCTGAACGTAAATATCGATTCGGTCGTCGCTGCGCTCTACTCTCTTTTTGTGGGCATCACCGGGAAAACCCCGAAGTTCAAGGTGGAGGGCGGAACGGCTGAGGAAAATAATGCCCTGCAGAATATTCAGGCGCGTATTCGTATGACCCTTGCTTATCTCATGGCGCAGTTGCTGCCCTGGACGCGCGGCAGGGGTGGAGCACTGCTGGTTCTGGGCAGTGCCAATGTGGATGAGAGCCTGCGAGGATATGTGACCAAATATGATTGCAGCAGTGCAGATCTGAACCCAATCGGCGGAATCAGTAAGACCGACCTCCGCCGGTTTTTGAGATGGGCAGCGGACCATCTGGGCTACGACGCCCTTATTGAAGTGGTCGAAGCGCCACCGACAGCAGAACTGGAACCGATCACTGAAACATACACACAAGAGGATGAGGCGGATATGGGCATGACCTACGATGAGCTCAGTCGTTTCGGGAGGTTACGGAAGATTGATCGATGCGGTCCCGTAAGTATGTTTGAGAAACTGGTGCACGAATGGAATCATCTGCCACCCCAAGAGGTAGCCGAGAAGGTCAAACGCTTCTTTTACTACTATTCTGTGAACCGTCATAAGATGACGACACTGACGCCATCGTATCACGCCGAGTCGTATTCGCCCGACGATAACCGGTTTGATCTGCGGCAGTTCCTCTACAATGTTCGGTGGGGCTGGCAGTTTCGGCAGCTTGACCGGCGTGTTGAGGAGATGAACAGCAAATAAAGCGTCAATCCGTTCCCGATGCTGACAGCAGACTCTCGGGATTAAGTCCCTCTAACTCGGGGAGGACAAACCTTCCATCCTTCCGAATCAACGTCCCATCGAAAGAGATTTCCCCACCACCATACTCAGGCGTTTGGATCATCACCATGTCCCAATGGACGCTTGAGCGCACCCCGTTATCCGCGTCTTCATACGCCTGTCCGGGTGTGAAATGGAATGACCCCGCGATCTTCTCGTCGAACAAAATATCGAGCATCGGGTTGTTGATATATGGGTTAAACCCGATAGCAAACTCGCCGATATATCGTGCACCTGGATCTGTGTCGAGGATGTCGTTGAGTTTTTCGCTGTTATTGGCAGACGCATTGACGATCTTACCGTTCTCAAAGTGGAGGCAAATATCGTTAAACACCGTTCCTTGATAGAGCGTTGGGGTATTAAAATGGATAACGCCGTTGACCGATTCGCGGACGGGGGCGGTAAAACATTCGCCATCCGGGATATTCCTTTCACCGGTGCAGGGGATCACGGGGATATCCTTGATGCTGAATTTCAGATCCGTCTCCGGCCCAACGATGTGAACTTCATCTGTTCCCTCCATCATGGCTTTGAGCGGTGATATTGCCTTTTCCATATGGCTGTAGTCGAGGGTGCATACGTCAAAATAGAAGTCCTCGAACGCTTCGGTGCTCATTTTTGCGCTTTGTGCCATTGACGGTGAGGGCCAACGCAGGACAACCCATTTCGTCTTGGAGACGCGGATATCGAAGTGGACAGGGGTCAGCCAGTGCTTTTCGTATGCCCGCATCCCCTCCGTTGGCACATCGGACATCTCGGCGATGTTCTGACTGCCACGGATGCCAATATACGCTTGTACCTGTTTCATCCGGTACCCTTCGTATTCACCAATCAGTTTCAATCCTTCCTCATCGGCGTTTCGGAGCAGTTCACGCTGGATGCGATTCTGCTTAATCTCAACGAGTGGTACGCCGCCAGCCTCCCGCACTGTGCGAATTAAAGCGATAATCATCTCTTCTGGAATATCAAACCCTTCAATCAGAACATACTCACCGGGTTGTACCTTGGTTGAGTGGGTTGTCAGTACATCTGCAAGTTTCTCCAACCGTGAATCGTGCATCAAATCCTCCGAATACGTGATATGAAATTTATGTTGTCATAATATCTCTATGATGGATGCTATTTTCCAGTGAACTATTATGCACATCCCTCAAATCAAATGCAAGTTTTTTGGAACAATGTGGCGGGACGGGAGAGGGGAAGATAACCGAGCATTTTTTGCTCTGGACATCAATTGGGGGCAATGATAGTATGATTAAGACACTAATCTATTGAAAAACATCTAAACAGAAATGAGGGAAACTACAATGCAAAAGACTGCTGTAATTACAGGTGTTGGTCCGGGACTTGGCGCATCACTCGTCAGGAAATTCGCATCTGAAGGGTATCAGGTAGGACTACTTGCCCGCTCATCGGGCTATATCCAAACGCTCACGGCAGAGATAGAGGCATCAGGCACAAAGGCGATCGCGTTGCCGACCGACATCGCAGATTCTCAAATGGTTGAAACCAGTTTTAACACAATCCGCGAGGAGTTGGGAGGGGTTGATGTTCTTATCAATCATGCCGGTAACGCAGCGTGGGGTGAGTTTGACGAATTGACTGCCGAAGATTTTCGACGCTCATGGGAGGTCTGCACCTTCGGATCGTTCGTCTGCACTCAACAGGTAGTGCCGGATATGGTTGAAAAGGGGAGTGGTGCGATCCTCTTCACGGGAGCGACTTCGGCTATCCGTGGCAGAGCGGGTGCGATTGCGTTTTCCAGTGCGAAATTCGCTGTGCGAGGGTTGGCATGGGCATTGGCGCGGGAAATGGGACCAAAAGGGATTCACGTCGCCCATATTATCATTGATGGTGTTATCGACACACCAAGCGTCCGTGAGCGTTACCAATTATCGGAGGATGAACCGTTATTGCTGCCCGATGATATCGCTGAAGCGTACTGGAGTTTGGTACAACAACCTAAGAGCGCGTGGGCATTTGAGTTGGATCTGCGTCCGCATAATGAGGAATTTTTCACGTAGCGGATCGGTGTTTAAGGCTCAACGATATGCGTAGGCACATTCTGGTAGAAATAGTGCATCAAGAAACGTTTAGGCGCGGAGCAGCACTAGACCTCTTCTCTTGTAGCCGTAGATTTATTAGAGCGGGACTCAAGCAGCAGAAACTCCCATACCAAGAACAGCAGCGCGAACGCCAAGAAATACTGAAATCGATCTTCATACTGAGTAAACTCTCGTTCCTCGATTTTGCGTTTTTCGATCGCACCAAGTTCTGCAAACAGACGATCCATTTCTGCTGCGCCCGGTGTGGCTTGGTAATAATTCCCGTTCGTTAGTTGGGCAATTTCCCGCAATAGCGCGTCCTCCAGTTTTGTCACGACAGGTTTACCGTTTCGATCATGTTTGTATCCTCGAAATTCACCGTCCGAGTGACGGAGCGGAATTGGCGTTCCTTGATTCGGCAAACCTACACCGATGCAATAGATACGTACCCCTTGGTTGGCTGCCGCTTCTGCCGCTTCAATCGCCTTTTCCCCATGGTCTTCGCCATCTGTGAAGAAGAGCAGAACCTTGTACTTATGCTCCGCTTGATTAAAACTGGAGACGGCTATCTCAATGGCGTGGCTAACCTCCGTGCCGCTTTGCGAAATTGTATCAACACTTAAGGCAGCCAATAGGAGCTTTGCTGCGTCGTAGTCGGTAGTCAACGGGCATTGAACGAAACTATCCCCCGCAAACGCAATGAGCCCCACCCGATCACCCTCCAGTCGATCAATAAACGAAGAGATGGCGTGTTTTGCCTTGAGCAGCCGATTCGGTTTGATATCCTCCGCCAACATGCTCGCCGAAATGTCTAACCCAATCATAATATCCAACCCACTCCGCTTGACTATCTCAAGGGTTGTCCCGATTTGGGGACGCGAGAGGGCGAGGACAAGAAAGGTGTAGCTAAGGGAGATCAGGATTGCTTTTCCCTTTTGCCTTCCAAAGTGCACAGATCTTGTCAGCCGCTGGAAAAAATGGTGACTGCTGAAGCGTTGATACGCCTTCCGTTTTTGCCGAAATGCGTAGATGTATAGCAAGAGAAAGGCGGGGGTGCCCCATAGAAGATATAGGAAGTGTGGGTGTCCAAAACGTATCCAGTCCATGCCGCTCGGTCATCGTGTAGGTCGCAAATAAATTTCTACGGTTTGGGAAATTGTTTTCCCTGTAATCTCAACGGTCTCCGTCCGATCAGCGTACCCCTGTTTCTTTACTGTAACCTGATATGTATTCGGTGGAAGGTTGAATAGCATCGCTTTATGCTCGGTATCAGAAACTAACGCTTTCTGCTGGTCGTTCAGGTAGACCTCCGCCCCACCAATGTTAGATTGGACAATGAGATTGACCTTTGGGATGCGCGGTGTGGGTCCCGGTACCGGCAAAGGCTTCTCTTTTTCGGTGGAACTGATAATAATACCCACAAGGACGACTAACACACCGACACCGAGAATAATCCAAGGAAGGAATTCACGCGGGATTTTATTCTTTTGAGTAGGTTGGTTCTGTTGTTGCACACGAATACCCTTTCTATTTTTGGTATTGTTTCATTATATCAGGTTCCGTGAACTGTGTCTATACCCAAAGCTAGGGTCATTTAGTTTTACTGTAGGAGGGATCTCCGAATCCCGACATCTCACTGTAGGCGTGATCTTCCGGTTGCGCCTTTCCAAACAAAATGAGTAATAAGCCTAAAACTGAATAGCCCTATACCCAAAACGTAGGCTTCACACATAGTACAGGGGAAATCCATTTGGCAAAAAGAGGCTTGCCTTTTCAGCCCAAATGGGTTATATTTACACAACTCCGCAACAGCGCAAAAAGCGCATCAAAGATTTGATCGGTGACGCTACCGAAACGTTTCTATGTTGCGCGTTGAAAGCGAGAGGTGAGACAAGATGGCGAAGCAACAACCAGAAGAAGTCATGACACTCAAACGGACTCTCACCGCACGAGCTCAGGAAGGTTTTCTATACGAAAAACTGTCCGACAAAAAGGATTGGGTTCACTGTTACGCATGTGGTCACAACTGCAAAATCCCGCCGGGACGGGACGGTATATGTCGCGTAAGGTTTAACGAAGGGGGGGTGCTCTACGTCCCGTGGGGTTATGTGGGTGCGTTGCAGCTCGATCCAATTGAGAAGAAGCCCTTCTTCCACGCATTTCCCGGCGCATTGGCAATGAGTTTCGGGATGTTAGGTTGCGATTATCACTGTGCTTACTGCCAGAACTGGATTACTTCCCAAGCACTCCGGGACAAGAATGCTGGTGCACCGCTGGAAGATATTTCACCGGAATCGCTCGTATCGCTGGCACGTCAACACAGCGCCCAAGTTGTCACGAGCACCTATAATGAACCGTTGATTACCAGCGAATGGGCGATTGCTATCTTCAAGGAGGCGAGGAAGTACGGACTCGTCACCTCGTATGTGTCCAATGGAAACGCTACGTCCGAAGTTCTGGACGCCCTTGGTCCATGGGTTGATCTCTACAAAGTAGATCTCAAGGACTTCAACGACAGAAATTATCGCAAACTCGGCGGAGTATTGCAGCATGTCCTTGACACAATTAAAATGTTGTATGAACGCAATTTCTGGGTTGAGATTGTCACGCTGATTGTGCCGGGTTTCAATGATTCCGATGAAGTGCTAAAAGATATTGCTAATTTCCTTGTGTCGATTTCGCGGGATATTCCGTGGCACGTGACGGCTTTCCATCAAGACTATAAACTGACCGAGCCAGATAACACCTCTGTCTCCACGCTGATCCGTGCAGCGGAGATTGGTTACGATGCCGGCCTCCATTACGTATACGCCGGCAACCGGCCCGGCTCCGTTGGACGCTACGAAAACACGTACTGTCCGGGTTGTAATGAACTTCTCATTGAGCGATGGGGATTTAGGGTACTGAAGCACCGGGTGATAGACAGCAGCTGCCCAAAATGTAAAACAGCGATTGCTGGTGTTTGGGGCGGAAAGGAATTGAAGGCGATGCGAGCTGCGAAACTCAACTCGACATAGTTGTGCGCCTCTTTTGAGATAAATTGAAGGAAATCGTCATTTAGTTTCTGTCATTGATAAGAGCGGGATTTCCTCGCCCGATGGGTTGAAAAAAGGGATAACATTGTATGAAACGAGCACAACAGCTGCTCTCCGAAACATTTGGCTTTAACCAATTTCTGCCGGGGCAAGCAGAAGTCATCGAACATCTGCTTACTGGACGCTCCACCTTGGCAATTTTTCCGACTGGTGGAGGGAAATCACTTTGTTACCAATTACCAGCACTCACCTTCGACGGCGTGACAATCGTAATTTCGCCTCTGATTGCACTGATGAAAGATCAGATCGATGTCCTCAAGAGCCAGGGTGTTCCAGCCGAGCGGCTCGATTCAACCCTGTCGATCGATGAAACTCGGTCTGTTATGCTAGCCTTGCGGTCTGGGGAATTACGCCTGCTGTATGTAGCACCAGAGCGTTTTAACAACGAACGCTTTTTGCAAGCAATTATGCACACGAAGGTATCAATGTTCGCGGTTGACGAGGCACACTGTATCTCGGAATGGGGTCATAACTTCCGACCGGATTATCTGAAACTCGCTCGTTTTGCGCGAGCGTGTCGTGCAGAGCGGCTGTTTGCATTGACAGCGACAGCGACGCCTAAGGTGGCTAAAGACATCTGTGAGGGATTCGGCATACCTGACAATTGCGTAGTTCGGACCGGTTTTTACCGAAAGAATCTCACTGTACTAACAACGCCTATCATTGCTACGGACCGCGATGGACTTTTGCTAGACAAACTGAAGGGACGTTCTGTGGGTCCTACAATCGTCTACGTTACACTACAAAAAACGGCGGAGGAAGTGGCAGCGCATCTCGCTTCGACAGGACTACCAGCCCGAGCCTATCATGCAGGGATGAAAGATGAGCAGCGGACTGAAGTACAAGATTGGTTCATGAACTCAAACGATGGGATCGTCGTGGCGACTATCGCGTTCGGCATGGGAATTGACAAGTCCAACATCCGGTACATATACCACTATAATCTGCCAAAGAGTCTTGAGAACTTCTCACAGGAGATCGGGCGCGCCGGGCGAGACGGAGAGATATCCACTTGTGAAATGCTCATCTGCTTGGATGATGTTTGCACACTTGAGAATTTTGCCTATGGGGATACCCCAAGTCGAAACGCAATCCGGGATTTAGTCGAGGAGATTTTTTCCTTTTCTGGACAGTTTGATGTTAGCCTTTATGAACTGTCGAGCCGTCATGATATTCGTCAACTAGTGATACGGACATTGTTAGTGCAAATGGTAATTAGTGGTTACCTCCAAGAACTGACCCCGTTTTACAGCCGTTACCAATTTCAGCCACTTACTTCGTCGTCCGAAATTTTATCAAGGTTTGAGAATGAACGTCGTCAATTTCTGATGGCAGTTTTCAAACATGTCCACAAAGCCAAAACTTGGTTTCGTATTAATCTTGATGAAGCAACAGAAGCAATTGATTGTTCCCGTGATCGAATAGTGCGCGCGTTGGACTACCTCGCCGAGCAGGGGTTGTTGGAAGTGAGAGCCGAAGGCGTTCGGAATCGCTTCTCGATCCTGCGGCGACCCGACGACCTCGATCGGCTCACCGATACACTATTTCAAAACACACTTGAACTTGAGGTACGCGAAATTGAACGGATAGAGCAAGTTATTAAGTTAGCATCACATAATGGATGTCAAGTAGCACACCTAACGGCCCATTTTGGTGAAAAACTTCCTCATCGTTGTGGACATTGTAGTTGGTGTTTGAATGGTCATCAACCTGCGCGACTGATACCCACGGAACCAGAAACAATTGATGAAAAACTTTGGGAGCAACTCCTTGATGCTTGGCAAGATCAAGATGAGCCGATCGATGATACCCGGGCATTGGCCCGATTCGGATGTGGTATAACCTCGCCCCGCCTGACACGGACTGGCCTGTCAAAACATCCGCTTTTTGGTTGTTTCGCCCACGTCCAGTTTAAGAAGGTTCATAGACGTGCACAAACGGTAGCACAAGATTCAATTTTGTAAGCTACACCAGGAGTTCAGCGCATAAAAAGTTGGATGCGACAGTGACAGAAAAAATCTTCCCGAAACGAATACTCCTCACAGCGGTTTCGATCGCCTTGGCAGGCAGCTTCCTGCTGTGCGGCTATGAGTTTATTCGGGCGGTGTCAACCTCGTTGTTCATCGAAGCGTACGGTGCTAAAAACCTGCCCCGTGCGATGGTAGCAGTGCCACCCAGTGTGTTTTTGCTGCTCTATCTCTACGGCAGGCTGTTGTCGTGGCTGGGGGCGAAACGCGCGTTATTGTTGACATCAATTGTCTCCACCTGCCTGATTGCGGGTGCCTATCAATTGATTATCATGGGCTATCCCATTGCAGCAGCGATGATCTATGTCTTCCGTGAAGCCTACATTGTAATAATCATTGAACAGTACTGGTCACTTGTTAATAGCACGCTAACTCCAAAGCAGGCGCGTTGGATCAATGGCCCTTTTTGTGCGATTGCAACAATCGGTTCAGTCACCGGGGGTTCTCTTGTGGCACACCTCGCCCCATCTTTGGGTTCTGAAGTGCTGTTACTGTTTGCGGCAGGTTCGCTGCTACCTGCCGCCCTGTTTGCGATGTTCGCTTATGCCGCTGCTGGTGAACCACAACCCGCGGTCGCAGAGCAAGGAGGACAGCAGGGACACACAGGGTTGAAGGTACTTTCACGCTCCCGTTACCTGGTTTTTCTATTTCTGCTCATTCTGACGACGCAGGTGGTTTCGACGGTATTAGATTTACGATTTAATGGATTGGTTGAAGCTGACATTACTGATAAAGATATGCGAACCGCTTTCTACGGACGGTTTTATGGACAGTGGCTCGGTATATCTGCTTTTGTTCTGCAACTTTGCGCCGGTGTTGTTTTACGATTTATACCGATTCGCATCTTACATCCGGCAATTCCACTGGTTCATCTAATTGCGGGTGCTGCCCTAACTATAGCACCTTCCCTACGGAGTGGGGCAACTGCATTCCTGCTTTTCAAGGCGTTCGATTACTCCCTTTTTCGGGCTGCGAAAGAGATACTCTACATCCCTTTGTCGTTCGATGCGCGCTACCGAGCGAAACAGGTGATTGACTCGTTCGGTTATAGATTTGCTAAAGGTGGCAGTGCCGGCGTGATTACCGTGATTGGTTTTGTTATGGTAATACCGGGGGCCGCATTTTCAATCACCGCGATGGTGATGGCAATCCTCTGGTCAGGAATTGTGTTAAACTTAACAAAGCAGTATCAGAATCTGGGAACAGGTAATAATGGAAGAGAAGAGATAGATAAATAGAGACAATGAATTTCTCGACGCATTCGTTCCGTCCACTGTCAGAGTAATTGACTTTTTTCGACTTATGATTGATGTCTCACGTTAAGGAGATCATTGATGGCTACCGTTGATACACACGCCCATATCTATTCCGAAGATACCGAAACGTACCCGCAAATCCCTGAACCCTTTCTGCCGTCGTCCGGTCGCGGAACCATCACAGACCTGAAAAACGAAGTTAAGGCAAACAGCATTGACCGTGTTGTCGTGGTACAAACTTTCACCGTTTATGCACATGATAACAGGCTTACACTTGATACGGTGCGAGACAACCAAGACTGGACAACCGGTGTATTGAACCTGGATCCCTTTGACGATGGAGCGGTAGATCTGATGGAGGAGGCACTCGCCATAGGCGTCCGTGGAAATCGTGTCTCCGTCGGCTGGGAGACGGATGGCTCTGTCCTTCCAGAACATCGACGGCTATGGGAAGCAGCACAGCGGTTGGGGGTGGTACTCTGTGCCTTGTTTAATCCGCCCAACTGCCACTCATTGGCAAATCTGCTTAAAACGTTCCCTGATGTTCCCGTGGTGCTCGACCACTGCGCCAATTTGAGCGTCGGTGATTTTCCGGCGTCTGACAATCTCAAAACGGTTCTAGATATGGCAGAATTTAAGAATTTATATGCCAAACTCTCATTTATTGTCACCGGATCCGAAGAGGAATTTCCGTGCAGCGATATGTTTGGTGGGATCCGGCAGATCATCGACGCCTACACACCGGACCGGTGTATATGGGGAAGCGACTTTCCGACATCGCTCTGGATTCCCAAAGTAACGTATCAACAGCATCTCGCAATTTTTCAGGAACATTTGGGATTATCCGAAGCTGAAAAAGTGGCTATCTTAGGTGAGACTCCGATGAACCTCTGGTTTTCGTGACACGATCTTTGAAAGTTTTGAACGACGAAAAAAAATAATTCAACAAAGGTTAATTAAAGCAATGAATCCGAAAAGTCCAACCAAAACAGAGTTACCATTATACAAAGCATCACCGGCGTTGGAAGCTATTGATATCGCACAGCAAGCACAGAACGATCAGCGGGTCTATATTGAAACTTACGGTTGTCAGATGAATGTGAGTGATAGCGAATTGATGTCGGGTATTTTAACCCGAAACGGTTATGAAATGGTGGATCGAGTCGACGATGCCAACGTTGTACTGTTGAATACCTGCGCCATCCGCGAAAATGCTGAAGAGAAGGTGCTCAACCGCCTCGTACACCTGCATCATCGAAAACGGAGACAATCAGACCTGGTTCTCGGTGTGTGCGGTTGTATGGCGCAGCACATGAAGACAAAACTGATCGATGCCGCACCGTATGTGGATTTCGTATTGGGTCCCGACGCCTACCGGAACCTGCCGATGGCGATCAGTTCCGTAACCACAGGCGACCCATTTCTGGGGTTAAAGTTAGACAGAGGTGAGGACTATGCGGACATCGCTCCCATTCGGAAGGAAGGGATTCGGGCGTGGTTGACCATACAACGTGGGTGCGACAAGATGTGTACCTTTTGCATCGTACCGTTTGTGCGTGGACGCGAACGGAGCATCCCGATGCATCTGCTGGTTGACGATGTAAAAAGACTTGCTGATGAGGGTTTCAAAGAGGTCGTCCTCCTCGGTCAGACGGTAAACTCTTATGACGACGGAACGCATAATTTCGGTGACCTCCTGTTTGGGATGAGCGAAGTTGAAGGGATCGATCGGATACGATTCACTTCGCCCCATCCGAGTGATGCCACTGACGCCCTCATCGAGGCGATGGCGAGTTGCGATAAGGTATGTAACCAGATTCATCTGCCGCTGCAGTCCGGCTCGACGAGGGTGCTAGAAACGATGCGGCGGACATACACAGCAGAGGCGTACCGAGAACTTGTGGCTAAGATGCGAGCGCACATCCCGGATCTTTCAATCTCTACAGATGTAATCGTCGGTTTCTGTGGCGAAACGGAGCAGGACTTTATGGAGACGTACGACCTGATGGCTGAAATTCGCTACGACTCGGCGTTTATGTTCAAGTATTCGTCCCGCGACGGCACACTTGCTCACAAAACGCTTGACGACGATGTAAGCGAGGAAGAAAAGGGACGTCGTTTGAAGGAGATTATTGCGTTGCAGGAGAACATCTCGCACGAAATCAATCAGGAACTGATTGGTGAGACCGTAGAGGTTTTAGTCGAAGGAGAATCGCGGCGCGATCCGGACAACTTCCAAGGAAAGACTGACGGCTTCAAAACTGCTGTTTTTCCGAAGGAGAGCTCAGAGATTGGTGATCTCGTGGGTGTGAAAGTCGAATCTGTGACAGCACACACGTTGATTGGATCGATGGTCGCAGCGCCGGAGTAAAGTCAATTTTACGGATCCTCGCATTGAGGAGGGACCCGATGGCTAAACCGAATCTGTTACTGATTAGCGCAACGGAACTGGAATCCGGTACAATCCAAAGCGAACTTGGGGACGGTAAGACCACCCAGCACGCCGGCAAAACCGTAATTGTTGGGGATTTATGTGGCTGGCGATGTACCCTGATTCACACCGGAATCGGCGCTGTCAACGCGGCGCATGCATTGACTTGCCAACTTGAACGGCAAACGCCGGATCTGGTCCTCCAATTTGGGATCGGCGGGGCGTATGTGCCGACGGGCATACCGATTCGATCCGTCGTGCTCGCAACAGAGGAGGTTTACGGCGATGTCGGCGTGGTGACGCCCGAAGGTTGGAAGCCAGCGGACGAGATCGGCATTCCCTTGGTGCACGGTGATCCACCTCACTTCAACCGTTTTCCACTGGATCCACAACTGGTTTCAACTGCAGCTGAGATTTGCGGAGCGAGATGTGGCGTGTTTGTAACCGTTTCGCAGTGCAGCGGCGTTCAGGCGGTCGGGGATACCCTCCACGCACGCTTCGATGGGCTGTGTGAAAATATGGAAGGTGCTGCCGCCGCCCATATTTGCAGACTATACGGAATCCCGTTTCTAGAAGTGCGCGGCATCAGCAATCTGGTCGAGGATCGCCAACCTGCCCGATGGGATATATCGGGCGCAGCGGACGCCGCACAATCCGCTCTCATAAAAATTATTAGCGATAAAAGAACAGTACGCAATATGTAAGGATCACCTATACACATTACGAGTTACAAATTGTAAGTTATGACGAACGTTAAAATCAAATCCCGATCCGAAATCGAAGCGATGCGACGAAGCGGTAAAGCGGCATCGACAATATTACAGCGAATTGGGGAGGCAGTTAAACCCGGCGTTTCAACCTACGAATTGGATCAAATCTCGCGGCAAACCATCGAAGAATTAGGTGGAATCTCATCATTCCTCGGCTATCAATTTCCGGGACACGATCCGTATCCCGCGACAATCTGCGTGTCACTCAACGAGCAGATCGTTCACGGTATTCCGAGCAAAGATGTGCTGCTTGGCGAGGGGGACATCGTCGGGATTGACACAGCCATCTTTTTGGACGGCTATCACGGTGATAACGCTTTTACCTTTTCCGTTGGGGAGATTGCTCCTGATGCCCAAGAACTGCTCAACGCTACAAGAGCATCTCTATACCGCGCCATTGAGGCGGCAAGCCCCGGCAACCGACTGGGCGATGTCTGCTTTGCGTTGCAGGACGGTGCTGAATCGCACGGATTCGCCGTGGTTCGGGATTTCTCCGGTCACGGAATTGGTCGCCAACTCCACGAGGAGCCTCAAGTCCCCACCTACGGGGAGGCGGGCAGGGGTGTGCGGCTGATGCCCGGTATGACGCTTGCGATTGAGGCGATGGTCAACGTGGGCAACTCCGATATGCGTGTACTCGACGATGGCTGGACCGCTGTCACTACGGACGGCAGCCTCTCTGCACTTTTTGAGCATACCGTTGTTATCCTTTCGGACGGACCGGAGATTCTGACCGATAACAGTGAACTTTGGGGTAAGTAAGCGTTAAGAAAGAGGAGACTTTTTTTACAATGACAATTGCTAACGTTCATGCGCGAGAAATTCTGGACTCGCGTGGGAACCCGACTGTAGAGGTTGATGTAGAACTGGAGTATGGCATTTTGGGCAGAGCTGCCGTTCCCTCTGGCGCGTCGACAGGTGAACATGAGGCGGTCGAGCTTCGGGATGCTGATTCGATGCGGTATCTCGGCAAGGGGGTACGGAAAGCGGTCGAGAACGTGAACACGGTTATCGCCGACGCCCTGAAGGGCGCTGACCCTTTCGCGCAGGAAGCGATAGATCAAACGATGCTCGCACTGGATGGCACACCGAATAAAGGGAATCTCGGTGCAAACGCAATTTTGGGGGTTTCACTTGCGGTCGCCAAAGCCGCCGCCTCGGAAGCTGGACTTCCGCTCTACCAATACATCGGTGGAGCAAATGCCAAGGAGCTGCCGCTGCCGATGATGAATGTCCTGAACGGCGGTTCGCATGCAGACAATAACGTAGATCTTCAAGAGTTCATGATTATGCCGGTGGGCGCGCAGACCTTTGCGGAAGCCTTGCGTATGGGAACGGAGATTTTCCATAATCTCAAGGCTGTTTTGCAGGATCGGAATTACAATACAGCTGTTGGTGATGAAGGCGGCTTTGCGCCAGATCTACGATCCAACGAAGAAGCTTTACAGGTGCTTATCGAAGGCATCGAACGGGCGAAATATGTTCCCGGCGATGAGGTGTTATTGGCACTCGATCCCGCTTCCAGTGAGTTCTACAAAGATGGAGTTTATCGACTTGAAGCCGAAGCGAAACCGGATAAGTCCCCTGAAGAGATGGTTGATTTCTACGCTAAGTTGGTTGACAAATATCCAATTGTTTCGATTGAGGATGGCATGGCAGAAGACGATTGGGCTGGGTGGAAGTTGATCACCCAAGCCATCGGTGACAAGGTACAGCTTGTTGGAGATGATCTCTTCGTAACAAACACCGATCGGCTGCAGCAAGGAATAGACCGCAGCATTGGTAATTCTATTTTAATCAAGGTCAATCAGATCGGAACATTGACTGAGACGCTCGATGCTATCGAGCTTGCCAAGCGATTTAACTATACGGCGGTCGTCTCACACAGATCGGGCGAGACGGAAGATACCACGATTGCGGACATCGTTGTAGGCGTAAACGCAGGACAGATTAAGACAGGCTCACTCTGCCGCACCGATCGAATCTGCAAGTATAACCAGTTGCTACGGATCGAAGAACAGCTTGGCAGCCGCGCCCAGTTTAATGGAAAACAGGTGTTCTATAATCTTCGGAAGGGTTAATAAGGTAGGCACCAACCGGCAGTAGAAGAAGGGAGCTCATTCGCGTGGGGAAGATACTCTGGGTCGGATTCGGTGGATTCCTCGGGTCAGTCGGCAGATACCTCCTAAGCGGGTATGTTCAACATCTGATGAGAGCCACCGGATTTCCCTACGGGACATTGGTGGTCAATCTCGTCGGATGCTTGTTAATTGGATTCCTTTCTCAATGGGTAGGAGTACGCGGATTCCTGAGTCCGGAAACTCGCTTATTCGTTTTTATGGGACTACTGGGCGGGTTCACGACCTTCTCGACTTTTAGCAATGAAACGATGAATCTGTGGCAAGCTGGAGCGAGTGCTGCTGCGCTTACCAATGTCGCTCTGCATGTCGTGCTTGGCTTGGGCGCTGCTTGGCTGGGCAATTTGGTCGCTTACGGGATTTGGCGATAAGGTGGTTTTTCCACGCTTCGCGAGTTCTTTCGTCTTGCGTTTATTCGGCACAGAAACCGATCGAACCTCAAAACGGCTTAGATACGTTTTATATAGATTGAAAAGGGCATTTATGGTGAACAATATAAATATGTAGACGTTCACCAATAGTCCCCCTTATCGAAGTCTCATGAAGTCCCCCTGACAAGTTTCCCCCCTGACAAGGGGGGCTAGGGGGGTTGGGGGATTTAGGGGGGTTGTGTATCGAAAGTGTATAAGTAATTATAGAATTCACCATAATAACAGAAAGAGAGAGATTAATGGCGAATGACAAATTCCGTGTTGGATTGACCCCCGGTTTCCTTGGGGATGATGGTAAAGTCCGATTCAAGGATGTTGGATTAGATCTCTTAGACAAAGAATCGCATATCGAATATACATTTATTGCAACCGAGCGTCCGTATGTTCCCCCGGACGAGATACACGGTTTAGACGCTTTCATAGCGCTTGGAGGGAAGTATCCCCGCGAGACATTTGAGGGGGCAGATCGGTTGACCCTGATCGCGAGGCACGGGGTCGGCTACGATAATGTCGACCTTAAAGCAGCGACCGAAGCAGATGTGATGATTGCTATCGCGCCAAGCGGTGTGCGCCGTCCTGTGGCGGAAGGTATTATCGGGTTGATGTTCGCGCTTTCAAAAAACTTTTTTTCGTATGACCGCGCAACACGCGCCGGAACTTGGCGCGAAGGATTGGAAACAGGAGTGGATCTCATCGGGCGCACTCTGGGATCAGTCGGGCTTGGAAACATTGGCACCGAACTGTTCCGCTTACTGCAGCCGTTCGGCATGCGATTCCTGACGTTTGACCCGTATGTTTCGCCGGAGGTCGCCAAATCGCTGAACGTGGAGGTGGTTGATCTCACCACGGTGATGCGCGAATCCGATTACGTGTGTGTTACGTGCCCCCTGACCGATGAAACCCGCGGATTGATAGGCGAAAAGGAGTTCGCACTCATGAAACCGACAGCATTCTTTATCAACACTGCGCGTGGACCTATTGTGGATCAACGTGTCTTAACGCAGGTGTTGCAGGAAAAGCGGATCCGGGCTGCGGGTATTGATGTGTTTGAAGAGGAACCGGTAGATCCCAATGAACCGATACTCAAATTGGATAACGTCATTGTATCGCCTCACGCCATCGCGCTGACGGAGGAGTGTTACCGAGACATCGGTCGGATGAACTGTCAGAAGGCGATTCAGGTGTCACGGGGCGAGATTCCGGACAACGTGGTGAATCGCGAGGTTCTTGAGAAGAAGTCGTTTCAGGAAAAGTTAGCGCGATATCGGGAAGGAGCGTAGAATGGGTAAACAGGGGTTAGATAGAGAGGCGTGCCGCAGCGTTTTGGTGGTTGCTATTACACCACGGCAGGAAGACCGGCAGATAGATTTGGAAGGTGTACGCAAGAACGTACAGTACCTTATTCAGCACGGTGTGGACTTTATCATGCCGGAGTGCGGTACCGGTATGGTCTATGATGCGAGCTTAGAGGAGTACGAAGCCGTGGTCGGTGCATTTCTGGATGCGGCTGGAGATTCGGCGTATATTGTGCCGGGCATCGGTCCGGGGTTTGGGAGATCCATAGAGATGGGACACATCGCCCGATCACTGGGTGTCGCAGGGGTGATGATTATGCCGGTGGTCGGTCCCGGTTCTGCCAATGGCGTCTACAACGGACTGAGAGAGATTACAAAGGTAGTACAACTGCCCACAGTCCTCTATCAGCGACGGTTAGACATTATGCCGGTGCGCGATGTGATAAATCTCTGTGAATTGGATGAGGTGGTCGGTCTAAAGTATGCGGTGGAGGACATCGACGCGTTTGATCGCATTGTAGAAAGAGCAGGGGAACGCGCAGCGATGGTGTGTGGCATGGCAGAAGATCCTTGCATCGATTACATGTCACACGGCGCAGTAGGTTTCAGTTCCGGCATGGCGAATTTCGTGCCACGAATGAGCTTGACGCTGCTTAACAGATTCTCAACCGGTGATACAGTCGAGGCGGAACGGCTTCGCGCATTGATGGTCCCGTTTGAGGACTTTCGCGGTGAAAATGGAGCGCGGTACAGTGGTTCGGCGTTACATGCCGCTATGGATTACGCCGGATTGGCCGGCGGACCTGTCATCCCCTTTGCCGAGGATGTGGGACCGCAGGATTTACCCCGTGTTCATGCTATGATGGACACGTTAATGAAAGAAGAAACAACGTTGCGCGTAAAGTAGGGAACGCAGATCTGCGTTCCTTACGAAAGGGGAACCTTTGATGATTGTTGACACGCACGTCCACGTATGGGAGATTGATCCCCCCAAATATCCTGTCGGTCCGACCGCGCCCACCTGGAACTCCTATCCGGACGAACCGGGGACAGCCGACGAACTGTTGGCAGAGATGGACACACATGGCGTGGATTGGACGGTGCTGGTGCAGACCAGTTGGTCCACATGGGACAACGGCTACATCGCTGATTCCGTAGAACGTTTCCCAGGCCGCTTCATCGGGCATGGACTGATCGACCCGCAGTACCCAGGCAACGCGGAACAGGTGCGCTACTGGATAAAGGATCGGGGGTTGGCTGGCTTTCGTCTACATCCAATGTATTACCCTGACGAAAAGATACTGTTGACCCGTCAGAACGAACCGATGTGGGAGGAGATCGCTTCACTGGATGCGATTATCCAATTCCATCTGCGGGCAGCGTTCGCAGATCAGGTAGCGGTAATTGCGGATCGACACCCATCGCTGAAACTGATTCTTGACCACATGGGTTATCCTGAAGTAGGCGCGGACGCAGCGGAATTTCAACCGATCGTTGATCTCGCCCAGCACGATAACATCTATCTGAAGCTGTCGGATGTCGCCGGGCGCTCCAGCCAAGATTTCCCCTATACAGACGTGCATCCCTTCATTGAGAAGCTGGTAGGCGCGTTTGGAGCCGAGCGGATGGTGTGGGGAACGGGATATCCGGGGCATCACCGTCTCAAGCATAATTGGCCGACCTTAGATCAGGAGTTGCACCTTGTCCAAGAGGGGCTGCCTTTCCTGAACGATGCACAGCGCGAAAAGATTTTAGGTGGCACAGCGGCGGAGATTTGGGAATTGACATAGCATTGTCTTACACAAATGACCTTTGATGTAAACCCGCTTCTGAATATCTGAATAATTGTGTCGCATCATTCGGGGAAACTTACAAGCAGCTACAGTTGTTCATCAGTTCACTGGTTCATTAGTTCAGTAATTACCCAATGAACCAATTACCCAATAAACTGATTTACGTTTCACTCTCGTTCTATACTTGATAATCGGGGGTTTCCCATGAACCAAGATAACTCTCCAGATGTCATTGGGATTGGCACATGCACAGCCGATATGCTCTTTGTCGTTTCTCAACCACCGACCTATGGACGATCATGGCGCGCTTCTCAATACTTGCGCCAGGGTGGTGGACCTGTTTCAACGGCACTCGTTACCCTTGCCCGGTTGGGGATCTCCACCCGTTTCATCGGAAGAGCCGGCGCTGATCCCGAAGGTGTGTTCATCCGGGAAGAATTTCAGAAGGACGGGGTAGATGTCAGCCGATTCATGCTTGAACCGAATGTCTTCTCCCGTGCTGTTCTGGTTCTCGTGGATCAGACCACCGGTGAACGCTGCTTCACGTCCCGCAGGGAGACCCACACTCCCTTGAGTGTATCAGATCTCGATCGCCAAGAGATTGAATCTGCCAAGGTCCTGCACTTAGATGATGCTGACGAAGCATCGGTCCAAGCGGCAGAGTGGGCAAAAGCAGCGGGGGTGACTGTGACGTTGGACGGCACGTGGCACAGTGAAGAACTTGTGGATCTGCTCCTGCCTTTGGTCGATATGCCTATCGTATCGGAGGTCTTTGCACAAGGCTGGATGCCCGACGCGCCGCCTGAAGCGGTTGTAGAGCGACTGTGCGAATTGGGTGCCCGCATCGCGGCGGTGACACTCGGCGAACAGGGCTGTGTTGCGCAATGGGAAGGTGGCACCTTCACGCTTCCAGCCTTTCCGGTTGAGGTGGTGGATACCACCGGTGCGGGAGATGCGTTTCACGGTGGGTTCATCTACGGTGTGCTGCAAGACTGGGACGCAGCAGAAATAATCAGATTCGCCTCGGCTGTTGCTTCGCTCAACTGCCGTCAACTCGGCGGGCGCACGGGCCTGCCAACGGTGGGAGAGGTCCATCAATTCTTGGCGCAGTTTCCCGGAACGGACAGCCAATGAATTAAGTTCGGTTTCGTGCGAATCTGTTTATTGCACAGGTGTTGTTGGGCTGCACAGACGTATCAGAGAATATACTTGCTGATGTCTTCGTCCTTCACAATTTCGGATAGCTGACCGGTGACGTACGCAGCATCGACTATGATCGCTTTTTCCGCCAAGTCTGGTGCGTCGAAGGAGAGTTCATCAAAGAGTTTTTCCATGATGGTGTGGAGACGGCGCGCTCCGATATCCTCTACCGATTCATTCACCTGAAAAGCTAAGGCAGCAATCTCATCAATTGCATCCTCCGTGATGGTCACATCGATACCTTCCGTTTTCAGCATGGCGATATATTGCTTCTCCAACGCGTTCTTCGGTTCGGTGAGGATACGTTTGAAGTCTGCCTCATTTAGGCTCTTCAGTTCTACGCGAATTGGGAACCGTCCCTGCAATTCTGGAATGAGATCCGATGGCTTGGACACGTGAAATGCGCCGGAGGCGACAAATAAGATGTGATCGGTGCGAACCATACCGTGTTTTGTCATCACGGTGCTTCCCTCGATAATCGGTAAGATATCGCGTTGGACGCCTTCTCGCGAAACATCGGGCCCCGCCTTCGACTCACGTCCTGCAATTTTATCAATCTCATCCAGAAAAACGATGCCTGAGTTTTCGACACGGGCAACGGCGTCGCTAATCACATTGTCCATATCGATCAGTTTTTCTGCCTCTTCTTGTGCGAGGATCTGACGTGCTTCAGAGATCGGTACGCGACGTTTTTTCTCCTGCTTGGGCAGAATACTACCAAACATATCCTTTAGGTTGATATCCATCTCCTCAATACCACTTGGAGAAAAGATTTCGACAAAAGGAACGGTTCGGTTACTTACATTGATTTCAATGGGTTTATCCTCTAATTTCCCATCTCTCAGGCGTTGACGAAACTTTTCCCGTGTCCGCAGGTATCTTTCCTGTTCCTGCTCACTAATCTCCGTTCTTTCAGCTGCATCGAACTGCTGCATCGCTATCGCCAGTGGATCCACTTCGCCCGGGGTCTGGCTCTCTCCATCTTCATCGGTAAGTCCAGCATCCTTTTCACCAGAATCGGGACTCATCTGTGACCGGGGCGGCGGTATCAAGAAATCTAAGAGACGTTCCTCGGTGAGTTCAAGCGCTTTCTCTTTGACTATCTCTGCCTGTTCAGATTTCACCATATTAACTGCGAGGTCTGCAAGATCTCGAATCATCGATTCCACGTCGCGCCCAACATAGCCAACTTCCGTATATTTTGAAGCCTCTACCTTGATAAATGGTGCTTCTACCAGACGCGCAAGTCGCCTCGCAATTTCGGTCTTTCCAACCCCTGTCGTTCCAATCATGATGATATTCTTGGGGGCGACCTCATCCCGCATGTCGTCCTCAAGCATCTGGCGACGCGCCCGGTTGCGAAGTGCGATAGCGACCGAACGTTTCGCCTCCGCTTGACCGATAATATATTTATCGAGTTCTTCAACAATTTGTCTGGGGGTTAATGCGTCCGCCAACGTCTTTTGGTTCGAAAAAGAACTGAGTGTTGACAATGTGTGCCTCCGTTTTCTACACTCTAGGACTTACGCAGCCAACTGTAGGTGGGGCATCTTGCCCCGCGTTGAAATGCGCACGTCCTATATTCGTTATTGAGTAGCGATAATTCCGAGTCTAAATTTCAAGCGTGTCGATTTGAATGCTGTCATTGGTATAAACGCAAATTTCGCTCGTTATTTTTAGCGATTCTTCGACAACTTCTTTGGCAGTGAGCGAGGAATGTTTCAATAAGGCTCTCGCTGAAGATAGGGCGATAGAACCGCCGGATCCAATACTGAGGATCCCATCGTCCGGCTCAAGCACATCACCGGTCCCAGAGAGGAGATAACCGCTTTCCGCATCCACTGCAACTATCAGTGCCTCTGACCGTCGGAGTACGCGATCGCTTCGCCAATCCCTTGCGAACTCGACAGCCGATCTTTGAAGATTTCCGCGATATTCATCTAATTTTTTTTCAAGGTTTTCAAATAGAGTGAGCGCGTCCGCAGCTGAGCCGGCAAATCCTAACAACACCTGATCGTCATAGGCACGCCGAATTTTCTTCGCTCCGTGTTTAATTGCCGTATCTCCCAGAGTGACCTGTCCATCGCCGCCAATAGCAATCTGATTGTCACGCCGTACAGAGAGAATTGTTGTTGATCTGATCATTAGAACCCCTTACACATAAAACGTACAATAAACATAAAGATGATGAGTCCTCAATATAATATCCCGATAAAGTGAAACACCAGAAAGCAGAGAAATTGCATAATCCCGATAAAGAGCCCGCACCGGATACCTCCCACAATGATGTGGTATCTGCGAAGATAATACGGGGAGAATAGAAAGGTCAGCGCAAGCCCTATAGGAACGGAAATAGGAACTGAGCCGATATAGGGGAAATAGGAGAAGCGGATTGCGTTCCAGTTCCATAGCCGTGCAGATCCCAGTTGGTCAAAGATAGTGCTGCTGGCGAACGCGATACCTCCAACGATCAATGCGGGGATGTAGGGCCGTTCCCAAACTTCGTCAAGGCGATGATAGATGTAGATGATTATTGTTACCCCAACTACCCAAGTTAGGAGCAGGCTCAAGGGCACAGCGGCTACCGGGATATCACGCAGACTCAGATAGGATAACAATCCCACATTTTTCGAAAACAGCCAATCCAGGGGAATATAGGTAACTGACGCAATAACCCCGACAATCACACTACGCGACAGATGTGAAGAGTGGTCCCATGGTCGGCTGACATAGCCAAACAGGGATCCCACCACAAGAACGTTCAGATAAAGCAGCCGAATTGAACCGAGTTTGGCATTTATCAAGAATGTCAAGAGAGTGGTAATACTCGCAATAATGACAGCTTTATCGGTTCGGCTGATGGTCATTGAAGATCAGGGATTAAGGATTCAGGGTTAGCGGTCAGAATTTGAGAGTTAGTTAATATCACTTAGCGCCCAGTTGCCAATCGGTCGGCGTGCCATGTGGGCAGACCAGCTTCGCGAATTTTGCGCTGTGCAGCCTGAATGTCGTATTCAACCCGCTTTATACAGATCATGTTCTCGTCGGTGTCAAGGAGAGCAAAACTGGCTTGGGGATTGAGATCGCGTGGCTGACCAACGGATCCGGGATTAATTAGATACTGCTTGTCTTCTGAGAGGCTGTAGTAAAATTCATCATCTTCTGGGTAGCACTGGGCGAATTTCGATTCTGTTGAGTAGATCATCGGAAGATGTGTATGTCCATAAAACACAATCCAACTCTGATTTCGATACAAGATTGGTCGCGCATCCCAGTGGCCCATGATATAGAAATCCTCGTCATGAGGACTCCCGTGCGCTATTTGAATCTCCTCCTCAAGTGTTATCGGTCCTTGAGGCATACGTTGCAGATAGTCTCTATTATCGGGCCGTATCTGAACGCGTGCCCACATCGCACTGGCATGAGCGAGATTTTGAAAGCTTCTGCCGTCCTCAATACCAGCAATAACCTTGTCGTGATTCCCACGAACCATGGCGTCAGGCTTGAGCTCTTTCAGTCGGTCAACAGTCTCATTTGGCTGGGCGCCGTAGCCAACAATATCACCTAGAAAAACAATTCTATCAACTCGCTCCTCAGCAATTGCCGATAGGACGGCATTAAATGCGTCAAGGTTTGCATGAACATCGCTGAAAATAAAGTATCGCATTCGTTTATCCCGAAGATAGCCACATTATAGCGTCTCCCCCGTAGTGCCGTAAAACCAACAGTCAATCCACAAAACTACTGTGAACTAACGCGGGATAATCGCTATAATTTATGATGAATTAGAGAAATAAGTAGACATTTGCCAACAATGCCCATTTTTGCGAAGTTCCCAAAGTCCCCCTGACAATGGTTTCCCCCCTGATAAGTCCCGATCCATCTTTCCCCCCTGACAAGTGGCACATCCCGATAAAATCGGGGGAGGGGCTAAGGGGGTTGGGGATTTAGGGGGTTGGCTGTGCATTGGGAGTGTCTAAGTAATTCTAAAATCTACCATAATTGCAAAAACTCATACCAAAAACTTACTTGGAGCAGAACTTGAGTCACTGAATGTATCTTCTTATTCGCTTTGCTTTTCCAACCATCTTTCTAAGAATCGGATATCTTCGTTGATGAAAGGGCGCCCCCTTTCAAAAACTTGATCGCTATATTGCGGAAATGGTCAATCGATCCTTCGTTTGTTGTCGGAAAAATCGCAAGCCGAAGCTAAGTTGATTATAACAGGGATTTGAATTATCCGCAAGTGAAATTAGAAAAAGGACGGGGGCATTTAGTTTTACTGAATGTGCATTTGCTGTTAGCCCCGGAGGGGCGACATGTTTATAGAATATCGGACCCACCATACACAAAAGCCCCAGCGGGGCGACATGTGAGAACGTAAGCGTGATACGTAATAGGTACAGCATCGGAGGTAAGGATGCAGATTAACGCTGATTCACACAGATAGAAACTGCGAAGGGCAAACATCTGTGAGAGGGGCCTCCCCGATGAATCGGAATTCAAAGCAACTTGTCTTTCCCCCTTATCAGAGGGGTTCAGGAGGACTTTGGAAACTTTGCGAAGGTTGGAGTTATTGGTAATGTCCACTTATTTCTATAATTCACCATAGTATGCCCTCTCACTTGATTATCGCAATCTTGCCAGTCTTTCTCAGCTCCTCAAATTCCATAACATAGACATAAACTCCGCTTGTTACCTCTGTTGCCATCTGGTTGAGCAGCAACCACTCGCCACGACCAGCATCGGAAGCGGTAACAGTCAATCTGTTAAGACGTTCTCCGTTGGTATTATAAATTTCAATCGTTGTTCCAGTAGGAAGACGATCAAACGTAACAGCAGCCTTGTGAAATTCGCCAGGGCGCACGGGATTTGGGTAGACTCTCGCCTTTGAAAAATCCTTAAAATCATCGAAATCCGTTTTGAGAGGCACATCGAATGTCTGCGTTGCCTCTAGGAGGTTTATCGGATTCCGATCTGTATCCCGCACGTCCGAAACGGTGATCTCATAGGTGCGACCGGGAACGAGATCGGCCGCTCGGAAGGTGAGGATGGCTCGCGTTCCCATCCGATCTCGAATTACGGATACAGGATTAATGCCAGCGAGTTGCTTTGGCTCCCGCAACAGATAGAGGCGCGAATTACCTGCGGAAGACCCCATCTGTTTGTCATAGGTAACAGTAACTTGATTATGTTGGATGTATGCAGCAGCAATCAGTTTGGGCGGGGTACGAGGCGTAACGGAAACCGGTTCAGCTTGGGCGGATTCGACTCCAGCCTCATTCTTTGCGGAGACAGTATACCAATAGGTTACGTCCTTCGTCACTTTTCGATCGAGGAAACCAACATAATCCAAGTCTTCGGCTATTGCTTCAAAGCGGGTGGGTGTTTCATCTGGATCCCCCACGGCTCGATAGACAGTATAAGATACCGCCTCCTCCGGTGTTTCCCAGTCGATCCGAACTGCCCGTGCACTGAGTGGTGTGGCAGATAGTTCATAGGGCTGGATGCTCACAACGCTATTTGGATCGCTGGCATGGATGTGCGTGAATGTAAGCAGGTTCTCCTCGCTGTTAAGATAGAGTTCGCTAAAGTTGTCTTTATCCAAGTCAACAAGGAATAGGGATGGTGTTTCCCAAGCATCATGATGCCAGATCGGAACGAAGTGTGGCGAAGTACCATCCACACTTGAACCGGGCATCCATTTGAACGCATAGACGCTTGGATTCGCAACTATTACCAGTTCGTTCCGTGAGTCGCCATCGACATCACCAGCCGCGATACTATTCCCTTTCAGATTGAATGGCGTGATCGCCTGCGACCATATTAACTGATAGCGCGAGCCACCCCTACCCTCGGTTTGGGGAGTGGTGCCTGCGGGCGGGAAAGCGGTGAACACATGATATTTCCAACGCGGCAGCATCGACGGCAGATCTGCCCGCACTACCGTCCCTCCGACAATGAACTCAGGAATCCCGTCCCCGGTAAGGTCGCCTGCCGCAAGCTGAAAGGCATCTTCGACATCGAGTTTCAGCCGCCACGTTTCAACCAGCAGATTGTCGCCGACAGATTCGTAGATGAAGAGTTCACCCTCACTATCTCCTACCATTAACTCCAAGATCCCATTCGCATCGAAATCACCAATTGCAAATCGTTTGCCGAAAACATTGGAACCCTCTGTCTCATTCTTGATGATGAGAATCTCATCATAAGTGTCGTTTCCACGGTTTTCAAAGATACGGATATTGTCGTTGAAATTGTCTGCTCCGATAATCTCTATCCTACCGTCATTGTCTAAGTCAGCAATCTGACCCGACGAGAGAAAGGTGGATTCCCAGATAATTTTTTCCGGATAGCCGTTTTGGGTCACACTTTCGATGAGGAAGAGTCGGTCCCGTGTGCCAGATAGAATCTCTAACAACCCGTCTCCGTCGGTGTCTCCAACCGCTAACGGCTTAGAATCAATCGCACCGGCATGTCGAAGCTGATAGCCGGCACCCGTCCGTTCATGGATCTCAATCCCTTGGGCTCCGCCGTCGGCGATTGGCAGTCCGACGATTTCAAGCATACCGTCCCGATCAAAATCTGCGGTGACACCGCCGAGATGCATCGGTGGAAGTGTAGTTAATGTCTCGACAAATCCGTTGGGTGAGACGGATCCGCTCGTAATCTCCGCCCGATAGAATTTTCCGCCGTTGTCGTCGACCGTCTCCAATCCGACATCGTTACGGGAGGTGATGAACAGATCGTAGCTCCCTGTATCGAGTGATAGCGAAAAGAAATGTTCCCGGCTTGCAGCGTTTTCCTCAATCGGTCTGAACGGAGCGGTCGCTTCACGCGCACGCTGGCTCAATGTATTGATGGTGAAATCGTCGGTCGACCAAGAGACAGATGTGGCGTAGCTGCCCCTTGTGAGCTGGTTTTGAACCGTTACATTCCGCACTTGGGGTGCGGTGCGATCCACGGAGACGACAACTTCATCACGCAGAACCTTCCCCTCCAAGTTAGTGACCTCAAGGCGAAGGGTGTAGATACCTTCCGTTACCGCAGACGTTTCCCAAATGAGCAGTGTTTCATTTATCTTTTGCTCCGAAGACGGCGCATTGATGGATTGAAACGTTGTTGGGACAGCCGATGGTCCATATAGTAGCTGCCACGTATTAAATTTGAATCCACCTGCGGTCCCAACAATCTCGATCTGATCTGAGCCGCCGCTGTGAGTTTCCGGCGAAAGAATATTTGCTTGTAAGGAAGCACTCGCCATCAGTGCCCGTGCCGCATTCAGATTTCCGGCACCAACGAGTTCCGGACTCTCTGTAATCGGATCAACGGTTGAAAGCAGAATCTGTCGGGTCTCGCGATGTGTCAGGCTCGGACGCTTCGATATAATCAGTCCAGCCACCCCAGACACATGTGCCGTTGCCATTGACGTGCCGGAGAGGGGACGGTATCGGTTATTGATATGCGTACTTAAGATGACATTGCCCGGCGCCCCGATGTCGATAGAGGCACCAAAGTTGGACTGATAAAACTTCTGTTTGTGTTGTTCAGTTGCAGCGACGGAGATGACTTTGCGATAACCGGCGGGGAAAATGGAGGCACCCTCCGACTCATTGCCTGATGCAGCGACCATCAGGACCCCTCTCGCGTAGGCGTAATCCACGGCATCACGCAGTACGAAAGAACGCTCGCGCCCACCCCAACTCATGTTGATAACCCGTGCGCCGTTGTCCACGGCATAGATGATTGCCGCTGACGATCGGTCATCCCGTATTCCTTCCACACCCGCCCCCCGGATGGGCATCAGCGTGCAGTTCCAAGCGATGCCAGCAATACCCACATCGTTGTCTACCGCGGCTCCAATTATCCCGGCAACATGTGTTCCGTGCCCTGATTCATCAATCGGATCGTTGTCGCCGTTCCGGGAACCTCCATTTCCATCACCACTTCTTGGCTCTGAAAAATCCCAGCCGTGTACGTCGTCAATGTATCCATTATTGTCGTCATCAATTCCGTTGTCGGGGATTTCATCAAGGTTGATCCAGGTTTGCGAGGCAAGATCTTCGTGGGTATAATCGAAACCTGTGTCCACAACTGCGATAATGACTTCGGGATCCCCTTTCTCAATCCCCCATGCCCCCGGCATATCGATTAACGCCAAGTTCCATTGTTCTTCGAAAAGTGGGTCGTTCGGGATAACGTCGGATGCCTGAGTTTGGCGAATGTAATTGAATTCGGCCTCCTCGATCAACGGGTGTGCCGCGTAATGTGCCCTAACGGTATGAAGATCAGTAGGGATTTGAAAGCGTAGAAGATAGATACGTGCAAGGTTTGGGTTGGATTCCGGATGAGCAACATGTGGAAAGAGGGGGTAGACTGAGCGAACGCCCATCTGATCGTGCAGTTCTTGTAGAGGAGACTCGTTGTGAAACCGTTCCAATTCTGTTTGCGCTTTGGGCGTCACACGAATCAGGAGCTCTCCCCGTGTGAATTGGGCATTATCGGCAATTGGAAGGGGAGCCGCATACTGGGCGCCAATGGCTGCTGGAAGGGCAAGGATTAAGAACGTCAGAAGTAGGGTACGGACTAATGCTAGAGATAGCGAGGGGGCGAGGCGGCAAGGCAGCGAGAAATCATTTAGATCTATTTGGTTGCAGTAACCATTGATCGGGATTATTTTCCATCGTGACCAGTTTGCCAATGACGTTGTTATATAGTTGGAAAAGTTCACCACCAACCTCCTTCGTAAGGTATTCACATTCAACAGTAGTTTCTAACCAAGACTGCGTTTCCCGCGCCTCACTTTCAGCCATGTTTAGTTTATTGATAAAGTCCGCACGGTAAAGCCTTCTTCCCTACGCCTCAGTGATTTGAGCACAGACCGATCGTGACGATCGACGGATTTGATCGGTTAAGCTATACATCTCCTCTTTTGGGAAACGACAGCTCAGTTCAAAAATTCGTTGTCTTCCTTCCCTAGCAAGTTTATAAACATCAAGTTCCCAATAGTTTGATACCATTCTCAATCCTCCCCGCCTCCTCGCCTCCTCGCTCCCTCGCTCCCTCATCCCTCTGATTAAATCGAGATTTACATACATCCGCCCAAGTGGTATAATTTAACATATCATAATAAGAATTAGCAAAGGGAGATATAGATATTATGGAATTGTACGAAGCAGTCAGTCCTCTTGATTTCAGATATTACGGGGGCAGTGAGGCGGTTATGAAAAAACTGCTGCCCTACGTCTCGGAAGCCGCCTACGTCAAATACCAAGCCAAAGTTGAAGCTGCATTGGTGCGAACGCTTGCCAAGCACAACATCTGTTCCCATGAGATTGCAGATGAAGTTGAACGGGCAGCGGAAGAAGTAACAGCAGCAGAGGTTTACGAAGAACAGTCCCGTATTCGACACAACATCCGTTCACTCGTGAACGTGATGAGACGGAAGATTAGTCCAGACGCACGTCCGTATGTCCACCTGTTTGCAACATCCGCGGATATCCTTGATACCGCAACTGCGCTGCGCTTTAAGGAGTTGACCCAAAACGTGGTCATTCCGGATCTCATCGAACTTGAAAATCGATTCATAGATCTCGCGCGTGAGCACGCAGAAACGGTGCAGATTGGTCGGACGCATGGGCAACATGCCGAACCGATTACCTTTGGTTACGCCATGGCACTTTATGTCAGTCGGATCGGGAATCGGATCGAACTGATAGACCGTGCAAGCCAAAACCTGCGCGGACAATTCTCGGGTGCAGTGGGAGCGTTCAACGGACTTGCATTGATAGTGGAGCAGCCCGAGCAGATGGAGGCAGATCTACTCGCGGAACTCGGATTGAAACCGTCCGATACACATACTTCGACGCAGTGCGTTGAACCTGAGTTTATCACCGACCTCGCTTACGCAATTACTTCCACTTACACTATCCTCGCAAACTTTGCAGATGATATCCGGCATCTCTATCGGACAGAAATCGCTGAGATCAGCAAGCAGTATGACCCCCAACTGGTTGGCTCATCCACAATGCCGCACAAGATCAATCCCGAAACGTTTGAGACGGTGAAGGGACTCTGGAAAGCGTATGTGCCGCGCATGACCACAGTGTTTATGGACCAAATTTTGGAGCATCAACGGGATCTGACCAATTCGGCATCGAGCCGTTTCCTGACGGAACTTTTCACGGCGTTTGACTATTCAATTTATCGTTTGATTCGCGCATTAGGGGAGATGGATGTGAAGGCAGATAACATGGAGCGGAATCTTGAAGCGAGTGCCGGTGACACGGTCGCGGAACCGATCTATCTGTTGATGGCGTATTACGGATTCCCTGATGCTTACGACCACACCCGCAAACTGGTCGCTCAGGTGCATCAGACGGGACGCCAGTTGACAGAGCTGCTATGGGAGGATGAGACATTGCAGCCGTTCCTCGAAAATCTAACCCCGATACAGCAGGAAGCACTTCGCGATCCAAAGAAATATATTGGGGTGTCTGTACAGCGGACACATGCGACCTGTGACGAGTGGGAAAAACGGGTGGAGCAGGTCATGGCAAGCTGTGGATAGAAGCGTTTTATTCGTAGCAGATGCTCGTCACTTAGTAGTCGATAAGAAATAGGTTTGGCTATATTCACACCAACCGCCAAAAGAGTAGTTCTCAGAGAGGAATACAGTCATGTCAAACACACTATTTCCCACAACCGTCATCGGCAGCCTGCCCCGACCGGCGTGGATACGGGAGCTAATCCTTGACCGCAAGGATGGAAAAATATCGGAGGAGGAAACGGATCGGCTACTTGACCCGGCGATTGAAACGGCGCTGCACCTTCAAGAACGGGCAGGGATGGATGAGCTTACCGATGGCGAATGGCGGCGAGAAAGTTATGTCAAGGTCTTCGCGGACCGGGTACGCGGTTTCCAAGCAGACCTCAATCCCAGCGGTGGGCTGCCCTACCCGGCGGTGGTGGAACCGATTGAGGCCTACCGGCCGTTGGTGGTCGATGAGATCCGCTACATCCGATGGCGCACACAGCGACGTATCAAGGCAACCTTGCCCGCCCCCTATATCATCGGTCGGCGGATGTGGCATCCCGAACACTCAAAGGCCGCCTATCCGACCCGCGAGAAATTAATGGCTGATTGTGTGCCGATTCTACGGCAAGAAATCGAGCTGCTCCGTGAAGCAGGGGCGGATACGATACAACTCGATGAGCCGTGGCTCAGTACCATGGTGGATCCCGCCTTTCGAGAACGGGAGGGTGTTACCGATGTTCAGTATGAGATGGATCAGTGTGTAGATTTTATTAACCAAACACTGGACGGAATTGAGGGGGTTGAGACAGGAATGCATCTGTGTCACGCACACTTTGATCGCGAACACGGCACAGAGGGACCCTACGACCTAATCATGCCCGCTTTAGCGAAGGTTCAGGTTGGCACAATCTCGATGGAATATGCCACTCCTGATGCAGGTGGTTTAGCATCGCTGGCTCAGTTCCCTGAGAATGTCCGATTGGGGCTGGGGTGCATCGACCATTGTGATCGGCAGGTGGAAACGCCTGAAGATGTGATCGCCCGCGTAGAGGAGGCTATGCAGTACGTTGACAAGGAACGTATCACGCTGCATCCGGATTGCGGATTCTCGCCATCGGTTCAGAACCCCATGGATTTAGACGAAGCGTATCTGAAGCTAAAGTCGATGTGTCAGGCAGCACAGCTGCTCCGTGAAAAGTATGCCTGATAGCAACGCTGAAGGGAGACCGAAATGACAATGCCAGAGGTAGACGCTGCAAATCAGCTTTATAAGGAAGCGGTTGTAATCGATTGCCTGAATGTGAGCAATTGGGAGAGTCCGGCTGTGTTCCAGAGTTTACACGCCGGCGGTGTAACAGCCATCAACGCCACCGTTGCGACGTGGGAAAATTATCAGGAGACATTGGACAACATCGCTGCTTGGTTTCGTCGGCTCCGGGAATACAGCGACATCCTTGTACAGGTAAAGACCGTAGATCAACTCCTCCAAGCCAAACAAGATGACAAGGTCGGTATAATTTTTGGGTCTCAGAACGCTTCTCCTATCGAGAACGATCTTGACCGGCTCGCGTTGTTTCATGCGTTGGGGATGCGAGTCATCCAAGTGACCTACCACGAACGCAATCTGCTGGGAAATGGGTGTTGGGAGCGTAGAGACGACGGTTTGAGTAACTTTGGGGTTGATGCGGTTCGGGAGATGAATGCACTCGGCATCGTGATTGACCTTTCTCATGTCGGCGACCGTACCACGCTGGAGGCAATCGAGGTATCGGAAAAACCTGTCGCGATCACCCATGCAAACGCCCGTTCCTATTTCAATCATCCCCGAAACAAGACGGACGATGCGCTGAAATTGTTGGTGGAGCGTAATGGGGTAATCGGTGCAACGTCCATCACCTCCTTCCTGCCCACCCAATTTGAATCCACCTTAGAGGATTATGTGGATGCGATAGACGACATGGTGGAACGGGTGGGAATTGACCATGTGGGTGTGGGGACAGACTTTACGCAGGATCAACCGGTCACTTTCTGGGAATATATTGGTGCGCAGCAAGGGACAAAATATCCGTCTACTTTTGTAGATCCAGCGGTGCGTTACGATCTGTTGCCCATGTCTCCCAAAGGCTTTGAAACACCCGACAAATTTCCGGACTTGGGAGCAGCACTCCTAAAACGAGGTTACAAACCTGACGAGGTTGCTAAAATCCTCGGTGGAAACTGGCTCCGGCTCTTTCGGGAAGTGTGGGTAGAATAGGCGATAGCGAGAATATAATAATCCATAGTGACTTCTAAAAATTAAGTAGACATTTATCAATAACTTCAAACCTGCGCGAGAGCTGCAAAGTCCCCCTGACAAGGGGGATTTAGGGGGTTATTAGAAATGTCTAAATACCCAATAGTGCTAGTACATTGTCAGAAAAATGTAGCACAAACTGTATAAGG
>JAJECO010000066.1 GCA_022822005.1 Candidatus Poribacteria bacterium
ATTAAAAAAAACAGGCCAGGAGGGATTCGAACCCCCAACATTCGGTTTTGGAGACCGACGCTCTAGCCGTTCGAGCTACTGGCCTGCAAGACCAACAATTATCGAATCTCCTTGTGTGATGTATGCTTACGACAATAGCGACAATACTTCTTCATCTCAAAGCGATCCTGTTGCGTTCTTTTATTCCGTGTCGTCGCATAATTTCGCTGTTTACAATCATCACACGCCAACGTCACAATATCTCTTGGCATAATACTCACTCAATTTTATTTGACCGTACTGCGTCAAAAGATGGGATGGAGCCGACGACCGGGATTGAACCGGTGACCTCGTCCTTACCAAGGACGCGCTCTACCTACTGAGCTACGTCGGCGTAACTTAGGAAACAGATGCTCGGAGGCAAAACTAAAAAGCGGGAGACGGGACTTGAACCCGCGACAATTGGCTTGGAAGGCCAATGCTCTACCAACTGAGCTACTCCCGCGTTTCGCTTGGGACGTCACAGGGACGTGTCTCCGACGCTTAGATTATGATGGGCGGAGAAGGATTTGAACCTCCGCAGGCATTGCCAACAGATTTACAGTCTGCTCCCGTTGACCACTTGGGTATCCGCCCATTAGCAAAGATAGAGTGAAAGCTGGCGAGAGGACTTGAACCCCCGACTAAGTGATTACAAATCACTCGCTCTACCAACTGAGCTACGCCAGCAAACGCAACGGTGAATTATACATGCCTGCCTTCAAATTGTCAAGCAGAATTTTCCACAACCGTAAGGATTAGGCGTTTACTCAGGTTTAGCAGAAAAAATTGGGTGCGATCGAAGACGATCAAATACATTCTCTTCTTCGGCAAGCACCCGCATCCGTCCATCCAACTCTATTGCTCTCTGGAGCGCATCAATGGATTTCTGGTCTTCTTTCTTCAGCGCATACGCACAAGCCAGATTATAGTGCAGGTGTGCGACATCAGGAGAGATCTGAATCGCCGCCTCACACGATTCGATGGCAGCGTCTGGTAAGTTCTGTTTCAGGTAAGCCGTCGCCAGATTGATATACGCCCCTACCGCACTCGGACTCATCTCAAGCGTTTTTTGGAAGGCAGCGATTGCCGGGACATATTCCTCTTTACGTAGGTAGGCTTGACCGAGGTTATTATACGCCGAAGGTGCTTGCGCGAAAAATATTGTCCGCTCTTTATTTTTTATAGACTTGGTATATGCCTCAACAGCCTGATCCAGTTCACCATTCCTTAGATGAAAGAATCCCTTGCGCGAATGGTCATTGAACTGGCTTTGATGGTGCCAAACCCAAATAAACAGAACAGTCACGATAAGGCAAAACGCCATGCTTATTTTTCTGATCATTTTCTGAAATCTCTGAGAGTCAAGCTGGAAGATGTGCGTTACCGCATCCTATTACTCCTGCTCCCGTCGGGGCCGGACTAAAGTTTCACCGTCCGCCTCGATTAGCGGTCGATTGTAGATGTAGGGTGGTTCCAGTACCGCCTGTTGGGCTTCGGTCAGTTCGGAGACCCACTCTGGTAGGCGTGTCTGGTAAATCCCACCGGCATAGTGGAGATACTTGGGAGTGTAGCGGTAGAGTACCGTACGTCTCTCCCCTTTTCCTCTCCAAGGGAGAGTTCCGTGGGTAGTCGCCTCGTTGAAGATTACCAAATCGCCTGCCACAAGGGGAATGTGATAGACAACTTCCTCATTAGCCTCTAACGTCAAGATATCTTCGGGACAGGAGAAATTTGCTTTGTGGCTGCCGGGTATCACGCACAAGCCCCCATCGCCGGAACTCACATCGGTCAAGTAATATTGGCAAACGATTAGTCCGCAACGCATTGTCCCGTTTTGGTAAGCGTAGAAGCGGGATCCGTTGAAAGTGGTATTTCCCGAACCGTGAAGTTTTAATCCTTCGCAGCCGGCTGTGGAGGACAGAACATCAACACCGTGATCGAGTTTCCAACCGCGGCCCATCAAGGTATTGAGGTACGGGATGAGCTTGGGGTGGGCTAACAGGTTGCGGAAGGGCTGACACAAGGGCGGCTCCCACGTCAACATGCCGCTGTAGTGCCGAAATGGACTGAACCGCCCCTCGAGTGGTCTTCCCTGCCACTGTCCACTGATAACGTTTGGCTCGCCGTATTCGCCACGTTTGTCCAAGTTGGCGTCAAGGGACTCGTTCAGCGCTTTCACCTCAGTGGTCGAGAGAAAATTCCTGACCAACAGAAACCCTTGAAGGTCAAACAGGTATTTTTCTCGCTCCCCCATGGTCGGGTATTGCTCTCGCTCATTCATAGCTGCAGCCTTCCGTTTGATGTGTGCTCGTAGCTACTGTCCGGTTCTCGGACGCGCCCTGTTAGCCGATTACACTGACTCCAACAGCCCCAACCAGTCCGTAAGGTTATTCGCCACAGATGCTGGCTCTGCCTGACTTCTCGCAATAAAGCCCGGCACCCCATCGCGCCCGGTAGGCATCCGAGGGTCGCTATAGCGCAAGTCGAGGCTCCAGCGGACGTGATCGGAGTGGTTGGGCACCGAGCGATGAATCGTTTTATGCTGGATGAGCAACACACCGCCTAACGGAACAGGACACTGCACCTGCTCACCGTCGGGCAATGCCTCATCAACAATCCCCTTAAAATTGGCTCCTGGTCCAAGCCCGAGGACATGGTTAATCAGCGGCGCCTTATGGCTCCCCGCAATCACTTCCATACAGCCGTTCTCCACGGTTGCATCTACAAGCGGAATCCAGAAGTTGACCATGAAAGTGTCGGTGGCATCTGCTTGTAGGTATCCCAAGTCTTGATGCCAAGGGACCACGGAGGTATCTTGATTGGGCAGCTTTGGTCGGATATTGAATTGGGGGTGCGCAAGAATTTCAGGTCCAATCAGCGATTCAACAATATCCAAGATCGCCGGGTGGGTCATGACAGCAAACATACCATCGGTTTTCAACTTGCCGTGCAATCCGTCGAAGAGTGTGTCAGTGAACGAACTCTCGGATGGATCAGTTACGGATTCGACAATCCGAGCCAGCCGGCACTCAAAGGGCTCATCTTCAAAAAGTTCGGATAACTCTCCGTTTGCTTGCGCTTTTCGCGCGTTCTGGTCAACCGTCTCGTTTAACTCCGAAATCAGTAGTTGTATGTCCTCGACAGGGATCACGTCCTCGACTAAGAGATAACCTTGGTCTTTGTAGAACCCAATCTGTTCAGCATTTAATCCACGCATAGGAAATATCCTCCATAAGCGATGCGATCCACAAATATCAATTACAATTTGCCTTGTCTAGCTCAAGTTACCCCATTGGCGTCCCAACGCGGCAGCAGACATCTGCCTCCAGTGGGGAGATTAGCCGGAACCGGTACCATATAATTTCATTTTGCTAACCATGTCCTCTCGAACGTGAGGACACCCCCCGACGCAACCTTGATCCCGCGGACTTTGGGCTGACACAGAAAGTTAGCGGGCAGCAGGTACAGTGGAATCAGGGAATCGGAGTAACCAATCTGCAGAGATGAGATATCGCTCTCGGGTGCGATCGGCATGGATAGCAGCGCCAGTATCGGTCCATCCCCCTGGGATCCCCCATGTAAAGTATCGGAATCGACTGGTTTAATCTCTACTTGTAATCCAATCTGAGAAAGTGAATCGCGTTCCAACCACGTAGCAATCGCATTGCCCGTGTTATCCGGGAGTTCCGTATAAACCAGATTGAGCGGACTGCTCCAACTCGCATGTTTTAGGCGTCTACGCGCCTTTACACGGTTGGGGGAGAACGTAAAGGGAACAGACACTATTTTAGAGGGATTTCTCCCATATTGTAGACGCAGAAGTGCGTTTGGGTCAACCGCATATTTGAGCACATTATGCCAAGTCGGGACGGGTGAGGTATGCGATGCATTAGAGATATTGAGCTTCTCAGGAAGGCGGAGATATACAAGTGTCGCGGCCTCCGTTTGGATTAACATCTCATCGATCCCCTCGCGCTGGCGTCTTTCTACCTCCGCAATGGAAAGTGGCAGGGTATCTAAAACCCCCGATTCAAACTCAAACAGGGCTTCATCCAGATTTGCATAATAGCGGAAAGTCAGTTTTTCCAGATAGGGTCTGCCCCAGAGGTAGCCGGAGTGTGCGGTCAATTGGACCTCTGTTCTATTGAAGGACTTTAGGCGGAATTGCCCTGTGCCGATCGGTTGTGAATCGCCACGCATTGTTACCCACGCTGCTGGCGAGGTCAGTTTACCCAGAAAATCTGGATCACCGGCTTGCAGTATAACTTGGAGCAGCGACTTATTAAGAACACGGACCCCTTCAATCTGCGTCGCTGTGCCGTCTTGATAGACCTCGGCTCCCCGAATGTGAAACAACGGTTGTAGTGAAACCAGCCAATCTCCCTCTCGCACGAGCCGTTCCCACGCCAGCTTGACATCAGTCGCCGTTACGGGCTTTCCGTTGTGAAACGTCATATCTTCCGATATTACAAATATCCAGATCCGGTGGTCATTGGAATGACTCCAACTCTGGGCGATTGCAGGACTAATCCGTCCGAACGGATCGCGTTTCACCAATCCCTCGTACAGGTTTGACGCAACCTGTAACTCTGCAAAATTGAGATGATTGACTGAATCAAGATTTCTGACAGGCTGAAAAATTGCCGCCTGCAAGGTGCCTCCGAATCTTGGGTGTGGTGCGGATTCAACCTCGGAAGTTATCCAGCAAAAGCATGCCACAGCAAAATAGCGGAGCAGTAGAAGTTCTCTGATTTGACGATTCTGCTTCCTTCCCACTCTTTCTCTCCTGCTCCTATCGAGCCGCTTCGGAAACCTCATCCAAGCTTTTTAAGAGCGCGTCCATTTCGATCTGTAGATCTCGTAACGCCGTAGAAACGTCATCGCTTTCAAGATTGGTGTTGGTTATATCGGTAGTCCGAATCCGGATGATTTTGGCGTGCGTACTTTCGAGCGACACACGAATTGTTATCAACCGGGCATCGATCTGCTTCCCTAAGTCCTCAAGCCGTTCATGATTTTCGATGCGCTCTTCGAGTGTGCGCAACGCCTCTTCGTATTGGGCATATACCGTCGTATTGGGTGATTCTGCCAGCTTTCTCGTAATCTCCATCTTCTCGATGTGCAGCGTTTGCATATTCGTTGTAATTAGGTAGTCATCAATTTGTTGTTGACGGTAACTAAGATGTGCGGCTTTCGTGAACAGGTTGTCGATATGTTCTATGGAATCACTTAGAAGCGGTTTGATACTATCATCGGACGAATGTATCTGTTCAAAAATTTGGTTGCGAAGTTCCCGAATCCGCGAGATAGGTCCGATATATTGGGGCTTTAACTTGAAGGGATAGTCCTGCCAAGGTTCGAGCACCTCCTGATGGAAGGCGTCCTCCGGCTTGAACATGTCACGATAGGCAATGACTTGAACACAGACAGCAACTGGAAGCGTGATAAACAGACCAAAGAAGAACCCCAAAACACCGAGAAATGAGACAAGCGGAACAAGCAACCCATATAGCCAAAATCGCGCCCCATTCTTCCATGTGAACACAACCTTGAGCGCCGCCCCGAAGGCGGAACCAACACTCTTCCGTTCATCGATCAGCAACGGAAACGCCAACGTTGTAATCGCCCACAGGAGTGGCGTTACCAAGATGCCAATCGCCGTTGTACAGAGGACGACGAATGCAATCAGGGATAACCACCACAGGAACAGGACACCCCAATATCGGCGAAATCCCCTGAACATATCACGAATCCGCGGCTTTTCTCCACGCATCCCTTTCAACGCCATATAGTGCAGCCCCGCATAGAGCGGACCGGCAAAAAACAGAGTCGCCGGTGGAAAACAGATTAACGCGCCAAGAAAGCTTGCAAAGAAAAAGGTAATCGGATTCCGTTTGTATAATCTCCAGCCCTCAACAAACCACTGTTCAATCGTGACCGTGGGTTGATCTGCCATCTCCAATTTCTCCTATCGTTTTATGAGCATAGAATCACAGCCTAATTTAACAATGAAATCAGATTGCAAGGTATTCGCCGTTTTTCCAAAAACCAATATACTTAGGAGTTACGCACTTCAGTTCTAAGAGCAGATAGGGACGCAGATTTCGCTGATTATCGCAGATAAAAAGAGGAAAAAGGATAGACATCTGTGTTCAACCCCGTTTATCAGCCCCATTTGAATCCAGGGCTTGCGCAAAATTAGCACGCGGCGCGAGATTTTTTTTATTTTTAACCCCCCTAAATCCCCAACTCCCTAAATCCCGCCCCCGATAAATCGGGATTTCGCTGACACTCAACTTGTCAGGGAGACTTGGGAAAATCAGGGGGACTTATGAACCAGCTGCGTAAGTCCTAGTACTAATGTGCTAATGAACCCGTTGACCTCCCTGAAACACGGCTACAACACGACTGAAGGCGGAGACATCAATCGTTGGATCGCCGTCGAAGGCAGCGAGGTCGGCAACCTTGCCCGGTGCGATAATGCCGAGTTCGTTTCCCATGCCGATCGCCTCGGCGGAGATCCTGGTGGCAGAGACAAGTGCCTCGGCAGGGGTGAAGCCGACACGAACCAACAGTTGCAGATCGTAATCCAGATGTCCAAACGCGAGGTCGCCTACACCGGAGTCTGTGCCCGGCACGATTCGGTCCCGCATACCGTAGTCCAGCATGCGCCGCATCACATCCAAGCGCACCTCCGCGCGCTCCTCAAGCCGTTCCAGGTCCGCCTCGCCCTCGGGAGAGATCGTGCCCGCTTCCCGTTGCTCGGTGAGTCTCACAATCGCAGGATAGCCTGTCCACGCTTGGAGGGTTGGACTGATCCATATACCGGATTCCGCCATCATTTCGGCGAGTTTCGGATCGAAACGGAGTTGGTCGTCTGGGTCGAGAAATTCGGCGTGTTCCATCAGATCAATACCTGCCTCAACGGCTCGCACCATCGACTCCTTTGCGCGACAATGCGCTGCTGTCAAACGGTGAAAGTGGTGCGCCTCGTGGACGATGGCGTGGAGTTCTTCGACGGTATAACTCGCACGTCCGGGGATAGTCCCTGCGGTGCCGCCGCCGGACGCCATAATCTTGATGTAATCCGCGCCCTCGTGCACTAACCGACGGACGGAACGACGCACCTCCGCCTCGCCGTCAGCCTCCTCATTGCACATGTGGAAATGCCCGCCGGTACAGGTGATCGGTCGCCCACTCACAAGCATCCGCGGTCCTGGAATGTAGCCGCGTCCAAGCCCCTCCTTGATTGTAAATCCTACCCGATTTCGCGCACCGTGTTCTCGGATCGTGGTGATCCCGGCAGCCAGATGACGTCGTAGATTCATCGCCCCGGTGAGCACCATCATCTCATCGGTCTCGGAGAACATCTCAATGTAGTTACGACCATCGCCTGCTAGACTCAGATGTGTGTGTCCGTCGATTAACCCCGGCGTTACACAAGCACGACTCAAGTCGATCTGCTCGGCATCCCGCGGTGCCTGCCGCCGGATCTCCCGCCGCGGTCCTACCGCAACAATACGATCGTCCGTCACCAGGATCGCCTGATCCGCTATGGATTCCCCACCGACACCATCAGCCAATAGACCTGCCAGAATAAGTTTTGAATTCGACTGTGCCATGATTCTCTCCGTTTTATGTATACTTTTGTATACTCGATCCTCAATTTGTTACTTTACAATTTTTGACAAATTTTGACAATTAAAAAAAAATCATGCAACAATTGAGGCTAAAACTCTGTTACTTATTGATTGACTAACCACAGCATCTGTTGTCTAGCGTAAGGCACTTGATGCCAATAATCGGGTTTTCACAAACCAGCATAACCACGGAATGCCGATGATCGCGCCAATGGGCGCAAGCCACCAAGTCGATCGAAACTCCTCAATCGTTGAGGAGGCTAAGAGTTCTGCCATGTCCCCTCCCATGAGCCAAAACAGCAGCACTACCAATATTACCACAAAGTTATTACCAATATGGATGAGAACGGGACCCACTAGCGAATGTGTACGCAGACAGAGCACACTGACTATCACCGCACCGACAAAACTTCCGAGTATTTCCGAGTGCAGTATACTAAACACTATTGACGACAGTACAATTCCTTTTGTCTCGCCGTACTTTTCGCGCCATCGATGAAGAATAAATCCCCGAAACACGATTTCCTCTACAATCGGCACCACCAATGCTATGTTCAAAACCGCTAAGCCATTCACTAGTATCGCTTCTAACGAATATGCTCCCATAAACGGGGTAGGCGGTGTATCTAAGAACCACTCAGAAACGAACGTTGGGGCGACGTAAGACAATGGCCCAAACAGCAGATACTGTCCCAAGACACCGATACTTATCATTGGAATGCCGAGAGTCAGGTAAATCCACGCCTCTCTCCGATTTGGCCACGGACCGAACATCTCTTTTATTCCGCACTTTCGTCCGCAAAAATGCCATATCAACAAACCGGTGAAACCGTATAGAATCAGCTCAAATAGCGCGAGTTCAATGCCTGGTTCTTCAAATTCAGAAAGGTACAGATCCGGCCAAAACATCAACCCAAACAACAATATCGCAATCAAGCCGAGTGCCGCGACCAAAACGACCCGTCGCACACGAACGTGGGCATATATTTCGCTCAACATTTCTTGCAACCTCCCGTATAAGTCATTACTCTCCGCAACGGGTCATTGAAAATGTGCTGCAGACTTATCAATCCACAGTGAGCGCATTCCTTCTATGATTTTACCGCAGTATTCCTTTATCGCTCGCTAGCGTGCCAGCTGCTTCGTCCCTGTCCCCTTATCCTTTCCGTCCCTCGATTTTTGGGCTAAGGAATGAAACTGTAGATTTTAGATTGTTATGCGCGGCGTTGAACGTGCTTGCTGCCTGAGATGTCGGTTGTCGGTGCCCTTTTTCCAGTTCTCGCGGGTAATTAGCCTGCGTTAGCCTAGAGTTGCTTTAGCTCGTGGTGTTGTAACGGTTGTCATTAGGAGTACTGGTACTCCTTATACCGTTCACATGCTTCTGCAAACATCTGATTAGCCCTTTCGGCATATCTCCCCAATTCAATCTTGATGCCACCATCCGTAAGCAGGCGTTGGGCTTGGGCATCGCTCACCCCGAAATCAAGCAGTCCACGCCAAGACAGTAAGAAACCGTACAGCGCATAGGCTGCATAGGTTTTGCCGGTATTATTCTTGCCGCAGATAAGGGTCAAATCTCCCAGCGAAAACTCCGCATGTTTTAGGACACCGAAATTTTTTAACTCTATTTTCAGGCTCATACCGATACCTCCACAATTCCCATCATGTCGTTACTGAAAACCTCTAAGTTCTGTTGATGCTTATCGTAGGGAACGCAGATCTGCGTTCCCTACCAATCCTTGTGTTTTTTATACACTTGTCGCCCTGCCCCGATAAGATCGGAATTCTAAGCAACTAGGGCTTTGGGGTGGGCAAGTCCGGGCGGATCTCCGATAAATCGAGAGCAGGCCCGTGAGCGGGGATGGCCTGCCTACATTTGGCTGCGTAAGTCCTATTTTTGTATACTCACAATTTGCCATTTAACAAAATTTAGCAGTCTTTAACACCCTAAGAAAAGAATTAGATCTTATGCACTTCACTTTTAAGAGTAGATACAGATGCAGATTGTTTTGAATCTCGGGGGCGGGTGATATGTGTATAGAACGAATCAATCTGCCGCACTAGATAATCTAAGTTGCTAGGCTCTGTTGACATTTCATCGTAACCAGATAGTAGAAAGACATAAATCGGTTCACGGACGTAAAACCCCAAAAAAGAAACCGAGTTTTGAAGAAAAAACTCGGCTTATGGCAGCTTTTCCAGTAATTTGAATATTTCCCGCGACGGCAAAAGCAAAATGTCAACACGCCCTAGTTAACCATAGTCAAACCAGTCGCGATTCGGAGGGTACGCCCCCTGCCGTATGTTTTTTGTAGGAGGGAATTCCGATTCCCGACTATTACGCCGGTTTCTAGTGCCTGGTTTATCGACTAGCAACTTGCGTTAGATAAGTAATTGTTTAAGCAGCAACCCAGATTATTTGAGGATAACCATTTTCCGCGTTGCAGAATAATCGCCTGCTACCGTCTCTAGCTGGGAGGCTTGGAATCCATTGCTACGGTCGGAGTTCAAAGCAACCTGTAACTGGTAGACATAGACCCCACTTCCAACCAACTCGCCTAGGTTGTTACGTCTGTCCCAATACGCTGCCCGTGTGGGAGCACTGTAGATGCCCACAGCCTGATGACCCAAATTCAATTGACGCACCAGCGCACCCTCTATGTCGTAGATGGTAAGCGTCACATCGGCAGCGTGGGCAAGGTGATACGGAATCCATGTCTCTATGCTGAATGGATTGGGATAGTTGGGTAGCAGGACGGTTTCCTTTGGAATTAACGCTGCTTGAAGTTGCTCAAGGAAGATAATTCCCCTTTTCAACATCGCATCTCTCAAGTCCAGTCCCTGTGCTTGAGTGAGCCAACCTTGGACATCAGCAAGGGTGAGCATTGCAAGTCCCTGTGAATCCATCGAGAGTACGACCTCAGTATCCTCTATCGCACCGGCGACCAACACCAAATCTGCGATCTCCACCAAACCATCTCCGTCGATATCTGCGTTATTCTGTCCTATCTGCCCAAGGCTTGAGCCAACCAGCATCAGATCTAAAATGTCCACCACACTATCCCGATTGATATCCCCCACTATTCGTGGAAATCCGACCGGAGAAGGGTCCATCTCCCACAGAAGCACCGTACCATCCGCACTCCCACTGGCAAGCGTTTTACCATCCGCACTGAACACAACGCTCCCGACCACATGCGTATGTCCGGTGAGAATGCGTTTATGTCGACCCGTCACAGCATCCCATAGCCGGACGGTATTGTCCTTCCAACCCGCACCACTTGCGAGTGTCTTCCCATCCGGACTAAACGCGACGACAGAGACCCAATCCGTATGCCCAGTAAGGGTATCTTTCCGTTCACCGGTGGCCACGTCCCACAGATGGATGGTTTCTTCATAATCAGTTCCATTCGCGAGCGTTTTGCCATCTGGACTGAACGCGATGCTACTGACCCAATTTGTATTGGTAAGGGTACGTTTGTGCTGTCCTGTCGCAGTGTCCCAGAAGCGGATGGTCCGGTCCTCACTCCCACTAGCAATCGTCTCCCCATCCGGACTGAACACTACACTCCTGACCGAACCTGTATGCCCGGTAAGAGTACCCTTCTGTCGACCGGTGTCCACGTCCCACAGGTGGATGGTATTGATCTTCCAACCCGTGCCACCGGCAAGTGTTTTGCCATCCGGACTGAACGCTATGCTATTGACCCGCTCTACATGCCCGATGAGACCCCCCTTGCGTTGACCGGTCACGGCATCCCACAGGCGGACGGTATTGTCGGGCCAATTTGCACCACTGGCAAGTGTTTTGCCATCCGGACTGAACGCTATGCTATTGATCCCGCGCGTATGTCCGGTGAGAATAGCCTTGTGTTGACCGGTGTCCGCATTCCTCAACAGAATGGTATCGCTCCGAAAACCCATGTCACTAGCGACCGTTTTGCCATCCGGACTGAACGCTAAAGTCCAGATCCCAAACGTATGTCCGGTGATGGAGTGTTTCTGTTGACCGGTATTCACATCCCACACATAGATGGCATTGTCGTCACCTCCACTAACGAGCGTTTTACTGTCAGGACTGAACGCAATACCCCTAGACCAACGCCAATGTCCGGTTAGAGCATTTTTGTGTTGCCCGGTCTCCGCATCCCACAGGAGGACGCTCTCATCGAGAGCCGTGCCCGCGAGCATTTTACCATCCGGACTGTACGCCATGCTCGCGTACCAAGCCGCAGCTCCGGGCAGGATGCGTTTCTGTCGACCCGCCCTGACATCCCACAAGCGGAAGGTACCATCCTCACTGGCACTAGCAAGCGTTTCGCCATCCGGACTGAACGCAACACTATAGACCCAATCCGCATGCCCAACGAAGGAGTCTTTCTGTTGACCCATTGCCAGATCCCACAGGTAGATTGCACCCCCACCGGTGGCGAGGGTTTTACCATCTGGGCTGAACGCAACACTCTTCACAAAAGACGCACGGCCGGCGAGAGTCCGTTTGTGTTGACCGGTGACCACGTCCCAAAGGCGAGCAGTATCGTCATCACTCCCGCTTGCAAGCGTTTTCCCATCCGGACTGAACGCTACGGTATAGACCGAATCTGTATGCCCGGTGAGGGTGTGTTTGTGCTGACCAGTGACTGCATCCCACAAGCGAACAGTATTGTCGGGAAAATCCGCACCACCTGCGAGCGTTTTCCCATCCGGGCTGAATGCTACACTCCTGAGTATAGACGTATGCCCGGTCATAGCCGTCTGCCCGGTCAGCAGGGCAACCTCTTGATAGGTCTGTGTCTCGTAGAGCCAAATGCCGATCGAACTCGCAACCGCCAAACGCGTGCCGTCAGGCGAGTAGACAATATTACCTGTTATCTCGCCTTTACCAAGACGGACTTTGGCACCTTCAGGCAAACTCCACTGGGTATAGTTTTGGGCATCAGCTCGAATCGCCAAAACAGACAGAAACAAACAGCCCACCAGCAAGATCGCGCTCAAATTTCTGAACATAGACTCCCCAGCACCAACATGACAAGCTGATTCCCGCTAATTCCCTGATGCGATGGTATCATAAACCTCACCATATTTCAAGGGGTTTCTATAACCGTTGTCGGGCTATTCAGTTTTAGGATTTTTAGCCGTTTTGTTTGAAAAGTCGGAGTCGGGAAGTCGCTCATAGAGCGACGTGTCGGGATTGGGAAATCCTTCCTACAGAAAAACTATGGCGAACAATACAAATAAGTATACATAATTAATCTTTGGTGCTAGTTAGTGAGAGGGTCTTTCCCACATTGTTGAAGCGTTCATTGATTCAGTAGGGTGGCTCATTGATTCGTCTTAGGTTCTACCCTTTGGCTGCACATGTCGCCCCTCCCCGATAAATCCCCGATTCATCGGGACAGGCGGGATTCAAGGCAACCGGGGCTTTTGGGTATTTGTTTATCCATTTACTATAAACATGTCGCCCCTCTGGGGCTAAAGGCACCCAAGAGCCTGTCCCGTCCTAAAAATAGGTTTACATAAACTTTCTGTATCACGTTTGACGTTATCAATAGCTGCAAACTAACACCAGTGGTTATTATTCAAATGTATCAGTAATTATAATTTTTACTATAAAGGACCCTACCATAACCGCTGTGGTCACTGTCCCTCTACATGATGGGTGATCCAGCCCCGCTGTCCATCGGTTCGAAAACGGATGGCGCCGAGCTGATCTGTCCGCAAGATATTGCACCCCCGTTCTCGGTAGCGTTCCACGACCATCTCAGAGGGAAAGCGGTATCGGTTCCGTTGACCGAGTGAAAAAATCGCGTATCGTGGACGCACGGCGTCGAGGAATTCCGCGCTGCTGGAGGTTTTGCTCCCGTGATGTGGCACCTTAACAATCTCCGCCCGTAGATCTTCTCCCGATTCAACCAATTTCAACTCAACCTTCCGCCCGATGTCCCCTGTGAATAGGATCCGCACGTCACCGTAAGTCAACTTCAGAACAAGGGAATCGTTGTTGACGTCCCTATCGTGTAGGTTTGTCGAGGCAACATCGAATGGATGCAGTAGTTCCAACTTTGCCGTAGCGGTTAGATCAACCGTTCCCGCGTAACCGAGTTCATGGGGAATATCCTTCGCATCAACAATCTCATGCAAAATCTGATGAGTAGACTTCGACAAATCCTGATGTGGTATCCCCAATACCCGCTTGACACCAAACTCACGCAGAATGTGCGCGAACCCACCGCCGTGATCGTTGTCGGGATGGCTCAAGAGGAGGAGATTAATCGTGAAAGTGTCCTCATAGCAGAGGAACGGGTCAAGCGTTCGTTCGCCGTTGTCAAAACCGACTCGTCTCTTAATTCCCGCTTCAGTCACCTCGATCCGCGATGAATTGGCTCCCCCATCGACCAGCATGGTCTTGCCGTCAGGGAATCGGACGAACGCCGCGTCCCCCTGTCCGACATCGAGAAACGTAATATCTAACAACCTCCCCTGTTCACGCCAAGCGGCATCCCAGATCCAGACCGCCAGAACCATCAGTCCAATTACCATTACCTGCTTTCGGTGCATCCACACCCACACCCAATGCACGACGGCGAAACAACCGGTGATGTAAATCACCATGAACCCGAAACTGGGTGGCGGCATCTTCAACACCGCCCACGACTGACCGAAAAATTCAATCAACCCCAGAAAGATCCAGAGCACGAAGTGGTTGGCATAAGCAAATGGGATTGCAAGTGGCAACCAGATTAAGCCGAGCAACACCGAGACCAACGTCACATTGACGAGAAATGCGGCGAGTCCGACCGTAAAGAGTCCAGCAACGAGACCGATCGGGTACAGCCGATGGAAGTGCCATACACCGATCAGCGCCGTCCCCACCTGCGCGGATAACGTGACCCCGAACCCTATAGCGAGCCACCACACGCCCCGCATCCATACTGAGCGCAGAGAAATCGTGCTATCCTGATCGGGGGTCGGATCGGTTCGACCTAATCCGATAATACGGCCGATAAAGCCCTCCCACTTGGGCATAAGATAGACAATGGCTGCCACCGCAGCGAAGGAGAGTTGGAAACCGATGTCCCATAACTGTGCTGGGTTGATTAAGAGCAGGACGAGTGCGGCAAACGCAAGTAGATTGAACAGATCCCGATCCCGCTCTATAATCCGCGAGATCAGGAAGATAACCGCCATTAGCGATGCACGGAAAACGGATGGGCGAAAACCGACGAGGCAGGCGTAGAGAACCACAGCGGCAATTGTCAACAGATCGGTGGCTTTTCGGGGCAGGCGCAAAAGCGAAAAACCGAAAAAGCAGACCGTCGCAATCAATCCGACGTGCAAACCTGAGACAGCAAGAATATGGATACTCCCACTATTACGGAATGCGTCAAGGATATCGGGTGAGAGTTCATTTCGGAGTCCAAGGAGCATCCCCTTGAGAACTTGCGCGTGGACCCGATTTTCCGCATATGCTTCATCAATGACGATTTCAACTCGCCGACGCAACGTTTCCGTCCAGCGCAATATCGGCAAGCCAGACCGATCCGTGAGGATAATCTTCTGACCTCGATTCGGGTACAGGATTCCGAAGACTCCCCGGCGAGCAAGATAGGAACGGTAATCGAAGCCTCCCGGATTGCGTTGCTGGTTTGGACGGCGCAGTACCCCTTGGAGCTCAATTCGGTCACCGTAGCGCAGCGGGATCGGCTCGCGGAACCGGATCAGGAGTTTTGTGTCTACGGTTCGGTCTGGCGTTTCTATCAGGCGGAGGGTTCCGCTCGCATAGCCAGCTTCCCACTGTTCGCCTCGCTCCGGCTGGTAGGTCATCTCCCCTGAGAAATGCACCTGATGGTCATAGACGTCTGGGGTGATAGGCGAAGTGAGTACAACTTTCAGACGGAACATACCGCAGGCACAGAGTGCACCCAATAGGAGCACCCAACCGATCTTTGATGCACGGGGATCGCCTTTCCACAGATAGGACAACCCGATGGCGCTGCATAAGCAGATCAACGCAGTCAGCCAGATCCAGAAAAGGGGGATGGGCAGGAACCCCGCGATAAACACACCGAGCATGTAGGGAACGAGTGTGCGGAGAGCAGGTCGAGGCACGTGACTGCGTTCCTCCGTGATAATGATTTATGGTGAATTCTATAATTATCTATATGTCTTAGATGCACAACCAACCCCCGAAATCCCGCCCCCGATTTCATCGGGATGTACCACTTATCAGGGGGACTTCGCGGAGGTCGGAGTTGTCCGTTCCCCCGATAAATCGGGACGAACGAGACCAGGATTGGTAAATGTCCACTTATTTCTCTCATTCACTATAAATGAGGGGTGTGCATAAATCGCTTTCGTGTGGGAGAGCAATCTGTGATTCAGACCCATAGGACATGTCGCCCCGCCCCGATAAATCGGGATTCAAAGCAACTGGGGCTTTGGATTCTATAAACATGTCGCCCCTCTGGGGCTAAATGCACCCTGTCTCGTCTTAAAATAGTCCCATTTCACGTTCCGGTTTCTATCCCCGATAAATCGGGATTAAAAAACCTGAAAATCCTGATTCAGACAATTATCATGCACACCTCTCACTATAAATGAACCGATGAACTAATGAACCAATCAACCAACATCAATAGCCGATGCTTTTCAGGTAAGCACGATTGATCTGCATTTTCGCTTCATCGCTACGCTCGGTGGGTCCGGGACAGGCAGTTATCCAATCGCTGTAGCCGATATCTTCCAGCGCTTTCAGGAAGGCAGGATAGTCGCACATAAGCCCCTCTCCGAGTTCGACGTTGCCGCCGTCCTTGTAATCGTGAAGGTGGACGTAGGAGATACGATCACGATAGTCGTAGACCGCCTGAATGGGATCGTAGCCCCAGTGGACGGCATGAGACATATCGAGACAAAGGCGACACCGGCGGAGTTTCGTCATAAATCGCTTCCACTCATCCGCACTGTCTACCACATGCCCTGTATGGGGATGGAAGGTGACGGTAACGCCGAGCGGTTCGCCGTAAGCAGCGAGATCGTCATAGACAGCGGCCATGCGATCTAAATCGAGGTCTGTGGTTTCCCTATCGAGCCGTCCCGGACCTTTGGTCATGAAGGTGGGAACCTCAAGGTCGGAAGCAAATTCAATTCGGCGTTTGTTGATTTCATGGGTTGGATGGGTTACATCGAGTGTGACGTTGGGACCACATATCGCGGCGACCTGTATGCCGACAGCATCGCAGATCTCGCGAACGCGACGCGCAGAGCCGAGCCAATCGAGCGACTGACGGGCTTCCCAACCGTCCCAACCGGCTTCTCGGAGCTGCACAAGCGTCTGTTCCAGTTTAGGGTTATCCCAACGGAGGGCACTATAGGCAAGTGGAAATGACATAATAGAGATCCTTTCGGGAAGGTGTTAGCACATAGAAATAACCTAGGCTGTTACCTAGTAGCTCTAACGGAGCAATAGCTTTTCAAACAGAAAGTGAGAAAGTGTGAGAGTGGGAAAGTGCGCAAAGACGATGGCGTGTAACAGCTTCTCTTCACTTTTCCCTTTCTCGCCTGCTCACACTTATTATTGACTTCAACCGGGTGATAGATGAGAACTTGGGTTATATCATTCTATCACTATTCCCGCTGCTGTACCGCTTTTCGCAACGCCTGTCGTGCTTCATGCAGTCGTGATCGAACACGTCCAACAGAGCAACCGAGGACTTCCGCCAGTTCTTCGTAGGACAAGTCTTGCATTTCACGGAGGATTAGTATTTTCCGGTAATCGTCTTTGAGAGCATCGAGTGCCTTCTGTAAAATCTCCCGCTGCTCTGCCTGCAGGACCGTCCTTTCCGGGGTAGCGGTGTCGAGCGGCGCCCAAGGTTGAGAATCGTCAATCTCCATCGGATCGGTCTTACGCCGCTGCCGCTGATCCTTCAAATTGAGGCATCTATTGGTAACGATCCGGTAGAGCCATGTCGAGAACTGCGATTTGAATCGAAACTGTCCGATATTCTCCCAAAGCCAAAGAAAAACGTCCTGTGCCACATCGCTAGCATCCTCAGGGTTTGAGAGCATCCCGTAAGCGATGTTATACACCCATTGTTGGTATTGGCGCATAATGGTTTCCATGGCTCGCTTGTCACCATTTTGACATCGGCGAACGAGCTCATGTTCATCCATGTCATGGGATCCCGCTTCGGTGGAGATTCGTTGGTCGTTCAATTTTTCTCAGCCGTACAGAGGTTGGGGCGTACAGAAGGATGATACGTAACCAGTAATACGTAAGCAGGAAATTGTTAATATTACGCATTAAGCGTTACACACTATTTTCTTGAGGGATGCGTAAAAATCAGTAGCGACTCATCGTCAAATTGGATGTATTCGCCACCTACATACAAGGTGTATTTTATCCAGTTTTCTACGGGTTGTCAAGCACGCGCGACGGAAATCATAACCCTTGCGAAAGTATAGCGAATCCGTTATAATAACCCAAGCTATCATCCAGATCTTAACGTGATACAGGGTTCGGCGGTTCAGTAAGCGAATGAATTAATAAACCAACCACCAAAACAAAGGAGAATCCCATAGATGGATACAACACAAGCAGTAGCACGAATATTGAAAATTGAAGGCGTTGAATGGGTATCCTGCTTCCCCTCCAACCAACTCATCGAAGCGGTTGCCCAAGAAGGCATTCGGACCGTTATGTTCCGACACGAACGCGGAGCCGTGATGGCAGCCGACGGGTATAGCCGTGTCAATAACCGTAATAAGTTCGGCGCTGTCATCACGCAAGGCGGTCCCGGTGCCGAAAACTCTATGGGCGGTATCGCACAGGCTTTTGCGGACAACGTTCCGATCCTGTACCTACCGGGCGGTCCCTCAATTGATGAGTATGCCGTTCGTCCGTCCTTCTCACCGGTTCGCACATACCAAAGCGTGTCGACGTATGGCGAAGTCATTACCAAACCGGATCAAGTTGCTAATGTCATGCGACGCGCGTTCCACCACCTTCGGAATGGTCGGCCCGGTCCCGTGATTGTTGAAACACCGAGCGACGTTGGGCTGCAGGCAGTGCCGGAGGATACCCTCAACTATAAGCCACCGAAGCGATCCCTCCAGGTCCCTGCCGCTAGCGATATCAAAGACGCCGTTACGGAACTACTGAACGCGAAAAAACCTGTGATATGGTCTGGTATGGGTGTGCTGCTGTCCGGAGCGACCGAGGCACTCAGAGAGTTTGCTGAATTGACCGAGATCCCGGTGTACTGCACCATGCCCGGCAAGTCCTCCTTTGACGAGCGGCATCCCCTTTCCGTCGGTTCTGGCAGCGGCGCGACAACCCTGCCCGCACGGCAATGGCTGCAGGAATCGGACGCCCTACTCGCCATCGGCTCCAGCATGACCCGGACGCATTACGGTCAACCGATCCCAGACGGCAAGGTCATTATCCACAACGCCGAAAGCATCGAAGATATCAACAAAGACTTCTCCGTTGACATCGGACTGCCCGGCGATGCCAAGCTGACGTTAGAGGCTATGATCGAAGAAGCCAAATCCCAACTCGGCGAGAGCGGAAGAAAAGGCAAAACGCAGGTCGCCACAGATATTGCCAAATTGAAGAAGACGTGGATGGATGAGTGGACGCCCCTGCTCAACTCCGATGAAGAACCGATTAACACATACCGAGTGATTGGGGATATGGTCAAGGCGATGGATTTGGAGAACAGCATCGTTACCCACGATGCCGGTGCACCGCGTGACTCAATTATGCCTTTCTACCCCGGAACGGTGCCTCACAGCTACATCGGCTGGGGTAAGACTACCCACCTCGGTTTCGGCATACCGCTGATGATAGGGGCAAAGATCGCGAAACCGGATAAGTTCTGCTTGAATTTCATGGGTGATGGTGCTTTTGGCATGTCCGGCTTAGACATCGAAACCTCCGCTCGCGCGGGCGCCCCTATTACTACTGTTGTGCTCAACAACGGTGGCATGTCGACCTATCCGGGCGGCTATCCCACAGCGCGTGAACAGTTTGGCACGACCGAGATGACGGGCGACTACGCTAAGATTGCTGAAGGTATGGGTGCAGTCGGCATTACCGTCGTTAAGCCGAACGAGATGATTCCTGCGCTTGAGCAGGCGCAGCAACTGAACGCAGACGGTCGCGCGGTTTTGCTCGATGTGCATACCAACATGGAATCACGACGATCCCGATTCAGTTAGATCGCCTTCGTCACAATCGGTGTGCCGTGTCGAGATATGAATCTCGACCTACGCTCACTACGGGCTGGGAAACCCAGCCCCTACGAAAATTAGTGCAATTCCAATCGTAGGGTTAGGGTTCTCTCACCCAACCTTATGACATTCCGCACAAGTCAGGTTAGGAAGCCTAACCTACGCATTCGCCCCGGCAAGTACAGAGGAACAGACTATGATTAAGTTGGTAATGATGCCACCGTTGGACGACCTGAAGCGCGAGTTTGCTCCGCGTTTGGAAGCAGACCTCCCGGAATATCGGGTCGCTGTCCCCGAAACCGACGAAGAAGCACTCCGTGAAATCGTCGATGCCGATGCAGCATACGGCTGGATCCCGCCCGATGCACTGAAGGCTGCGACAAAACTGAAATGGCTGCAAAATCCCGATGCGGGCCCGTTTCCGGGATACTATTACAAGGAACTGATTGAGCATCCCGTGGTAGCGTGTAACCCACGCGGAATCTACTACGATCACATCAGCCACCATATCATGATGTTTGTGCTGGGGCTCTCTCGCGGGCTGCCCTATTACGTCGAGGCACAACGCGAGCGGAGATGGGACCCCGACGCGCGTAAGAATGGGTATGTTGACCTCACCGAATCTACTGCATTAATCTTCGGTGTAGGCGGTATCGGTCATGAGACAGCAAGACTATGTGCGGAATTCGGCATGGAAATAATCGGTGTAGAACCGAGACCCGAATATGACCTCTCGTACGTCGAGATGCACCCGCCTGCGGATCTGGATGCGCTGCTGCCGCGCGCCGATTTTGTGATAGCCACAACGCCGCACACGCCCGAAACCGAGGGGATATGGAATGCCCAACGTTTCCGTCTGATGAAGAACAGTGCCTACTTTATCAACATCGGTCGCGGCAAAACGATGAAAATCGACGACCTTACGGCCGCTGTCGAGACGGGTGAAATCGCGGGGGTCGGTCTCGATGTATTTGAGACAGAACCGCTCCCCTCAGATCACCGTTTATGGAACCTGCCCAACGTTCTGCTCACACCTCATATTGCCGTGAAGGATGCCGACAACCTTCCTGAACGCCGATTCGGGGTTCTGCTCGAAAACGCCCGTCGGTTCGCCGCGGGTGAACCGTTACGCAATGTGGTGGACAAAGCCGGGTGGTATTAATATTTCGCGCACGAGGCGGAGCAATCATCGATGACAGAATCAGAAGTTCGTGCCTTATACGGTTGGGCGGAGATTGACCCGGCTGTCCCTATTGTAGCGGGATCGGTCGGCACATGGCGTATAACCTACCACGTTGGTCGTTACGGCGTCGATGACGGTGGAGTCGTTAAATTTGCTTGGCGGGATGTTAGCGATTGGGCGGTACCCCAGTTTGAAAGTCCTTCCGCGCCGGAATACGCGACAGTCTCTACGACAGGTCCGGCATCGCTGCGGGCAAGTTTTGAAAAGCAACGCTATACCCGTCCTTGGCGGCTTTGTGTGACCGTTGATGTGTTCGATGATTCACTGACCGAGGGGGATAGCATCACGCTAACGCTCGGAGACACCTCCGGCGGTAGTCTGGGGAGTCGGGCGCAGACTTTTTGCAAAGAGGCATTTGAGTTTCGGGTTGCGGTCGATTGGTGTGGGACATGGGTTTATACGGAGGTCCCATCGCCAAAGATTCCAATTGTTAGTGGTCCCGCCCATCGGTTGGTGGTATTGGGTCCTTCGGAAACCACGCCTGATGAGGAGGGTTGGGTCGGGGTTAAGGCAGAAGACCTCTGGGGTAATCCGAGTACTGGATATAACGGAACAGTCCAGATTGATGCCGAGGGATTGACGGGCTTGCCAGAGACGTATCAGTTTCAGTCCAGAGACAGAGGTATTCGCCGTTTTGAAGGGGTGAAAGCCCCCAAGGTAGGGATTTATCGAGTAAACGCCACAGACTCGGCTAATGGGTTAGATGCGGAAGGAAACCCACTCCGCTGCGTGGAGGATCGTAGCGGACATCAGCCTTTCTGGGGCGACCTGCACGGTCAGAGTGAAGAGACCGTTGGAACCAATCCGGTCTCCTCCTATTTTCGCTTTGCCCGTGAGGCGGCCCTGGTCGACTTCGCTGGACATCAGGGTAACGACTTCCAGATTACCAAGGCGGTGTGGAAGGAGATCAAAGCGCAAGCGAATACTCAATATGATCCCGGTCGGTTTGTCACTTTTGTCGGCTATGAATGGTCAGCGAATACGCCGTTGGGAGGCGATCACAACGTCTACTATCCGGGAGAAGATGGTCCCCTGCACCGCTCCAGCCATGTGCTGATTCCTGACAAATCGGATATTGATACCGACTGCACGCATGTTACAGAGCTCTATGTCACGTTGCGGGGAGAAGATGTGCTGCTGCTCCCCCATGTCGGGGGACGTTACGCGAATCTTAACTGGCACGACCCGGAATTGGAGCCGCTTGTTGAGGTCTATTCCGAATGGGGCGAGTTCGAGTGGTTTTTGCGGGAAGCGTTGGAGAAAGGTTACCGCGTCGGTTTCACGGCTGGGAGTGACGATCACAAGGGCCGTCCCGGTGCTGCGCCGCCGGGCAGCGGCTCGTTCGGCGTGTACGGCGGATTGACCTGTATCTATGCAACGGAGCTAACACGGGCAGGACTGTGGGAAGCCCTGAAAGCACGTCGCTGTTACGGCACAACCGGGCAGCGCATCTTGCTTGAGGTGACCGCCGACGGGAAACCGATGGGATCGGCGTTACACGCAAGCGAGCCGCCGGAAATCGCTGTGAAGGTGATTGGCTCGGCACCCATTGAACGGATAGACATCTTCAGAGGGTTGGAACAGATCTACACCTTCCCGCAGACAACCGAACGTGCGGAAGATCAGATCCGTGTTACATGGTCGGGTCAGCGTATCCGGGCACGAAACCGACTGGTACGGTGGGACGGAAACCTTGAGATAGATAGGGGACAAATTCTGGAGGCGAAAGGTTACGCCTTTGATACTCCGGCTGAAGGGATCGAAATGGTAACCGAGCGGAGCGTCTCTTGGAAGTCTGTGACCACCGGGGACGCGGATGGCGTGGTTCTGAAACTCAATGCACCGGGTGAGACAGTCCTTGATTTTAGGACAGCTGTCCTGACTCGAACTGTCACGCTTCAAGAGATGAGTGAGTCACCCGTTGCCGTTGATGCCGGTGGGATTGACATGAAGGTTGTGTTTGAAGGGCTGCCGTTGGGCGTTGGCAGGGAAGTAGCGTTTACATTTCAGGAGGCGGCATTGCCCGCAGGCTGCCATCCATATTGGGTTCGCGTGTTGCAGACGGACGGGGCGAAGGCGTGGGCAAGCCCCATCTACGTAACAGTATAACCCAACTAACAAAATAAGGAAAACAATCGTTGTTCTCTTGGGAGGCAAACAGATGGCACAGATAGACCAATTGGTTTTAGACTTAGAAACCCCTCACATCCTGTTAGATCAGGATAGATTACAAGCCAACATCCAACTGATTCAGGGCATCGGTAATACTCGCGGCGTCAACGTTCGACCACATATTAAAACTCACAAGTGCCTTGAACTCGCCCGACAACAGATAGACGCAGGTGCGGTTGGCGTTACGTCTTCGAAGGTGGACGAAGCACTTGTTTTTATTAACAACGGCATCCGTTCCGTTACTGTGGCGTATCCCCTCGTCGTCGATTCAAAACTGGACCGTCTCATCGCTGCCGCACGGGTGAACGATACGGATCTTCGACTCATCGTTGATAGCGCTGCGGGAGTCGATGCGATCGCCAAGGTAGCGGAAAGACACGGGAAACAGGTCAGCATCTTCTTGAAGATAGATGTGGGGTTACACCGTTGCGGACTCACGGAAGATGATTCGGGGTTGGTCGAGTTGGTGCAGAAAGTTGTCGGAGAACCCAATCTGAATTTTGTAGGGCTGCTATCTCATGCCGGGCACACCTATGGGGCAGATGACGCCGATGCAGCGCGAAAAATTGCCGCAGACGAGTGCGGGATTATGAACCGCGTACGGCGGAAACTGGAAAGCAACGGTATCGAGGTATCGGAAGTATCCGTCGGATCCACGCCCGGCACCCTTGTGAGCGATAGTTACGACGGTATCACTGAGATTCGGCCGGGCAATTATGTCTTCATGGATAGAATGCCGCTGCGTCTCAAGGTGATTGAGATAAATCAGATTGCGCTGTCAGTGTTGGCAACAGTGGTGAGTAAAAATTCGGACTACTTCATTATTGACTCCGGTTCCAAAACGCTGAGCTCAGATCAGGGCGCACACGGAATGCCGGGGATGGAAGGATTCGGGCTTGCATACCCCCTAGATCACTTCGAGGATACAGATTACGAAATGATTGTTACCCGACTATCGGAAGAGCATGGGGTTGTCATACGAGGAGATCTTGATCTGGAGATAGGTTCCAAAGTCCGAGTCGTACCAAATCACTCATGTGTCGTTGCAAACCTATTAGACACCTACACAGTGCTACAGGCTGGACAGATCATTGACCAATGGGACATCGCTGCCCGTGGACACGTCCATTAATTCCCCTTTTGGGTATTTCCCAACGGAGCAAGATAGCCTATGTCCAACAGGAAGGATCCGCCATGACAATTCAAGACCACCTTTCCTTAGACGGAATCAACGACGATAACCTCAGCATTTTCAAGGCAATTGGCGTGGATTATGTTGCGGTTATGCATCCACCACCGGCCAAGCCCGATGATAGTGCGGATATCTGGAAAGAGGTGTGCAAAAAAGTGGAATCTCACGGGATGAAGTTTAATAATGTCGGACTCAGACCCGCTAAAGAGATTACGCTTGGCAAACCCGGCAGAGATGAGCACATCGAGGGTTGGTGTACCCTGATCCGCAATATGGGGGAAGCCGGTGTCCCGACGCTGTGTTACAACTTCCGGGGCATCGGGAACTTTCGGACAGCGGCGACTGTTGGTAGGGGCGGAGCACGTTACAGCACATTCGACTACGACGAGTTCATAAAGGAAGCCCCCGATTACCCCGATCACCATATCTCCGAAGAAGATCTTCGATCGAATTTGCAGCACTTCCTCGCATGCATTGTGCCGGTAGCCGAAGAAGCGGAGGTGCAGCTCACCATGCATCCGGACGACCCGCCGCGCCCGGAGCCACTTGGCGGTGCAGCTCGAATCCTGTCCACCCTCGACGATTTTGAGCGTATGTTTAACGCGGTTCCAAGTCATGCAAACGCTATGCTGTTTTGTCAGGGATGTGTCCGTGAAATGGGAGAAGATGTGCCGACCGCTATCCGGCGCATTGGAGCGCAGAACAAAATTGCTGCCGTCCACTTCCGCAACCTGCGGGGTACCCCAGATAAGTTTCAGGAGGTTTTCGTGGACGAGGGGGAAGTAGATATGTACGAAGCGATGCAGACCTACCGCGAGGTGGGTTTTGAGGGCCCCTTCATGATGGATCATACCCCCAGTTTCCCTCAAGAAAAGGCCCAGTGGGCAGGGCGCGCCTTTGCTGTTGGTTATATCCGATCGATGATCCAAGCAGTCTACCGGTAATTTCAATATTACTAACCGTTTATCTATTTGATGGTAGGTTTTAGGTTTACTTAGACATTCCTGGTGTAGAGCCAACCCCCTATAGGGTCATTTAGTTTTTCTGTAGGAGGGATTTCCCAATCCCGACACGTCGCGCTATGAACGACTGCCCGACTCCGACTTTTCAAACAAAATGGGTAATAAGCCTAAAACTGAATAGCCCTACAACCCCCTAAATCCCCCTTGTCAGGGGGACTTTGAAACCTTCGCGAAAGTCGGAGTTATTGGTAAATGTCTACTAATGTCTCTAATTCACAGTAAGGAGAAGAAAAGATGATGAAAATTGGCACCCGTATCAGTCCCGATTGGTTGGACCGTCCGAACGACCTTGCCTTTCTCAAACAGATCGGCGTTGATTGCGTGGACATCACGTTGAATATCTGTCCCGGATATTCAGAAGCAGGGGGTCGAGCAAACCGCGCGGGACTCGAACAAGTGGTAGAAGCCATCGACAAAGCGGGGCTCAAGATTGAACGCGCTAACACCGCTAACAGTGACTGCATCAAGACCTTTCTCGGCCAGCCCGGTTCCGAAGAAGAGATTGACAACCTGATTGTCAACGCGGAACTCTGTGGCGAGTTCGACCTACCGGTGATGGGCATCCAATGTTTCCAAGCGGGCCAATTCGGTCATTTCCCAGAGTCTATGCACAGTTTCATTGAGGGACGCGGCGGATATAAGCACCTAAAAGTGGACCTGAACGAAGCCCTGAACCAACCGCCGCCGGAAGGCGCACCTACCCACGATGAAATATGGGAACGCACCCTGAAAATCTTTAAGAGCGTGGTGCCCGTCGCAGAGAGCGTTGGCGTCAAGGTTGCGATGCACGGAAACGATCCACCGGTTCCCAGTCTTTACGGTGTGCCACAGGTCCTCTACAACTTTGCGGCATTTGATCGCCTTTTTTCCGAAGTGCCTTCACCAAACAACGGTATGACCTTCTGCGTAGGTACGCGCTATGAGTCGGGCGAAAATGTCTTTGAGGGGATTCGGCACTTCGGGGCACAGGGCAAAATCTTTCACGTCCACTTCCGTAACGTGCGCGGAAAGATCCCTGAAAAGAGAGGGTACGAAGAGGTAATCCCGGACTCCGGTGACATGGATATGTACCGCGTGGCTAAAGCGTTGCACGATGTGGGATATGATGCCGTCATCGACTACGACCACATCATGCGACTCAGCACGGATGGACCTGAGGGCAGAGAATATATCGCGTACTGTGTTGGTCACATGCGTGGGTTGCTTCAGGCACTTGAAAGCAATGCTTAACGGTATGTTAGAAACGCGCCACCGGTCAATGTCTACCTTCCGGTTCCAGAACCTGTCGAAACAGGGTAGGATAGACCACTTTGTTTCGACCCGGATCGGCGGTCTAAGCTCCCCACCTTACGAATCCCTTAATATAGGATTTCACGTTGGAGATACGCCTGAAACTGTCCTGAGTAATCGCGCACGTTTGGCAGGAAACGTCAGAATACCGCTCTCCGATTTTGTAGTCGCCAAACAGGTTCATAGCGGGACAGTGACAATCGTAACGGAGGGGATGAGAGGCTATGGTGCAATGGATCTTGACACCGCGATTGAAGAGACAGATGCGACGGTGACAGATGTTCCCCACCTATGCCTGACGGTTCTTATGGCGGACTGTGTGCCGGTACTCTTCTTCGACCCGCGAAAGAGAGTCGTAGCTGCGGTTCATGCTGGCTGGCGGGGGACTGTTAAATTGGCAGCGCAGAACACGGTTAACAGTTTAAGGGAGAACTTCAGCTGCGATCCGGCCGATATTCTGGTAGGGATCGGTCCTTCCATCGGTCCTTGCCACTATGAGGTTGGTCCCGAAGTGATCTCAGAAGTTGAGGAAACCTTTGGCAGCACGGATGGCTATATCAACGGCGAATCCGCCGATGGCAAGGGGCATTTTGACCTTTGGGAAGCTAACAAGCGGCAAATTATAGAGACAGGTATCCCAGGACAAAACATAGAGGTCGCTCAGATATGTACCTATTGCAACCCACACCTGTTTTTTTCTGAACGGCACCAAAAGGGAAGGACGGGTAGATTCGGGGCGGGCATTATGGTGTCAGCATGAGTCGATAGCAATTAAAATCGAAAGAAAATGGGCAAAACCGTCACACGAGAATTAAGTGAGATTATTGAGAATATTGAAGCGCATTCGGGTGCAGCGTTCCATCGCAGCGCACCAAGAGAGTACGCCGCAAAACTCGGTATTGAAACCGAAAATATTGGTTCGGCGACGCTGCTATCAGTCCGAAAGAGTAACAGTCTATATTTCAATCGCGTCCTTGGTCTTGGGCTTGCCTCGCAAACGAATATGAAACAGATTGAGCAGATTATCGATTACTACACGGGGCAGAAGATTAAGCGCTTTGCGATTGAGCTAAGTCCATTGGCTAAACCGAATAGAATTGTGAATTGGCTGGAACAGCAAGGGTTTCACGAATCAGAGGGCACAGCGAAGATGTATCAAGACGGTTCGCCGATCCAGAACGAAAAACCAGACTTTCGTATCAAGAGAGTCGATGCTACTCAAGCCTCCGATTGGTTCGCCGTCATGTCAACAATCTTTACTCAGTTTAGGAGTAGAAGGGAATGGTTTGAGGCGCGCTTCAGCCTCCCACAATGGCATCATTATTTGGCGTTTGATAGCGATGAACCTGTTGCGGTTGCAGCGATGTACCTCCAAGATGGCGCGGCACATTTGACAGATGCCGCCACGCTTTCGGGATTTCGTCGGCGTGGGATTCAAAAGGCAATGATTCATCAACGGGTGCTTGACGGGCTCGAATTGGGTTGCAGTTGGTTCACGAGCGAGACAGCCGCACCTAAACCACGTAATCCGCTCATCTCACATCGTAATCTACGGCGCACTGGTTTCGAGATGGCATACGTTCGAGGAAAGTATGTATGGGAAGCGTAATCGCTCAGCGATGTATCCGCTGATTATGTGATAACTCCGCTTCTGTCTACCTTGTAATAATCAGATACATACCGCTACAGACGAGAAGTACGCCGAGAACATATCGTAAGGTGAGCGGTTCCCGTAATAATATCATGCCCGCCAAACTGGTCAGCAGTATCCCTCCGAACCGGATAACCGGCGAGCCGAGCGAAATCGGTGCGCCTGCGCTAAAGGTGACATACAATCCCAAGGTCACGCCGCTGAAGGCAAATCCCATCCCGATACTCGCCAAAACACCCGAGAGCTGGGCAGGTTGCGGCATACCACGCGCCCATTGCCAAAGCACCCAAGTGAGTCCAGTCGAGAATGTACAGCAGCCGTATATCAACATTAACAGACTACTGGAAATCCTGTTCGCTGCCAGTTTCACACACAGATCCGCAGCAGCCAATGCACACGCGGTAATTGCTGCGTATTTTATCCAGCCCATGTTCAAATTTGCCCCTTAGCGGTCAACGCTACTGACTGTTATTATCGTTTAATTGAATTGCGGTGTGAGTCCCCGTCTGTTTCCACACAAGCATATCCTAAAGTAGGGATAACGTCAAGTATAGAAGTACACAATAATCTATAACATGAGGCACTTAGGTAGGAATAGCCGATAATGAAATCCGTATTCAGACTGTCCGTCAACAATCCTGTACTGGTTCACATGATCACCATCGCGGTAATTGTATTCGGATCATACATGCTCATCAATATGCCCCGCGAGCTCGAACGCGATATGTCCTTCAACTGGGCGCTTATTTGGGTGGTGTATCCCGGCGTTTCGCCCGACGAGATCGAAAAACTGATTACTAAGCCGATCGAGGACGAGATCGCTGATGTAAATAAAATTGAGTCTATCACCTCAACCGCCGCTGAAGGATTCACCGGCATCAGCGTCAAATTTGATCAGAATATCTCACGCGACGAGTTTGACAGACTGTATCAAGACCTCCGCACAGAGTTGGATAAAGTCCAGAATTTGCCTCAACATGCGGAAGATCCTGTCATGTTCAAGCTGGAGTCAAATACACTAACACCGGTGATTGACGTTGTTGTAGCAGGGGACTTCCCTGAAAAAGAGAGGCGCGAGCTGGCGGAAGAGCTCCAAGACGAAATCGAAGCGGTTGAAGACGTTTTGGAGGTTTCGGTCTACGGGATACGCGACCGCCAGATCTGGGTTGAGGTCGATCCTGACCGCCTTGATCGGTATTCACTGACGCTGCAACAAATTGTCGGCGCGTTGGCAGCTAAGAATATAAATGTCCCTGCGGGAGAGCTGAACATTGGACGGTTAGAATACCTGCTCCGTACCGTCGGTGAGTTCGATTCGATCAACCAAATCCAGAATGTGATTGTGCAGCAGATTCCCGACGGCGGTAAGATCCGAATCAGGGACGTTGCACAGATTCGGAATACCTATGAAGAAGCCACCGTAATTCCCCGCTTGAACGGCAAACCCGCAATTACACTCTCGGTGGCAAAGCGGGGCGAAGGAAGTACGACCCAGATTGTTGACACGGTACGAACCATAGTAGAAAAGTATCGGACAACTCGGTTGCCGGAAGGCGCGGAAATCACATTGGTGAACGACAGTTCAATCCATATTCGTAATTCGCTCGGCAAGCTACAAACAAACGCCCTTTTCGGTGTACTGCTTGTTCTCCTTGCCTTGTGCATCTTCATGGGACTGAGGAACGCAATCTTTGTCGCGATTGGCATTCCGTTGACACTATTAATGACTTTTGGTCTGATGGGCGTCGCCAACGAATCAATTAACAACATGTCGTTGTTCGGGTTGGTGTTGGTGCTTGGTATCATTGTGGACGATGCTATTATTGTGATGGAAAATGTCTATCGTCGGATGCAGGAGGGCGAGTCACCGATCCAAGCTGCTGTCAACGGGGCACATGAAGTTGCTTTGCCCGTGATAACAGCCTCCTTAACGACTGCTGCAATCTTCCTCCCACTTGCGCTATTGCCGGGGATTGTGGGCAAGTTCATGAAGATCATCCCAATCATCGTCGCCTTGACGCTCGCAGCCTCTCTGTTTGAATGTTTCTTCGTCTTGCCGCTCCACATCGCGGATTGGGGAAAAGTCCGACATTCCAAGTCGGAGGACCGGTTGATGCGCTACCTCCTAAAGCCGTACACCAGACTCCTGAAATTCGCGCTACGCCGTCGGTACTGGGTGCTGGGTGGTATTGTCCTTTGCCTATTCCTGAGTTTTCTGCCCATCCGCTTCGGATTGGTCGAGGTTGACATGTTCCGTGGCGACGAGTATCCAATGATTTTTGTCCATGTCACGATGCCTGTAGGCACCAGCTTGGAGACAACGGATGAGGTCCTCCGCGAATTTGAGGCAGTGACGCTTGCTATGCCCAAATCTGAAGTTAAGGCGGTCATCGCGAGAACTGGGTGGCACGAGATAGATAACGATTTTAACGAGCGCAACGGCAACCTCGGAATGCTCCACATTGAGATCGCCGAAGCCAAAGATCGTGAGCGAACACTTGATGAAATCATCGTGGAACTCCGCCAGAAATACAGTCGCATCACAGGACCCAATCGAATTGGATTTCAGACAAGGGAAGAGGGACCTCCCGCCGGTAAGGATGTCGAAGTCATAGTGAAAGGAAAGTACTTCGACGAACTGGAAGCAATCGCCGACGATCTAAAATCAAGACTCGCAAAGATTCCCGGCGTCACTGACATCAACGACAACTACGCTTTGGGGCAAGAAGAGATCAAACTGCACGTTGACGAGGACAAGGCTAACGAATATGGGTTGACGGTCCAGCAGATTGCCTCGACCACGCGCAATGCGTTTGAAGGTACAACGGCAACCGTATTCCGCGATGGCGATGAAGAGATTGATGTGATCGTCAAATTCAGTGAATTTGCTCGCAGAGGGGTAGAAAATGTGGAGAACTTGAAACTGAGGGGAGCAACCGGGGTGCCGGTGCCACTCCGCGATGTTGCCCAACTGAGTGTGGCGCAAGGTTATTCTACCATTCATCGCTACAAACAGGAGAGAGCCATCACAATCACCGCCAATGTGGATGAAAATGTAGTTTCTGGTGTGAACGTGAATCAGCGACTCCGCGCCCGCTTCGATAAAATTAGCCCGCGCTATCCGGGCTACAGCCTCGAATCGGGCGGCGAATTTGCCGAGTTCCAGCAGGTTTTTTCAGACATTCCCGTCTTCTTCGCACTTGGGATTATGCTGGTCTATTTTATATTGGGAACGCAGTTCAGGTCCTTCCTCCAACCGTTAATTATTCTGATGACCGTTCCCTTCGCATTCATTGGCGCGATGGTAGGACTGATCACCTCTGGAAACCCCTTGAGTGTCGCCTCGACATACGGGCTTGTCGCACTCGCCGGGATTGTCGTTAATGACTCGATTGTGTTGGTTGCGTTTATCAACCGTCAACGGACGGCGGGAGCTGGGAAATGGCAGGCGATTATCAATGCAGGACGCACGCGCCTGCGCCCGATCCTGCTCACCTCAATCACGACCGTGAGCGGTCTGCTGCCGATGGCGTTAGGAGTGGGTGGGAAGTCAGCGCTATGGATGCCGATGGCGAGCACCATCGTTTGGGGTCTGTCGGTGGCGACCTTATTGACGCTGTTCGTAATCCCGGCGTTCTACACAATCAGCGATGACATTCGTCAATGGCGAGGCGTCCGTGTCGAGACCCAGGAGGTAGAGAAAAGGGTAATAACGTAAAATAAAGACTGGGTATTGTCCATTATCGTATGCTATAATGCTCGATAATTTTTCAGCAAGGAGAGAGAAAGGAAAGGACAGTCAAGATGAGCGACAATGTAACCAAAACACAGGAAACGACAGTCACCCTGACTGTTGAGCAGTTGGAACAAATTATTCGGAAGGTAGTACGTGAAGAACTGATGGAGTTTACCGCACAGGAGTTCTTTGATATCAATAAAGACTCTCCGCTTTATGAAGATCTGAAAGACATTTTTGAACGAGAAAAAAGGGATCAGTTGAGATGGTTCAGCCACACGGATGTTTGGAATGAATGAACGCCAGGCTATTTATGAGGAACGATTCGTTCAAAACCTTGCTCGCTATTCAAGTTTACGCCAATGCATCCGGCGAAGAGTTGAACAGATCCTCAACGATCCTCATACTCGTACAGAACGTCTCAGGCAGGTTCCTGGAGGATTCGATTTACGGGGTTACCGCAGTGCGCGGGTGGACAGAAACTTTCGGGTGATTTTTCTGATTTGTCAAGAATATCGGCATTTCCAAGGGCGTCAGTACCCTAGGTGCGAGGGACAAGACGATGAAACAGTTGTTTTCTTGACCGTTGGTCCGCACGATAGGGCTTATGCGATGAGATGAACAAGAGGTTAGTCACGACCATCCGCAAGGCAAGAAACATGAAAAGAGTAGCATACATACGTTACATGCATTCGTCTTGAACTAGCCCCCTAATGAACCAAGCAACCAATTAACTAACCAAAACCGCTCGAAGTCTTTCCGCAAGAAAGCTATTCCGCTCAACAACCTTGTTATTCCGGATTGCCATGCCGAGTGCCTTCTTGGTGCCAACGAGGACGACTAACTCTTTTGCCCGTGTGATGCCGGTGTAGAGGAGATTGCGCTGTAGCATCAGATAGTGCTGTGTCATCAGCGGTATAACGACGGCGGGATACTCACTGCCCTGCGCCTTATGCACGGTGATACCGTAAGCCAACACCAGTTCGTTCAGATCCGCCATGTCGAAGGCGACCCGCTTTTCTGGGAATTCAATCGTGACCAACTTCTCAATGAAGTCAACGTCGGTGATGCGTCCGATGTCCCCGTTAAACACTTCATAGTCGTAATTGTTCCGAACCTGCATCACCTTATCCCCGACACGAAAGTTTCGCCCACCGCGAATTGTCTCCTCTGGCGAATCGTTAAGGATTTCCTGCAACCGTTTGTTGAAATTTTCGGAGCCAACCGTCCCACGTCGCATCGGGCAGAGCACCTGAATATCGTCCATCGGGTGATAGCCGTAATGCTTGGGCAGGCGATTTCCCACAAGATCACATATCAGATCAGTCGCTCGATCCGGATCTTCCTCCTCAATAAAGAAAAAGTTGCGGTCAGCCGGACCGGTCGTCCGCGGAAAGTCGCCCCGATTGATTCGGTGGGCGTTAGTGACAATGTAGCTTTCCTGCGCTTGACGGAAAATCTCTGTCAATGTGACCACCGTAACCTCCTCGGAAGCGATCAGGTCTGTCAGCACATTTCCCGCCCCCACCGACGGGAGTTGATCCACATCACCAATCATGATTAAGGTCGCGTTCCATGGGACCGCTTTCAGCAGGTTATTCATCAGTATCAAATCGACCATCGACATCTCATCAATAATAATCACATCGGCTTCCAAGGGATTATCCTGATTCCGTTTGAAACCGTAGTCCTGCGGTGAGAACTCCAACAGGCGGTGGATCGTTTTGGCTTCGCGTCCGGTTGTCTCACTCATGCGTTTCGCTGCCCGTCCGGTTGGCGCGGCTAACAGTACCCTTCTTTCAAGCAGATCAAAGAGGTGGAGCATACCGACTGTGGTCGTCGTTTTTCCGGTCCCCGGTCCGCCTGTCAGGAGCATGACCTTCGCCCTTAGCGCAGTCTTAATCGCGTCCCGCTGATTGGTAGCAAAATGAATCCCCATCTGCTTTTCAAGTCGATCCATCGACTTATCAACATAGTCGAGTTGGACAGGAGTGGCGGAAGCTCGCAAGAGACTTGACACTGCATTGGTGACACCGATTTCCGCATAGTAGAATGGTGCGAGGTAGATTGCTTCACCCTCTGGCGTGGCTTCCGAAATAATCTCCTCCTTCGCGCTCAATTCTGCAATCCCTTCCTCAATGACATCGGACGGCAGCTCTAAAATTTCATCACACGCGGCAAGTAGCTCCTCCCGATACAGGAAAACGTGACCGTCATCCGCCTTATGACTCAGCACATATTTTATGCCCGCCATCACCCGATGCGGGGAATCATGAGCGATGCCGAGATTTTGCGAGATAGTATCCGCCGTTTTGAAGCCGATCCCGTAGATGTCATCGGCGAGGCGATATGGATTTTCACGGACAATTGCGATCGCGTCGCTTTCGTAGGTTTTATAGATTTTGACCGCGTGGGCGGTGCTGACATTGTTGGACTGTAGAAACAGCATTACGTTCTTGATTTCGCGTTGCGCTGCCCACGCCTCTTTAATCGTACTGACACGTTTTTTGCCGATTCCCTGAACCTCTCGTAACTTCTCGGGGGTCTGTTCAATTATATCCATCGTATCCATCCCGAACTCATTGACGATTCGCGCTGCCATCACCGGCCCAACACCTTTGATCATCCCGGAACCGAGGTATTTCCGCAACCCAACGACGGTTGCGGGCAGCACCGTCTCGTACCCCTCAATCTTGAACTGCCTACCGTACTGCGGGTTGTTGACCCACTCCCCACTGAGAGCAAGACTCTCACCCGCGCTTGCAGCAGCGAGGTTGCCTACAACGGTAATCAGTTCGGTCGGGTAGTCACGCGAGGTTAACCGCGCGATGGTATAGCCTGTTTCCGGATTTTCAAAAACGATGCGTTCGAGAATACCTACAAGTTTGTCCATATCCTTAAATTCGGAATCGCTTCTTAGGCATCACCTGTCATGTATAGGTGTAACAGGTTGGATTAAACGATAAAATAAAACCCAATATCAATGAACCAAATTAGGACTGATTTCGTCTCAACAAAACAACATATAGGGACCCAAATTATCATATCACCAGTCTAACGGACTGTCAAGGCGGATTGGGGAGGCATCCACAGCAAAGAACTGCTTGACGGGTTTTTACCGTCGTTGTATAATATGATTGTTCACACAACAGGCAATGAAATGATAACAGGAGGAAGCATCAATGAAAATTAACAAACGGTGGCAAATTACGGCGCTGATCGCTATAGGGTTATTAGTCATCTCTGTGGCGAACACCTTCGCGTCAGACCATTCATGGACCTCTGTTCGCGAGTCGAAATGGCAGGCAGCGTTAATAGATATTTTCTTCGTAGATCAACAACACGGCTGGATTGTTGGGGCGCAGTCCACAATCCTACACACCAAAGATGGGGGTCAGACATGGGTCAGTCAACCGAGCCAACCGCTCCCCTTCAAAAACGAATTTCACAAGGTCCGATTTATCAGTCCACAGGTCGGCTGGATCGCAGGCGAGGAAGGCACCATCCTGAAAACGGTTGACGGCGGTGCAACGTGGATGAAACTATCCACCGGCACACGGGCGGCACTATCCACCGTCTTTTTCTTCGATGATCGGCACGGTTGGGCAGGCGGCGATGGCGGACTTCTCATTCACTCCGCAGATGGCGGTTCGACCTGGACGAGACAAGAGACTGGAACCAATAACGCAATCCGGAGCGTGCAATTCGCCAGTCCTGAACTGGGTTGGGCGGTCGGCGACGCTGGTACAGTGATTCATACCATGGACGGCGGACAAACATGGGTCGCGCAGCAGGGCGGGGTTGCAGCAAGTCTTGACGGAATGTATATGCTCACCGATCAGATGGGCTGGGCGGTCGGCGGTAACGGCGCCCTGATCCATACGGCGAACGCCGGTGAAACTTGGGAAACTCAAGAGAGCAGTGTACCTCATTCCAACGGTATGCCGGAACCGATCTGGGGCATCCATTTTGCCGATGCCAACAACGGACTGTGTGCGGCTGAGTTTGGTGTCATTCTGAAGACTGCCGATGGCGGTAAGACTTGGGCACCGCTCGAACCCAGACCGGCCCCGAACCGGCTCTATACCGTCCAATATGTGACGGATCAAGAGGTTTGGGCGGTCGGCGAGTTTGCGACTATTCTGCATAGCAGCGATGGGGGCGCAACATGGGAAAACATCTCGATGAGCAACCATCTAACCAAAGTCCATTTCTACGATGATAAATTGGGATGGGCAGTGGGACTATCGGGAACCGTGCTGCACACTAACGATGGCGGTCAGACTTGGCAAGCCCAATACAGTGGGAACGTGTTTGAACTTTTCGGGATCCATTTCGTTGAACCAAATAGGGGCTACATCGTTGGCAGCAATGCAACCCTACTTGAAGGGCTAAACAGTGGGTCAGATTGGCACAGTGTCAGCGACCCGTCAGACGAAGGACACGGTACGGCGCAGCGAATCGTCTTTTCCGATCCGGCGACCAGTTGGAAGAGCGCCCTTGGCTACTATGACCTCCACTTCTCAACACCGCAAGACGGCTGGGGGGTCGGTGAAGTCGGAAAGATCGCACATACGAGCGACGGCGGTCAGACTTGGAATGGTCAAGATTCCGGAGACATGATGGTGGCTTTCAACAATCTGTACGGCACCTACTTTGTTGATGCCAAGACCGGCTGGGCTGTCGGCGCAAGTGGAACCGTTATCAAAACCGTGGATGCTGGTAAGACATGGCAAGCGATGATCATCGGTCCGGACGAGCTAAGATCGATTTATGCCATCAATGCTCAAACCGCTTGGACAGTTGGATCGAGCGGCGCGATCTACGCTACTACGGATGGTGGCGCGATGTGGAACCAACAGATTACTCCGACCGACGACACTTTGCAGGGGATATGCTTCCGCAATGCCAACGAGGGCTGGGCAGTTGGCGAAAACGGAACCATTCTGCACACCGCGGATGGGGGTGTAACATGGATTGCCCAAGAGAGCCCTACCGGTAGTAATCTGAGCGACATCACCCAATCCGCAGACGGTAACCTCTGGGTTGTGGGTGAATGGGGCACTATCCTAAGATATTAAATCTAATGTAGGTCGTAAGCCGTCACCCTACCCGTTTCCTCTTGTGACGGCTTGCACCCCACCCCACTCTCATTTTCTCGCCCAAACCCCTCCATGTTCCGATCGTGACAGTAGGGACAACACGAAGAAATTATGTAAGGGACAATTTTAAACCCTCCACCCTCAAGGAGATAGCCAATACGTATGCGTTTTTGTGCCATTTTTCTGTTCATCGTCGCGCTTACAAGTGTAGGCTGTGAAAGGATTCCGACGATCGAAATCACTTCACAGCCGTCAGATGCGACAGTTTTTATAGACGGCGTCGAAGTCGGTGCGACACCCTATAAAGGACAAGCGACGCTGGGATCGACGTATCAAGTAATGGTTAGCAAGCGTGGTTATCAGGCAGCGACAACGAAACTGAAGCATGAGGGCGGAAAACTCTCCCGCGCCTTACAACTAAAACAACTTAATCTGTCAGATATGATCTTAATCCCTGCGGGTAGATTTATTATGGGAACCAGTGATGAAGAAGAAGCGCTCGTCACCCGTCAATTAGGCGGTGGGGAGATTGTGGAACATCCCAGATGGTTTAAGTCGGAAAAACCGCAGCAGGAGGTCCATTTAGACGCTTTTTATATCGACGAATTTGAGGTGACCAACGCCGATTACCAGAAATTTGTCGATGCCACCGGATACCCTGCCCCCAGACATTGGGAAAATCGGAAATATCCTGAAGGAGAGGACAACCTGCCTGTTGTATACGTCAATTGGAAGGATGCCGATGCGTATTGCCGATGGGCGGGCAAGCGGCTTCCAACAGAAGTGGAGTGGGAAAAAGCAGCCAGAGGTACTGACGCGAGAATCTGGCCTTGGGGAAATGATTTTGATATAACGAAATGCAATGTAGAGTCGTGGGAAGGGTCGGGTCCAAAACCGGTGGGAACCCACCCACAATGTGTCAGTCCTTACGGCGTTTACGATATGGCGGGAAACGTATGGGAGTGGACGGATAGCTGGTATGATGCGTATCCGGGTAGCACTTTCACCTCAAAAGAGTTCGGGAAGAAATATCGCGTTCTCCGCGGCGGTTCTTGGTATTATTACGACAGCCTCAACCCGATCGGTGCCAGGACTCCCTCGCGCGACATAGGCACAGAAGATCACCTCGCCTATATAGTAGGATTCCGTTGCGCTCTTGGACAGGATGAAGTTGCAACAGAATAGTAAGTGGCAAAACCTATGCTCTTCTCGATTGTGGTTAGACCCATTTGCCACTGCGAGTTGAGACATACAATTCCTTGTAGCAACCAACCGATGAATAGATCAACCAATGAACCGTGAAACCCCTAACAGAGGCACCTACACACGAAGCGTCAGGCATCACGTTTCACTCCTCACGATTTTCGGATGCTTTATACTGCTGGTATCGGTGTGTGGATGCGGAGATAACATCGCTATACAGAAGGGCAAAGCGTTAATTGCTTCCGGTGAGTATCAGGACGCGGCTGCCTATTTTCGGCAATTGCTCGAAGCAGCACCGGAAAATCCAGAAGTCCATTTTCAACTGGGCATGGCATATCAACACCTTGACCAGCAGGGCAAGGCACTTGACTCCCTAAGAACTGCTGCGCGGTACGCGCCACAACGGATGGATATCCAGCTCGCATTGGGCGAAGCATACATGGCGGCTGGGCACGACCGGTTTGCGTTGAATTCCTTTTTGAAGATTTTAGAGAACACTGACCGGGAAGAATGGATTCAAGACATCGGTAGACTCACCGGTGACCTCCATCCAAGCACACGCCTGACCCCCGACTTTGTGCAGATCCACGACGTTTCAACGGCGGCTGGAACGGTTGCTTTCACCGCTTTCGTTGACGATAATAATGAGATTTATGTCATGGACATTACGGATATCAACGGGGAAAACAGACAGCGGCTGACGTTCAACGATACCAGCGATTACAACCCTGCTTTATCACCGGACGGCAAAAAAGTTGCGTACGTTTCTTTTATCCGTTGGACCAACCCCAACGACGAAATTTTCGTCATAGACATTAGTACGAAAGCGAATGAACGCCTGACAGCCAATACCGCTACGGACAGCAATCCCACCTTTTCGCCCGACGGCAGCAAAATTGCTTTTGAGTCGAACAGGGCTGGTGTGAACAGTGAAATCTATATCATGGACGCAGACGGCAAAAGCCAGAAACGGTTGACCCGAACCCAAACCAATAACCATGGTCCAGCGTTTTCGCCGGACGGAGGGCGCATCGCTTTTGCGGCTTATGCTGTCGGTGGAACCCTCGGCGTCTCCAGCCAGATTTGTGCCATTGATAGCGATGGAAGTAACTTTACAAAACTGACAGATGATCCTGCGATCAATGCACATCCCACCTTTTCGCCCGACGGTACGCAGATTGCGTTTGACTCATACAGAGATGGCGACACCGAAATCATCGTGATGGACGCAGACGGCAAGCATCAGAAGCAACTTACTAACAACCACCTCATTAATTCTGACCCGATCTTTACTCCTGATGGGACACGCATCGTTTATGTCGGGCAAAGCGACAGTTCCCAAAACTTGGGTGTTTATGTGATGGATTTGGGGCAACCTTTCACAAGAGAAGAGATCGTAAAAAGGATCGAGGCACGGCTTGAGTAGGAGGGCGCTCACTTTTTGGGGAAGCGCATAGATTGGTGTAAGAAGATGCGGACAAAGCAACGTTCCACATGATACTTGTGAAACACTCAATTGAATCTCAACACACCAAAGATTGACAAAATAGGAGAATAGAGAAACGTTTTCCACGTTTCACGTTTCACGAATGATCCAACGACACTTTTTTATCGGAACAGCCATACCACTACTGCTATGGACCTGCGCTTTATCCGCAGAAGAGCCAAAAACCTTAACGCTCGAAGATAGCATCCAGATCGCCCGACAGACCAACCTTTCGATCCAAACAACCCAAGAACGTGTAAAATCTGCCGAAGCACAGGTTCGTGCTGCACGGGCAGGGTTGCTCCCCAACGTCTCCCTGAACAGCAGCTACAGATACGCTAAGGACCTGCCAAAATCGGTCCTTGAGGCGAGCGGTGCATTTGGTCCTCCCGGCGCAGGCCCGGAGATGGCTCCACTTTCCGGTGCGGGGGCAGGAGATGAGACTGTTATCGAACTGGAGTTTGGGGCGCACCATAATTTCCAGGCGGACGTAAGTCTGAACCAACCGATCTTTGCGTGGGGACGTTACTACAATAACTATCAAAGTGCGAAACTGAGCTTGGCGGCAGCACACAAGGAACTGGAGGTCGCTCACAATCAGTTGGTCCTTGATGTTTCCGAGTCCTTTTATCGCGTCCTCCTATCGCACGAATTTGTTAAGGTGTCTGAACAGACGGTCGAACTTGTCGAGACACAGTTAAGGATTGCTCAAACCCTCTTCGAGGTGGGCGCATCTACCAACTTCGACATCCTGCGTGCGGAGGTATTGTTAGCCAATGCTAAATCGAACCTGATCCGTGCCAAGAATGGTGCGCGGGTCGCTATGGATGTTTATAAGAACATACTGAACATCGACTTGGGTGAATCAGTTGGCGCAGAAGGCAGCTTGGAGCAGCCGGTTCGTGACCTTGACCTTGCGCCGTTGATCCAACTGGCGATGGAAAATCGCCCTGAACTCCATCAGCTGCAATTTAGCGAGGGCGCGGCACAGAAACAGGTTGATGTTGCCAAGACTCGCAGCCGTCCCGCTCTCTCCTTTTTCACCAACTATCAATTTGACCACAACGAAAGACTTCAGGAGATGAACCGAATTTGGAACCTCGGCTTTGCGCTAAATGTCCCGATCTTCGATGGTTTGGCAACACGGGCTGCGGTGAGGCAGGCAGAATCTGGTCTGAAACAGACACAGCTTGGCAAGCAGCAGATGACGGACGCGATTGAACTTGAGGTGCGGTCTGCTTACCTCAATCTGCTTGAAGCGAAAACATTGATCAATGTCCAACGGGAAACGGTTGAGCAGGCACAAGAGAGTGTGCGGATTGCGAATTTGCGCTATGAAAACGGGATGATCACCAGTGTTGAACTGACCGACGCCCAACTTGCGCTCTCGCAAGCGGAGGTGAACCGCCTGCAATCCTTGCACGATTATGCCGTGGGACTCGCCCGATTGGAAAAGGCGATAGGGCAGAAGATACCAGAGACTAATTAGTGTGCAAGACACGCAAGCACGTGTTCCTTACTTAATAGTGGTTCAACACTTGCAACCGCTTTTGGGACGTAATCGAAATGTTAGATTTCAAGCCGCCCAAACCAAACCCATTGCTCATTGGGGTAGCTCAACGGCTGGTGCCTCTCGTTCTGAAGGGTCCGTTGAAAATCTCTAAATTCGTTATCGACGCTGAATCTCTGGAGCAATTGAAAGAGATCTCGGATTGTCCGATGGTCTTGGTTCCCAACCATGCCGACTACGCGGATGCTTCGATCATGTTTGCGCTGTCACAGCGGGTTGGGAAACCGTTCTACTATATGTGTGCGCGCGAAACGTTCACAGGGGGCGTCAGAAGTTATTTTATGCAGCGGTTTGGCGTCTACTCTGTGATGCGGGGTAGTGTGGATCGCGGAGCATTTCGGACAACGCGCAGCCTTTTAGTGGATGGCAAGCGGCCGCTGGTGATCTTTGCTGAGGGTGAGATTTCACGTCAGAACGATACGGTATTGCCCTTCGAAAGTGGCGCGATGCAACTTTGTTTCTGGGCATTGGACGACATGGCAAAAGCCGAGACGGTCAAACCGCTCTATGTTGTCCCAGTTGGAATTAAGTACATCTACGATGAGGAGATGTGGGACGAAATTGAGGGTGCACTTACCAGATTAGAGCAAGAAATTCTGCCTCAAGGTTCGCCCGCTGCGGAGGATCTCTACGAACGGTTACGGCGGATTGGCGGTGTTATTCTATCAACGTTAGAACGGGAATATAGACTTAAGGCTGACAAGGACGGGTCGTTGAATGAGCGGATAGAACAGTTACGCGAACATATCCTCTCACAGATGGAAGAGTTCATGGGAGTTACGCCTGAGCCAACCGTGCTTCCCAGAACGCGGGTCCGTGCCTTGAAGAACCTTATCGATGCGGAGGTCTACAGGGAAACGGAAGATATCACCGCCTATGAAAGACAGATCCATGAACAACGGTTAGAAAAGTTTCAAGAGTTCTACCCGGATCTAAACCGTCTTTTTAATTTTATTGCTATCTATGATGGGTACGTCGGTGAAAACCGATCGCCGGAACGTTTCTTGGATGTTATCATCCGGTTGGAAAGGGAGGTTTTCGGGGAGTCAAAACCGAGGGGGCCTCGGATAGCGTATATGCGTTTTGGAGCACCAAAGAACCTGCTTGACAGGTACGAAATCTACAAACAGGACAAGAAACAGACAGTACAGGACATCACGCTGGAATTGGAAACGGAGGTTCAAGCACTCATCACAGATATGTCCGAGCCGCTTGATGCGTAACACGTAGGTCTTTCTTACGCGCGATTTATTACGTATCACGCACCAAATATTGCATAATGGAGACTACAAAGTGAAGAAAATCTTAATCATCGGACTCATAATCATCATCGCAATCGCAGCGATTCTCATTAGATCTGCCGTAAGACAACAAGGTGGTGAAATGACTGAAGCGGTTGCGGCCACAGTTAAAGCGGTGGAAGTACTTAAAGCTCCCCGTGGCGAGATCCGTTCCGAGTTGCAACTATCCGGCACGATTGAAGCAAATTCGCGTGTGACGGTCTTTCCCGAGGTCCCCGGAAAAATCATTCAGATGGATGTAGACGAAGGGGCAAGAGTGAGAAAAGGAGACACGCTCGCGGTTATCGAACATGCGGAGTTGGCACTCCAGGTGCGCCAAGCGGAAGCAGCACATCGGGCGGCCCAAACTGCCTTTAGTCAGGTGCAGCAGCTCGCTGAGGTTCGCGTCAAGTCACAGATCGATCAGGCAAGCGCGCAGCTGACTTCCGCAATCGTTGCCCTACAGCAGGTGGAAGATCTATCCCAGACGCGCACAACCTCACAGGTCGAACAGGCACAGGCAGGCTTGGAATCGCTCAAGGCGAACTTGGAGAAGATTAAGCGTGGCGCCAGAGATGAGGATCTCCGGCAGGCGGAAGCTGCGGTGGCTGGAGCAAAAGCGAACCTCACGAATGCACGGAACAACCACAAGCGGATGAAAAAACTCTTTGACAACGGAGCAATAAGCAAACAGTCGTTTGAATCAGCAAGAACCCAACTGGATATCGCCAAATCGCAATCTGAGGTCGCTAGCCAGCAACTCGCCCTCATCCAAAACGGTGCACGGGAGGAAGATGTCCAAGCGATGGAGGCACAGGTTGCACAAGCAGAAGCGGCCCTCAAACTTGCTTACGCCCAGGCGGACACGAAGACGTGGGAAAAGGATCGGGCATTGGCACAATCCCAAGTGGAAGCTGCGCAGGCAGCTCTCAAAGCCGCTGAAGCGTTAGCAGCCGCCAAGAGTTGGGAAGCGGAAATTATCGCTGCTGAGACCGCGATGGAACAGGCAGAGATCGCATTGGATCTCGCGCAGGAACGGCTCGGCGATGCAACAATCACCGCGCCGATTGCTGGCATCCTGTCGATGCGTTATTTGGATTTGGGCGGGTTGGCGTCCCCGGCCGCACCGATTTTTGAGATTGTGGATATGGACACCGTGAAAGCAACGGTAAGCGTCATCGAGGCGGATCTGAGTAGATTGGACCCGGAAAATCAGAAGGCGTGGATTGAGGTCGATGCGTTGGCACAACCTGTGACAGGCAAGATCTCCCTCATCAGTCCTACTCTCAATCAATCAAGCCGATCGGCAAAGGTTGAAATTGCGATTGGTAACGCAGACCTACGATTGAAGCCGGGGATGTTTGCGAAGGTCAAAATCCCGGTAGAAATTCGTGAAGATGCGATTCTCCTCCCGCGCTCTGCGATAATCGAAGATAGCATGAAGAAAACCCAAACCGTCTTTGTGGTCGCGGGTGGACGCAGTAACCGCCGCCAGATTGAGATGGGGTTGGTTGAAGGCAGCCGTGTCGAGATTAGCAGTGGATTATCCGAGGGCGAGCAGGTGGTTATCGCCGGGCAACACACTCTCAAGGATGGCGAAGAGGTAACGGTGATGAACCCGTAGTTTCGACACGTCACCTGATCCGAAGATGGAATCAATCAGTACGGCTTGTGCCAATTGTGTTGTGGTTGAGATTGCCGTGGAAGAACGAATTGCTCAAACAAGCGTCGAAATCGCGCCCCATAGATGCGTTGATAAAGGCACATCTGTTTTGGTATCAGAGCTTCAGCGCGTGCGCGTGTCTGTCGTATCCGCTGACAGGCTTCGTTAACCGTTAAGTTACCCCATTGCAGGAGCTCACTCGTTCGATCGACGAGTTCTTTGAGTTCTGCGAGCAACCTTTCTTCTGATGTATTGACGTTCATAGAGCTACCCTCGAAAAAATGGAGTGCATGAGCTCCTACGCTTTAGGTGCTACGACTCACCATTCTACCGTCTGGAGATAAATATGAGCAAATACAAAATTGGCTGTGGCTTGATTATCTACGGCGCCCGCCAGAACAGTGACCTTCCCGGTGTACTTGCCGAACTGTCCGCGGCGGGTTACGATGGCATAGAAGCCGGCAATCTCAACAACGGGGATCGCACCCCTGACGAGATAAAAACACTGCTTGCGTCGCACAACTTGGAGTTGGCAGGCGTCCATACAGGGTATGGCAGCATCGAACAGTTTGAGGAAGCGGTCCGTTTTACTGAAGCGATGGGCTCCCGTTATTTAATGGTCTCCGGCGTTGGCGGACAAGACACACTTGAAGATTACCAGCGTTCAGCAGAGGTCTTCAATGAGGTGGGACACCGCTGTAATGACGCAGGAATTAAGTTCTGCTATCACAACCACAGTTGGGAATTCAAAGACTTCGGCGGCACGACCGGACTTGTCACGCTGTATGAATCAACCGATCCGACGTTGGTTCACGCCTGCGTGGACACTTATTGGGTCCAGCACGGCGGCGAAGATCCCGCTGCGTTCCTGAAGCAGTACGCCGATAGGGTTGCCTATCTCCACTTCAAGGACATGTACGCGGACGGCGCTTTTGGCGAAGTCGGACACGGGATTCTTAACTGGGAAGGCATCATGGACGCCGTCAGCGGAATTGATGCTGAGTGGCTGACAGTCGAACAGGATCGGACGGATAAAACACCGAAAGAAAGCGCCACTATGAGTTGTCAATATATGCGGCAAACGTTAGGTATCTAATACAATGGTAGATTTTACAACTACTTAGACATTCCCACTGCACAGCCAACCCCCTAAATCCCCAACCCCCCTAGCCCCCCTTGTCAGGGGGAAAATATGGAAGAAACCAATTGGGGAAACTTGTCGGGGGGACTTTGGAAACCTCTCGAAGGTCGGAGTTATGGGTAATGTTTACTTATTTCTATAATTCACCATAATTAAGGAGAATAGTATGAGTTCAGCAACCCTTACCAATGCTAACGAAGGGGAAGCACTCCAATTCCCGTGGGGTGCGATTAAGTGGCTATGCAACGATGAAATCGATCCGGGCGCAGAGATGACCTTTGGGATTGTTTATCTCAACGCCGGCGAAGGCAATCCACTCCACTACCACCCGAATTGCGAGGAACTGATTTATGTGCTTTCGGGACAGTGTGACCACCAACTCGGCGACGAAGTTATCCCGTTGAAAGAGGGATCGATGTTGCGGATTCCGCAAGATGTGAAGCACAACGCGGTCAATACCGGTTGGCAGCCTGTAACAATGATCATCTGCTATTCGACCGGCGACCGGCAAACTATCTTTGTTGAGGACGAATAGTATTATTCCAATTCTGGACCAACGCGTATGACTTCTAACCGATGCAAGGTGAAGATTTGCGGGACGACAAGTGTCTCTGATGCACGCATGGCAGCAGATACTGGTGCGGATTATTCGGGCATCGTCGTCGAAGTTCCTTTTTCTGAGCGATCCGTCTCTATTGATTCCGCCGCAAAGATCACGCGACAAACACCGATTCCGACCGTTATCTTGGTGTTTGATCGCCCCACCGATTGGGTAAAAACGGCAGCGGCACAGATTAAGCCGTTCGCAATCCAGCTGCTTGGACACGAATCACCTACGCAGGTCGCAAAGCTCAAGAAATCCGTACCCTGCGAGGTCTGGAAGTCGCTGTTTCTGCCCACCGAGAGCGAGCCGGGGGCTGATGAAGACACCATCTCCGCACAGATAGCAGCACACATAGACGCGGGTGCAGATGCGCTCTTATTCGATACCGCCGAGGTCAAGGATGGCAAAGCGCGATTCGGTGGTACTGGCAATCAGAGCGATTGGAATCTGAGTGCCCGACTGATCCAAGCCTGCAAAGTACCTGCGTTCCTGTCTGGCGGGATTCGCCCGGAGAACGTCAGGACAGCGATCGAAACTGTCCGCCCGTTTGGGGTAGATCTCTGTTCTGGGGTTGAGGCGTCGAAAGGGATTCGTGACCGGTGGAAGTTAGAAAAGCTGATGGAGAACGCCCAATCGGTTTCTGGGTAGCCCATCAATCCCCCTGCGAGATCCGCTCAACATGCTCCTGCACGATCTCGTCTGGCGCACATTTGATGAACAGCCACGCACCGGGAACGAGGATCAGGAAGATACCGATGATGAGGTCGTCGGTATATCCGAGGATCGGGAAGATATCGGGAAGAAAGTCTAAACGCAGAAACAGGAAGTAACCCACCGCAAATGCGATTGCGAGCACTTCAAAAATTATGAGAATTGCTTTCCGGTAGATTGGGACGCGCGCATCCCAAAATAGCCGCCACGCCAATCTCACGAAATTTGGCAAGTGGTAGAGAAAACGCAAGAACCGAAATGATTTGGGAGTCCGTCCAAACATAACCTGTCACATCTCCAACCTATATTCAAAAATCCCCTGATAATCGAGCAAACCTTTATCAAAAAGCATCCACTAAACGTAATCTGTCCTCCTCAGCTGTCCAGAGTTCCGCTTCTGTATACACTTGGGGAGGCGAAAGTTTTTCAGCCGGCAACTCCCAGTCAGGTCGAAACTGTTGAATTAGCGTCGCGGCGTTCTTGTGAGCGATCCGATCGCGGCTTTCTTCGTCGATGTTCGCCGACTCCAAATCGGCTTGGAGGATACGGTAATCGTAATAAGGCGCGTCCCCACCAAACATCAGCCGTTCATTCCCTACTTGATTGATTAGCCCAGCGAAGTCCCATTTGGAATCCGCCCCTTTTGGCACCTGTACGATTTCAAACCAGACATTTTCCAAGTCCCTGCAAACCTCTACCGCTTCAGGATCAGCATGTTGGATGAAAGTCAGATTGGGGAAACGCCGTGCAATCGACGCCGTCTTCGCGGCTGTTTCATGTAAGAGGCAGAGTCCTTTCCACATCGCTGCAACTTCAAGAAACGGATAAAGTCGCCTTTCGGGTGACACGCCGCCCGGATGCCACATAACGCCCATCAGGCCGTTCTCTGTCAGTTCGCGCTCCAACGCTTCTACGCCAGCGACTCCGTGACGGATTTCAATAAGTGCGAGCCCAATCGGAAACCGGTCCGGGAATTGACGGCACGCTCTTGCTATCACAGCGTTCTGGTCACGTGTATCGAGGACACCTCGCGCTTGTAGGCTGCCAACGGCGGTGGGTCCAATAATGGCGGCGGCGATACCAGCTGAAGCCATCCGTCCCAGACAGAGACCGGTATTCTGCCCTGCAATTGGGTCATAGGTTATGCTCATACCGATATGGCAATGGATATCAATGTAATGCCGCATGTTCTTCCCTTTTCTGCCTTCGATTATCCTCTTTTTAGCGATTTGAGATCAACCGCCTGTCTCCGTTCAGTCGCCCTCCGTGCGGCTTCAATGATCGCGAGATTGTGTCGCCCGTGTTTCCCACTGATCGGGAGCTCCCTGCCTGAGGCGAGGGCATCAAACGTTGCAGCAAAATATCCGACGTGCCCGGTAGAGTCGTTGAACTCTGGATCCGCTCGTCCGGGAATTTCGAGATGCTGCCAGCTATCTGTTCGGGTATAACGCATCAGTGAATCGGCCAGATTCTTCCGATGCCTGATTCGGAGCGAACCGTCGTTTGTGTGGACTTCACACCATCCGGTATCAATGTCAGGAACACACCACGCACTGGAAACTGTGGACACGGCACCGTTCTCATGTTCGCAAAGCAGCATCGCAATATCATCCACGTCTACATCAATACTTAAGGTCTTGACGCGTGCCTCAACATATCGCGCTGGCGAATCCATTAGGGCATTTACGGAATAGATTTCGTGATACGAGGAGTCACCGATACATCCTCCGCCTTTGGCTTTGCTCGCACGCCACGCTTGGGCGGGGTCTGAATGCTCCGTTGAGAAATCCGCCGGTTTAAGCCCCATTCCTGTGGCGCGCCCAAAAATCGATGCCCCCAGTCTCGCACGTTGGGCAAACCCCTCCTGCATCGCGAGTGTGTACAGATAGTTGTGTACGACACCGTAGGACACATTGTTGCGCTCAACAGCATCAAGGATTGTATCAGCCTCCGCCAATGAGGTTGCCATCGGCTTTTCCGATATGACCGCCACGCCTGCTGATGCCGCTTCGACAGCGTGTTCGGCATGGAGGAAATGCGGTGTGGCGATCGTCACCCCATCGATTTCAGCGTTCGCCAGCATGTCGCGGTAATCGGCGAACTGCTGATCGGAGGGCACATCAAAAATCTGTCCGACCTGCCGTAGATTCTCCTCAAGCACATCCGCTATCGCAACCACCTTGACGATATCCGTCAAAGCTCGATATGCACGGGCATGATCCAGTTGGACGATTCCGCCACAGCCGATTAATCCCAAACGAATCGGTTTTGTCATTATAGCTCCTCATCAGGCTCGAGCGCACAGTTGATAATTATACCCTTTTAGACAGGGAAGATAGTCAGGCCACAGGAAGTTTAGCTCGCTAAGACAGCCCGAGCGACGCGGAGTACATTTCCGCTGAGAATCTTCTGGATATCGCTGTCCGAATACCCCCGCTGCACGAGACCAACTGTAAAGAGGGGCCAATTGGTCCATGCCAAGCTCAATTTCTGACTTGGCTGTTGGAACTGCGATGAAAACATCGGATCATTCGGGTTCCAGAAATATTCCCACCGCTTTCGCCCTGCACTCCGTTTCGGAATCCGCTGCTGCGCTTCGCGGCTCCCAGAGGAGGTGTAAGCCACATCCGTCCCAATCGCAACGTGGTCTACACCGAAGGTTTTGGCAGCATAATCGACATGTGATAGCAGCGCACTGATGTCGCCGCTGCCGCCCAGAAACGCAGGAATCGCACAGATACCAATATAACCGCCGGTATCTACTATCGCACGGATGACCTCGTCCGGTTTGCAGCGGTCGTGCACGTTCACCGCACAACAACCGGAATGGCTCGCTACCATTGGACGCGCTGACGTCTGGGCCGCTTCGAGACTGGTTTGCCAGCCCGAATGCGCCACATCCACAATCACACCGACGCGGTTCATCTCCGCAACAACCGCCCTGCCGAAATCGCTTAATCCTCCGTTCGCCGGTTCTGCACATCCATCGCCAATCATGTTACGCCGATTGTAGGTGAGGTGCATGATACGGATACCGAGTTGGAAAAAGATGCGGACATACCGTAACTCCTCCTCGACCGAAACCCAATCTTGAGGCAATGGCACACCGTTCCCGCTGAAATATAAGCAGTGCCTATCCGCCTCCTTCGCCGCAACGATATCGTCCGGCGTAACCGCTTTCTGGATAAAGTCGCGCATCATGTCTGTGGCGTAGGTGAAACGCGCCAGACGCTTGACGAGACGGAGTGCCGACTGTCCTTCCTCCCCAGCGTTCTGCACAATACAGGTCACCCCGGCAGCTTTCCACGCGTTCATAAACTCCTGTTTCTCTCGCTCATCGGTAACATATCGGGTCATCGACATATCTTCTGTCATGTCCCGAATCTCGACCTCCGACGCGCTGGCTTCGACGGCGGCTGCGATAGCCTCCCCATCGACAGCGGCACGTGGCGCGAACCCGTATGAATCACAGACAATCGAGTTTTGGTGGAGCTCCATACCGTGTTCTATATCGCGCCGACTCGGTTTTAAGATGTCCAACGCCACGTCCCGGGCGCCCTGGATTGCTTCGTTCATGCACTACCTCCGACGATCTATTGTACCAAATATATCGTAAGGATTTTATCATAGATTGGGTGGGGAATACTATCAAAAAATGGCGGGGTTGAGACTTGACACACACCCAACGCGGATATATAATGGCATCGTCATAATTCAACCTTATCGGATGGAGGCGTTACTACCCTATGAAAACCTACGGATTTGGAATTATCGGCTGCGGCATGATTTCCGATTTTCATTCAGCGGCGATTGCAGAACTTGAGGGCGGGAAATTGGTCGCTGTCAGTTCAAGGAACGAAGAAAACGGAAGACGGGTGGCGGATCGTTACGGTGTGGATTGGTATCCCGACTACAATGAGATGCTGAAGCGTCCCGATCTGGACGTGGTCTGTATCTGTACACCAAGCGGTGCGCATCGGGACCCAGCGGTCGCTGCAGCAAAGGCGGGAAAGCATGTTATCGTCGAAAAACCGCTTGAGATTACTCTGGAACGTTGCGATGACATTATTCGCGCGTGTGATGAGTCAGGGGTACGTCTGTGTGCAATCTTTAACTCGCGCTTCACCGAAGGCAGCCAACTGGTCAAGAAGACGATCGAAAGCGGTCGTTTCGGGGTAATTACTTTGGGCGACGCCTACATTAAGTGGTTTCGTACGCAGGAGTATTACGATAGCGGCGGGTGGCGAGGGACGTGGGCACTCGATGGCGGCGGCGCGTTGATGAATCAGTCGATCCACGCAATCGATCTGCTCCAGTACTTCATGGGTCCGGTAAAAGCGGTGCAAGCGTTTGCCGACACGATGACACACGAACGGATAGAGGTTGAGGACGTTGCCGTTGCAGCGCTCCGTTTTGAGAATGGCGCGTTGGGTGTGATTGAAGGCACCACAACCGTCTACCCCGGTCTCCTAAAGAAACTGGAGATCTCCGGGAATAAAGGCACTGTTACCCTGGAAGATGAAGATATTATTCGGTGGGAGTTCGATCCGGACCTGCCCGAGGATGCAGAGATTAGAGAGCAATTCGCCGAGACGCGATCGGGTGGGGGCGGTGCTGCAGATCCCCGTGCGATCAGCCACGAGAATCACCGTCTGCAGATGCAAAACTTCATCGACGCCATCGAAAACGGGACACCCCATCTTGTCGATGGCCGTGAAGGGCGCAAGGCGGTTGAGATTATCCTCGCCATCTACAAATCCAGCCAAGAGGGACGGATGGTAGAATTGCCGCTTTAAGATGGTTATAGGGACTTGTGTAGCTCGATTTGACAAAACCGGTCCCGATAAGAGATCTGCAGAAACATTTCGGCCTCGGGATATGAATCTCGACCTACAGTTGACACAGCAAACGCTGTTTTCTCAACAATGGCAGTTATCATTGGGTCTGTTTGAGCCACGCCCAGGTCGTGAGTGCCTTACCTGCGGGAGCAACTGAAAGAACAGGGTTATACCATGAGGGACAACAGTCATCATGCGGATTATTGGTCAGGTTTCGCTGATTACCACCATCGGCATCCATCATGTAGATTTCGAAATTGGGCAAAACACGGCCCTTAGGGACGTGCCCATCCCTATCAGACACAAAAGCAATCCGTTTACCGTCCGGTGACCAGGAGGGGGCCCTATCAGCAAATGGATTTTTGGTACGGTTCCGCTGATTCTTCCCATCGGCATCCATCACGTAGATTTCAAAGTTACCATCCCTAAGGGAAACAAAGGCAATCCGCTCACCGTCCGGTGACCATGAGGGGGCCGAATCATGAGAAAAGGGACCTTGGGTAATGTTTTTCTGATTCTTCCCGTCGGCGTCCATAACGTAGATTTCCCTGTTCCCATCCCTACTAGAAGTAAAGGCAATCCGTTTACCGTCTGGTGACCATGAGGGGGCCGAATCATCAAAATCATTGTTAGAGAGGTTTCGCTGATTATCCCCATCGGCGTCCATAACGTAGATTTGCCAATTTCCAGTTGCAATGTTCCAAACCTCACTCGAAACAAAGGCAATGCGTTCACCGTCAGGAGACCATGAGGGGTACCCTGCAGCAAAAGCATCGCCAGTAAGTCTTCGCTGATTCTTCCCGTCGGCGTCCATAACGTAGATTTCCCAGTGCCCTCCAACCACCCATCGCCTATCCTTACCAGAAGTATAGGCAACGCGCTTACCGTCAGGGGACCAGGAGGGCGAGTGGTCAGCAGCGGGATGGTTCGTGAGGTTTTGGAGATTCTTCCCGTCGGCGCTCATCACGTAGATGTCCCAATTCCCATCCCCATTAGATGAGAAGGCAATCTGTGCCTGTGCGTCAGCGGTTATCATTAGCAGGATTAGAACCAATACCACAACGTTAGCTAAAATGGAATGTCCGAGATTATCCCTTCGGTGCACCTGCTATTCCTCCTCTTGCCCTAAATCAGTTTTTTATCCTTAAACACAGTTCTTCCAATAATGGAAGTTATTGATTGGCTTGTTTGAACCATCCCCAACTCGTAAACTTCTTGCCTGCGGGGGAAACCGAAAAAGGGGAGTTCAACCATGCAGGACTATAGTCAGCACCCGGATTATTGGTGAGGTTTTGCGGATTGCCTCCATCGGCATCCATCACGTAGATTTCAACGTTTCCATCCCTATCAGACTCGAAAACAATGCGTTGACTATCGGGTGACCATGAGGGTTGCCCTTCATAAGCACGATTTTCAGTGAGTCTTTGTTCATTCCTCCCATCGG
>JAJECO010000054.1 GCA_022822005.1 Candidatus Poribacteria bacterium
TTCTACCTTGTTTTCAACCAGATTTATGATAGTGGTGGTGCAAACACAGCACTTGAGGAATCGACAGTTGTTGCAAAAATGACCTACTGGTGGAACCCGTAAATGTGAAGCGCATGATCAATGCGCTACCTTCCGAGCAAACGACTTGAAACGACTGATATACTCGCATGAACACAGATCCCTGACTTTAGAATCCATTCTGGAGCCATTTTGAAAGGAGACCGTTTGTGATTTATCACCTCAATTTTTGGTGTCAATTTTCAAGTGATAGCATTCTACGATACGGAAGATGTTTTCTTCTGTTGGCTATCTGCTATCTGCTATGTCCACTCGCGGCGAATGCTGATCTTGGTCCCGTAGAGTACAAGATTGAAGCATACCGAACGTTTCAGAGCATTGAGGTCGATGGTGATTTCAATGAATCTGATTGGCAGCAGGCGAGTCCAATTAATCAGTTTTTCCAAATTGAGCCTGATGAAGGTGAATCAATAAGCGAACCAACGGAAGTTCGCATCCTGTACGATGACAAAAACATCTACTTTGGTTTTACCTGCTTTGAATCAGAGATGTCCAAGTTGGTTGCTAACGATATGCGCCATGACGCACAGGATCTGCATGAAAACGACAACGTCTTTCTGATTCTGGATACTTATAACGACAAGCGGAATGGATTCGCCTTCCGTATCAACCCTTTGGGAGCGTATCAGGACAGAGCCTTAACGAACGGTGGGGATAGCTTGAATCGGAGTTGGGATGTAGTTGTTGAATGTCAAGCTAAGGTGAATTCAGATCACTGGACAGCTGAATTCGGTATTCCGTTCAGCCAACTCCGCTTCGACAAAAACGATCAGATGACTTGGGGTATGAATGTGGGACGGGGAGTCCGCAAGAACAATGAGGAGGCGATATGGGTGCCAGTGCCCCGGCAGTATGGGGGGATGGCGAAATACCGTCTCGGTAATCTCGGCAGCCTTACCGGTTTAGAGGGGATTGCCCCATCTCGGCGCTTGGAACTGCTGCCTTATGTTTTGCCGGGGATGAGCCGAACGGAAGGAGATACCGCTGATACGGATGGGGTGTTCGATATCGGTTTGGATCTCAAGTACGGTATTAATTCAAACCTTACTGCTGACCTAACCTTTAATACCGACTTTGCACAGGTTGAAGCTGACGAAGAGCAGGTCAACCTCAGTCGTTTTAGCCTATTTTTTCCTGAGAAACGTCCCTTTTTCTTAGAAGGAGCCGGATTGTTTGATTTCGGCATTGGTCGCTCCAGCTTCCGCCGTCCGCCGCCGCTGCTTCTGTTTTATAGTCGTCGTATCGGTCTTGAAGAAGGACGCTCCATCCCGATTATCACAGGTGGGAAAATCACCGGCAAAATGGGTCCCTATGGTGTCGGCATGCTGAATGTGTTCACGAATGAATTTCACGATGATGCGGATCCGGACGACATTATTGATGTGCCCCGCACCAATTACTCCGTACTAAGGTTGACACGGGACCTTTTCAGCGGTTCACGTATCGGGTTAATTGGTATAAATAAACAGGATGGAGATGCCTATAATCGTGCTGGTGGACTCGATTTTTCATACCGTCCGGTAGACAATTTTGATGTGCGTGGGTTGTGGGCGCGCACCGCTGATTCGGACGAGGAGGATGGAACCGATAATGCGTGGTATGTCGGCAGCACTTGGCGAAACGATAAGTTTCGATTGGGTGGGTCATATACCGACATTGGTGAGGATTTCAACCCCAAAGTGGGATACATCCGACGGAAGGGTGTGCGCCAAATCCGGAGCGACGTGCGCTATACCCCTTGGCCCAGAAGATTTGGGATTCGGCGCATCTGGACAGGACCTGAATTCGACCTTGTTCTCAACCAGAACGGTGACTTAGAGACCCGATCCATCCGGTTCAGTAACTGGTTTGAACTGGAAAAAGGTGGTCGTTTCCAAGTTGAGATTCGGCAGACTGCTGAACATCTCGACGAGGATTTTGAAATCCGAGATGACGTCATCATACCCATTGATGAGTATAGTTTTACATCTGTAAGGGCAGGCGTTCAGACCGATGAAAGTAAAATACTTGCTATGGAGTTTGATGTGGATTTTGGTGAATTCTACAACGGTGACAGGCGAGGGTTTGACATTGGAGGAACATTCAAACCGAGTGGACGTTTCGCCCTTGAATCTCAGTATCAATTTAACCGAGTGTCTCTCCCCGGAGAGGACCCCTTCAATGTAAATGTGTTTGGAGGTCGCTTCGCCTATTCCTTCTCGACTCAACTCTTTGCGAAATTGTTTGCCCAATGGAACAGCAGCGACGAGGTGGTATCCACCAACTTCCTGCTCAACTATATCTATCGTCCGGGTAGCGACTTCTACCTTGTTTTCAACCAGATTTATGACGGCAACGGTGGAGGAATCAGTCTTGAGGAATCCACACTTGTTGGAAAGCTAACGTATTGGTGGAATCCGTAAATGTAGTTCATTGGTACATTATGGTGAATTCTAAAAATAAATAGACACTTTCGCCCCTAGTAGGTGCGGTTTCCTAACCGCACCGGTTTGGAATGTCTCATTAATTCTAAGATCCACTATAAGTATACTAACATATTTCGAGAAAGGAGCATTTCCCATGAGCCAAGGGACTGTTTGGTTACTCTCAGAAGAGGGCATCTTAGACTTCAACGGCGAGCCGATCAACGATGTTCCATTTCAGCCTGCATCGGTCATTGCAGGGGATGCGGGTCAAGATCGGTTATCCGTGATTGTCAACAATCAGGAGGTGTGGACGTATGCTTCGGGGACGTGGGATCAGCAGATATCAGCGAATGTCACCCTGAACTGCGTTTGTTGGACACCCGATAATCGGCTACTCGTGGGCACAGAGTGTGCTCGACTCGCGTGGGGCGCTGATGGTGAACTGGATTTTATCGACAGTTTTGACGCAGTGCCAGGACGCAAACTTTGGAAGACACCGTGGGGAGGTCCTCCGGATGTGCGCTCTTTGGCGGCCTCCGCGGATGGAACTATCTACGCGAACATTCATGTCGGTTGGATTGTCCGCTCTCGCGATGGCGGGGAGACGTGGGAAAACCTTCAGGAAGGATTGGAGATGGACGTGCATCAGGTCTCCACTCATCCGTCCGATCCAGAAATTGTCTTTGCTGCGACCGCAAGGGGGTTCTATCTCAGTCGAGATCGTGGCGATACGTTTACGCACCAGCGAAATGACATGCCTTACTATTATCAACGGGCGTGCACTTGCTTTCCTGGGAGTGACGTCTACTTAGTTTCTACATCGCGGGGTCCCCACAGCAGGGTAGATGCCCAACTCTATAGAAGCGAGGACGCGGGTGAAAATTGGGCGTTAGTCAATGGCCTGCCGGAACAGATTGGTGAGAATATTGACACCTTTCAGATTATTACGGTTGGCGAAGCGAAGGCATTAGTGGTCGTGGACGACACCACCCTATACCAGACAGATGATTTAGGGCTAAACTGGCAGAAGGTCGCCGATTATCCGAGGTTGTTTGGCGGACTTGTGGTGCAAATGCCGCAAGCAGCGTAAGATTCAGTTTTCTGCTATTTAGCAATCACACATCCACCCGTAGGAGAAATTAGTACCATTGGCACATCAAGAGATATTAGATACGTTGTCCCCCTCAATGGAAGCAGCTTTGCGGGAGGCAGACATTCCTTTAGACGAGGTACGGTTCGCGGCACAGAGCGATCTCAATCCAGACGGGCTGTTCGGTGAAAGTTGGTTTGTCCTGACCGATGTGGAGGTGCTGGCACTTGATACAAAAGGCGCTGTCCTCCACCGTGTGCCGTACAGCGAAGTGGTAGAGGTGCGTTCAGAGGCGGTTGTTGACGGCGGGATTCTCGTTTTAGAGATGATGGGCGATACCTTGGATCTCATCCGTTACTCAAACGGCCTGATGCCGAAGTTCGGGTATATAGCGAAATTTCTCAGCGAAGAGATTGAGCATCGTCAGGAGAAACGCGACGAAGCACCAATGTGGGAGTACGAAGAGGAGCAGAAGTTCTGCCAGACATGTGGCTTGCCACTGCCCGATGTGTTTTTGCCGTGTCCGGCGTGCACTAAGAAGCATCGGGTTATGTTGCGCATTCTCTCCTATCTCAAGCCACATAAGAAGCGGGCGGCTGTGGTCGTGTTGCTCATGCTTGTCTCAACACTGATTGCACTCATGCCTCCCTATTTTACAAAGATCCTCATTGATGATGTGTTGAAGTTAAACGAAGGCCTCGCAGCAACACAAGGTGCTGCAAAAACAGCGGTGGGTCAATTCTTTCGTTCGTTTGAGACAGCAGCACTTGCCTTGACGGTTGCCGTTGGTTGTCTTGTGGTAGCGCATATCCTCACCCATATCCTTGACATTTTTCGTGGGCGTTTGGCCGCGTGGTTGACCTTCCGCATGATAGCGGACATCCGTGACCAGATTTATGAGCGATTGCACGGGCTTTCACTTCGGTTCTTCGATAAGCGCAAGACAGGGACTGTTATCTCCCATATCACAGAGGATAGTACGCGCCTACAGTGGTTTCTGTTAGATGGGCTCCAGTTCCTTATTATCGACCTATTGATGCTCTTTGGCATTGGTGCCTTCCTATTTTCGATGAACTGGAGATTGGCGTGCTTTATCCTAATTCCAATCCCATTGGTAGTTCTTGGCGCGAGGTGGTTCTGGAAGAAGGTTCGTGGGCTCTGGCATCGGGCGTGGCGGCGAAGATCGAAGATGTACGATATTGTGAACGATTCGGTCTCCGGTATCCGCGTTGTTCGGGCGTTTGGTCAGCAGAAGAGTGAGGTAGGACGATTTTCCGATACGAACGATGATGCCCGCAATTACGACACAGTTGCCGAAAAGGTTTGGGCAACCTATTATCCGTTGCTGCAGTTTGCTGTTCAGTTAGGAACCATTATCGTTTGGTATGCTGGAGGATTGCAGATTCTCACCGGTGGAATGACGTTCGGTACGTTGATGGCATTTCACTTTTATTTGGCGATGTTCTACGGACCGTTACGGCATCTGAGTCCAATGGTTAACTGGGCTTCGCGGGCGATGACAGCAGCCGAGCGGATCTTTGAGGTCATTGACTCCGAGCCAGAGCAGTTAGATAACAGTAGGCTCGTCTCAAAATCAAAACTCCAAGGAGAGGTCAAATTTCACAATATGACCTTCGGCTATGATTCACATAAGCCTGTCCTCCGAGATATCAACCTCCATGTCAAGCCGGGCGAGATGATCGGCTTAGTTGGGCATTCTGGAGCGGGAAAATCGACGCTGATTAACCTGATCTGCCGGTTTTACATACCGGACTCGGGGAGTATCACCATTGACGGCGTAGATATAACGGAGATTCGCCTTGAGGACCTACGGCAGCAGATAGGTGTCGTGCTGCAGGAACCGTACTTATTCAATGGGACCATTGCAGAAAACATCGCCTACGCAAAGCCGGGAGCCGGGATGGAGGCGGTTATTGCTTCCGCGAAAGCTGCCAACGCCCATGAGTTCATCGTGAAGTTTCCCGATGGATATGACACAGAGGTTGGTGAACGGGGTGGTAGGTTGTCCGGTGGGGAACGGCAGCGCATATCAATTGCGCGGGCAATCCTGCATAACCCACGTATCCTAATTCTTGATGAAGCAACTTCGTCCGTTGACGTTCAGACGGAACGCAAAATCCAGCAGGCGATTGACCGACTTGTCCAGAATCGAACCACTTTTGCCATTGCGCATCGGCTATCGACGCTGCGAAATGCAGATCGCCTCTTCGTCATAGACAAGGGGCGCGGTGTCGAGTGTGGGTCCCATGAAGAATTAATGGAGAAGAAAGGGATTTACTACAATCTCGTTGAGACACAACGACAAGCTTCCGAAATTCGCTCAGAAGCGCAGGCTGTTGAGAGCTAAACATGAACACAGAAAAAGAAAATATATCCAAAGGTATCGCCGCTTTGGAATCGGGTCCGCCGCTTCCGGTTTCAGTTGATGACAATGACTTCACGCCGAGATATTTGACCCCAGAGAAGATACGCCTATTCCGGTCACCGATGGGTGCTCCCCGTTTGGAGATTCTGGAGGAGGTCTGCTACACTCGTGTGACAGTGCGCCGAATCCTTCCATTGAGCGATCCAAATCGCTACATCTCGCTTGGGGTTGGGGAGGAGCTCGAAATCGGTATCATTGAGGACCCAGCGCGGCTCGACTCCGAAAGCCTCAAGATTCTTCGTGAGGAGCTCGATAAACGGTATTTTACACCTATCATTCAGAAAGTTCTCCGCGTCAAGGAGCGGTTTGGTATCCACGACTGGGAGGTCAAAACGTCGCGTGGTCGGATCACTTTCTCTGTGCAGGGACTTCATCAGAACGTCAGACAGTTTCCACCTGCCCGGCTGCTTGTGACAGACGTTCGTGGGAATCGGTACGATATTCCCGACTACCACAGGCTCGATTCACACAGCTTTAATCAGATTCAGCGGCATCTGTAGATTGGCACGATTGCTATCGGCAAAAGTCCAAGTTTCCAACTGCCAAAAAGTTTTCAGCTGCTCGCCTACATTCGATGCAATACAAACGCTTACGCAAAACACCTTACCTGAAAGTTAGAACTCATCACGGGAGACGAACTATGATCGGTCCCTTACCGTTGTGCAGAATTACTAAAAACAGAAAATTGTTTCTCTGTCTGGCAATCTGTTGTTTGTTATTTCCCTCAATCGTGGAGGCAGGCCCGGACTCTACAGATTACAAAGCCGAGGCATATCGAACTTTTCAAGCCATTGAGGTTGACGGCGATCTTACAGAACCGGATTGGCAAAACGCAAAGCGCCTCCGTCAGTTTGTCCAAATGGAACCGGACACCGGTCAGTCGATGACAGAGACAACGGAGGTCCGTATCCTTTATGATGAGAAAAATATCTATTTCGGTTTTACCTGCTTTGATTCGGATATTTCTAAGATTACTGCCAAGGAGATGCGCCGCGACGGCAATCTGTGGGATAACGACAACGTTTTTGTGCTTTTGGATACTTATGACGATCAGCGAAGCGGGTTCTTCTTCCGCGTCAATCCGTTGGGAGCAATGGAAGATGTTGCTATCATGGATGCTGGAGACAGCCGGAACGAGAACTGGGATGCGGTTTGGGACTGTCGCACACAAACCAATGAGAAGTACTGGACAGCAGAGATTGGTATTCCCTTCAGCCAACTCCGTTTCAATCGAAGCGATACAATGACATGGGGACTCAATGTGGGGCGGAGTCTCATGCGAAACCAGGAGGAGGGGCTATGGGCACCAGTTTCCAGAGCGCACGGATGGCGAGCCAGATATCGCACCGCAAACATTGGTCGTTTGATAGGGTTGAAAGGAGTTGCCCCGTCCCGTAACTTGGAGCTACTGCCTTACGTTTTGCCAGGAGTGAGCCGAATTGAGGTAGATGATGATACGAGCGGAAAGTTTGAATTCGGGATTGATGCTAAGTATGGGCTTACCTCGAATCTGACCGCCGATATGACCTTCAACACCGATTTTGCACAGGTCGAAGCCGATGAGGAGCAGGTCAATTTAACCCGCTTCAGTCTATTTTTCCCGGAGAAACGTCCTTTCTTTTTAGAAGGTGCTGGGCTGTTTGACTTCGGTATCCCGCGCACCAGTTTCCGCCGACCACCTCCATTACTCCTCTTTTACAGTCGTCGTATCGGTCTTGCGGAAGGACATGCTGTCCCAATTATCACCGGCGGAAAGATTACCGGTAAAGTGGGACCATACGGTATTGGTCTATTGAATGTTTTTACGGATCAATTTCACACCGATGCTTCTGTTACCGATCCGGATGACATTGTTGATGAACCACGCACAAACTACTCAGTGTTACGTATGAGGCGGGATTTTTTTAGTGGTTCCACTGTTGGACTGATTGCGGTCAATAAACAGAATGCTGATGCCTATAACCGCGCGGGCGGATTTGACATTGCATACCGGCCCGCTGATAATATCAACCTGCGTGGTCTCTGGGCTCGCACGTTTGAGGATGGCGTACGAGATCAAAGGGATGCCATGTACTTTGGGGGCGATTGGCGGAATGAGAACGTGCGTCTTGTAGGTTCATACATAGATATCGGCGAGAACTTTCAGCCCGAAGTTGGATTTGTCCGGCGGCAAGATGTCCGGCGTCTCCGGGGCGAAGTGCGCCTTACACCGATGCTTAGTAAATTTGGGATTCGTCAAATCTGGGCGGGACCGGAATTTGACTTAGTCCTCAATCGGGATAATGAACTGGCGACCCGAGAGTTTACATACGTGAACTGGTTTGAACTGGAGGGCGGCGGCTGGTTTGGTTTTCAGGCACAGCGAACCTTTGAACGGCTCGATGAGGATTTTGAAATTCGGGATGACATCACGATTCCGATTGACGAGTATCAGTTTAATTCCTATCGGGCTTCGATTAACACCGATGATACAAAGACGTTTTCCCTCGAATTAGGTACTAATTTTGGCGGTTTCTTTGATGGACAAAGAGTCGGTTTTGATATCGGGCCCGACTTCAAACCGAATGGTCACTTCAGCTTTGAACCGCGTTTCCAATTTAATCGGGTCACCCTTCCAGCGGGTTCATTCAATGCGAGCATTTTTGGTGCGCGTATGAGCTATTCCTTTTCTACCAGATTCTTTACTAAGCTGTTTGCCCAATGGAACAGCGATAGCCATGTGATTTCCACCAATTTTCTGCTCAACTATATCTACCGCCCCGGCAGTGATTTCTACCTTGTCTTCAACCAAATCTATGATGCTGGTGGCTCAAGTACTAAGCTGGAGGAATCCACCATTGTTGGAAAAATGACGTATTGGTGGAATCCCTAACATGAAGCTTGATATTTGGTAGATTCTCACGCTCAAATCGGCTACCCTCCTTTCAAACCCACAAATTCCTGATACCTCCCCAGCGTATTTTCGCAGTTGACAATTTGTGTTGGCATAAATTATGCTTGCATTAAAAGCTGTATTTGTACTCTTGACATTTCCGAGGGATACTATGAAGCGCTCGGTTTTATCGTTTGCAATCGTTTTTCTTATTCTCTTATGTGTAAATAGTTACGCGGAATTCCCTCACCAATTTCTGTTAGGGCATACTGGACGTGTGCTCGCAGTTGAGTATAGCCTCGACGGAAAGTGGCTCGCTTCCGGGGGCGCGAATGAAATTCGCATTTGGGAGGTCAATGTCAATGAACCTATATATACCCTAATTGGGCATGGGGGAAAAGTTGAAGACCTTGCATTCCGCCCCAACGGCAATCTCGCATCTGCCTCGGTTGATGGGACTGTTCGACTGTGGGAGGTCCAGACGCAACGGGAAATTCGTGCGTTTGAGGGACATCTTGGACAGGTCACATCTGTAGATTTTAATTCCACCGGAAGTCGTATCGTTTCTGGATCACGGGATCGAACGCTCAAGTTGTGGGAAGCAGATACCGGTAAACTTCTGGCGACGCTTGAAGGGCATACAGACGTTGTCTGGTCTGTTGCATTCAGTCCTAATGGCAGTATGATCGCCTCCGGATCCGAGGATGGCACGGTGCGTGTTTGGGATGCGTCGGCCGGTTCACCGCTCCATGAATTGACTGGGCATACACAAGGGGTTCTTTCTGTGGCATTCCATCCCGATAGCCACCTCATCGCGTCAGGGGGTAGAGATGGGAACGTCCAACTCTGGGACCTCAATCCGACGGAATCCGAAGACACTATCGGGGAGACGGAACCGTTTGCAACCTATGACCGCCAAGTGATGTCAGTTGGTTTTAATCCTAACGGGCGCCTCCTCGCTGTTGGTCTTCTCAATTCACTGGTTGACAACACTCTTAAATTGTGGGATGTCTTGACCCGCTCAGAATTCCAATCTTTCGATACGCAGCTCATACACGATCTATCGTTCAGTCCAACGCGTCCCCAACTCGCGGTCGCGGGGGCAGCCGAGGGAACAATCACTATTTGGAATTCAAGTCATGTGAGACCGGCACTCCTTGAGCCGCAAGCCGGCGAGTTTGTCAGACCCTCGCAGATCAACTTGAAGTGGGAAACCGTTGAAAATGCAGTCTATTATGATATCGAAATTTCAAGCACTTCAAACTTTATTGCAGAGAATACACAGTTAGTAACTGTTACTGCGACTGAGCTATCCTTTGAGGCTGAAAACAATATTTCCCATTATTGGTGGCGTGTTCGTGCTGGTAGTTTCGGTGGGCTCAGTGCTTGGTCTGAAGTCCGGGATTTTCGAGCACCGGGTTGTGTGGTCAGGATAGCACCGTCCGTCCGACGAATCAATTTAGGAGAGGAATTTGCTGTCGATATTTTCGTCGAATCTGTTATCGACTTGCAAGGGTTTGGCTTCGATTTGCGGTGGACTAATCCTGACGCACTTACATTTGTAACTGTTACCAGGTTTCGCGATATCTTTGGCGAATCTGGGATTGGACATCAGCCGACGGAGCCGCCCGACCAAATAAATGGGATATACAAGAACATCAGCGCCGCTAAAACTGGAGTGAGTGGAATAACCGGTAGCGGTATCGTGTTAGGTGCCTCATTTCGGGCAAAAGCTGTCGGAATGAGTAGAATTCAGTTGCAAAATCTTATCCTTGTTGATTCGAATCAAGAACGAATCGATTGTGAAATCCGTGAGTTAAAAGTGCTGGTCGAAGAACTTGTCCGGCCTTGGGATGTCAATGTTGACGGGGTTGTGGATATTTTTGATCTCAGTACCGTTGTGCGATACTTTGGGCAGCCGGTTCCAACAGATTTGGATGTCTATCCGGACGTCAACGGTGATGGTGTTGTTGATTTTAATGACGTTATGCAGGTGGGTGCACATTTTGGAGAATCTTATCTGACTGATGAAACCCGTGCTGCACCGCAAGCCACCGTTGAATCCGTGCACTTAATCTCACCGACATTACGCAAGCAGCTTGAATCGGTTTACCGCGAGCTCCTGTTGATGCCTGAAAATTCCTCAGAGCTTATTCGGACGAAGCAGGTCTTACGGCAGCTTCTTTTTTCATCGATTTCAGTGCATAATCAGCTGCTTCAAAACTACCCTAACCCGTTTAACCCAGAGACGTGGATCCCCTTCCGGCTTGCTTCAGCCGGTCAGGTTAGTATCGAGATTTATGATACTACTGGCACATTGGTTCGCCAGCTTAACTTAGGATATCTAATGCCCGGACACTATCTGAGTCGGGCAAACGCAGCGTACTGGGATGGGACAAATAGATATGGTGAATCTGTCGCCAGCGGGGTCTATTTCTACACACTCTCCACAGCGTCCTTCCATGCAACCCGGAAAATGATTATTAGCAAGTAGGGAGGCGTAGCATCTCAAGGCAAAATAGGTCTCACTCTCTGTTACTCGCAGAACAATATCTCGGTAAGGAGATCTCAATTATCATGGACAGACCTCTCGGCAGCAAGCACCCTAAACACGGTTTTGTCTACGAGGTCAATTACGGCTATGTTCTCGGAACACAATCCGCTGACTGCGAAGAATTAGATGCCTATTATCTGGGGGTCAACCGACCTCTACACGCAGCAGAGGGTAAATGTATTGCCATTATCCACCGGTTGAACGACGACGATGACAAGTTAGTTATAATTCCAGGAACCCAGACGAATCTAAGTGACAGCGAAATCGCCAAAGCAGTCGACTTTCAAGAACAGTGGTTCGATTATGAAATTCTTCGAACACACACTTCAAACTGCTATTGACTAAAACAACAAATGGTAACAGCGCAATTAGCGTTTTTAGTTTGGACATGTAGACAATGAGCGCATTTCTATATTTCTCCCGATCTTCTCATCTACACATCCCCATATCTTCCAAATATGCTTTTCGCTTTCCATTTCACCTTTCACTTTTCGCTTTCTTTCTTACGTTTTTCCTTTTAACGCCCGATATTACACATGCCCAGCAAAACTTCCAGTGGCGAAATTTCACGCGGATTGGTGATGATCTCAGCAGCAACAATATTAAAACTATCACCGAGGATCGATTCGGGCAAATCTGGTTGGGGACAGACAAGGGATTAAATCGTTTAGATGGGTTCTGGCGTGAAGCCGGTAGGTCGAATGGGGGTCCGCAAGAGACTGAAATTTTCAAGGTTCTTGAAGACACTGCAGGTTTCATCTGGATTGCTGCAGATACAGGAGTGTATCGAGGGGTATGGGAGGGTTCGCGAGGGCAGATCGATTGGTTGCAGCATTATACCCAAGGAGCGGGGCTGACCGATATCGGTGCGCGTGTTGTGACGATGATTCAAGACCAAAATGGTGGGATCTGGATCGGGACACCGCTTGGAGTCAACCGATTTGATGGCACAGTTTGGCACGCTGTGGACGGCGCAGAAATTGGACAACTCAATCAGGGAGTGCAGACTATCTATGAGGATAGCACTGGGGTTCTCTGGTTTGGGCTTTCACAGAACAACCGCCGCCAAAGTGGCAATCTTATCAGTCGTTTCGATGGTGTAGGTTGGGAAATTTTTAGCGTAAACGACGGTTTGCCGAACGGTGATGTGCAGACAATTTTGGAGGATAATCTCGGCAATCTTTGGGTCGGTACAACAGCCGGCGTGGCAATTTACGACGGTTCAGTTTGGCATGTTGTAACGACGCAGGATAGACTTCTGGTCGGAAACAATGTGCAATCCATGATGAGTGATCGGGAGGGGATGATCTGGGTTGGGACTACGGCTGGTATCAGTCAATTTCGTCTCCCTGTACAATTCTCAGCTACCACACTCCGTGACGTAGGACGCTGGCGTCATCTAACAAGAGCAAATGGCTTGGCAAGCAACAATATTCAAGCCCTGTTTGAAACACGGACCGGTGAGATCTGGATTGGAACACGCGATAATGGAGTCAATTTTTCAGATCGATCATGGAAATCGATTACGACAGATAACGGACTGAGTCACAATAGTGTGACAGCAATGTTGAAAGACAGACGGGATAGGCTTTGGGTCGGAACGCGCAATGGACTAAGCCTCTATACTCAGAATGGAGTTGAGTTGATCAGCGGGGTTCCAGGAAATGAGATTCGTGGGTTAGTCGAGGATCTTCGAAGCCGAATCTGGGTTGGAACAAATGGAGGTGTTGGCGTTTTCGATGGGGTGTCATGGGAAGTTTTTCGGATTCCAGATATTAACGTTAACAGTGTTCAATCCATTGTTGTTGATTCATCTGGCGATGTTTGGGCTGGAACAGGGTTTTTACCCACAGATGATCTCCCCGGTTTAGACCGTTATGACGGACAACAGTGGGAAAGAAATCAGTTTCTGGAGATTGGTCGGACAATCGTGGCAATGTTTGTAGACTCGCAGGGGCGGGTCTACTTCGGCACTGTTGGCAACGAAGAACGGGGGAGCGATCTGTGGGTTTACGACGGATTGAATTTAAAACCAATCTATAGCCTACCTGAACCATTCTCTATTCACACGATTTTAGAAGTGCCCAGCGGTGAGATCTGGGCGGGGACAGATACCGGTATTCAGATCTTTGACAGAGCGACGTTGAGACACATTGTTTCCCTGACAACTGCCGATGGATTGGCGGATAACCGTGTGCAGGCACTTTACCGTGATGAAGACAACCGGATCTGGATTGGAACCGCTGATGGCGTCAGTTTATTCCAAAACGATCGGTTTGAGCGGACGCTTACAGCGAGTGATGGGCTGAACAGTAACAACGTCTCCGCAATTGCCAAAGTGGACGATCTGTTCTGGTTTGGTAGCAGAGATGATGGTGGGCTAAGCGTCTTCAGTCCGGAGAAGGCTCCGCCGCGCACACGGATTAGCGACGGACCGAAAAACGGTGAAATTGTTGGGGATAAAAGCGTTGTCTTTAAGTTTGAAGGTGGCGATGCGAGTACGCCAACTGTGGAACTCCGTTATGTTTACCAACTTGACAATGGTCCGTTGATTTCTACCGACGATTTAGGCCGCGATGAGCGGGCAGTATTATCAGGTCTCGAAGAAGGACTGCATGTCTTTATGGTCTATGCCATTGATAGGGAAGGTAACCAGGATATGGCGGGTGCAAGGGCGGAATTTGTAGTTGATTCCGTCGCTCCGATTGTGAGTATCACCGCCCCAGAAGCGGATGCTGTAATTGGCGGCGTGTATGAAATAAAAGGTACTGCAACAGATGAAACGGATTTTCTGGATTATCAGATCCGTATCTTTCCCGGTGATTCAATTTCAGGTCAACCCTTGCGGTCTTTCGTTTCAACGGTACCCATCACAGGTGACACACTTTATCGATGGAATACACAAACAGTTGACGCTGGTTTATATACGATTGAGTTAATAGCACGGGATATTCCGAATGGCGATTACGATAGGCCACATCTTGCCACTACATCGGTCACGGTTGAAGTTGATAGGCTTCGTCCGCAAGTTGAAATCCTTGCTCCCGCTGAGAATGAACAAGTGTCACAGAGCATTGAGATTCGTGGTACCGCAAATGACCGAAATTTCAAGGAATATGTTATTGAATACGGTTCCGGAGAATCGCCTGATACTTGGTTGCCTATATCGAAACCGCCATCGTTTCCAAGTCCTGTCACCGATGATATATTGGCGTTATGGGAGGTGCCAAGTTTATCGGGGCGATACACGTTGCGGCTTATTGTGGCAGATACAGCGGGGCATAGAGAAGTTGATCAGGTGCATATATTCTTCAACCCAACTGTAAATCATGAAACTGGTGGTATAGTGGAAAGTCATGACAATCGCGCCAAAATCACGTTTCCGCCCAACAGCCTGCCACGGACAATCGTTGTGACTGTGAACCCAGCGACAGAGCAATCTGCGCTCCCTGTTTCCCCGAATCCGATACAGGTTTACAATTTTGCACCTGAAGATCTGCGGTTACACCGGTTGAAGCCAGCAGTTATTGAATTTTCTATCAAGGATACAGCACTGTTTTCGCGTTCCACACCAAGAGAAACCTTGACAATCGCTCGCTGGGAGGGCAACACATGGCTCCCTATTGGGGGGACAATTGATGCACAGCGCGGAACCATCTCAACAGTGGTTTCGAGACTCGGACGGTATGCCATCATAACAAGACCTGCTGTGGAGACGGAAGAGACCACTATTATCTCCGATCTAACATGCCAGCCGCGCGTATTCTCGGCAAGCCGGGAATCAACCTGGATCTCGTTTCGATTAAATCGCCCCGATGACATAACGATTAAGATCTATAATGAAGCCGGACGATTGCGACGGCTACTAAGAGAATCAGAACCGTTGTCCGTCGGAGGACATGTTTTCGAGTGGGACGGTCACGACGATAAGGATCAGCGGGTGGTCAGCAATTATTATTTCGTTACCGTTGAGGGCGAGGGAGCGTTGGGGACGAAAGTGGTGGTGGTACAGAATGACTAAGGAATGAAGTGCGAAGTGCAAAACGTGAGAGGCAGAATCTTGAAAGCCGAGAGAAGCGGCAAAGGAGGTTAGGAATCACAAAATGTCGCTTACTATGGTACACGCGAACTGTGGCTTTACTATCTTATTTGTATCTGTTTTGACTTTTTAATGGTAAAATTACACAATCGAAATTGTTGGCTATCAAAACCCCTCTTATTAGAGTATAAATTTCCCGCCAACGGGCACGTAGGAAATTTCTATTGTCATAGATTTTGGAATATGTGTCTCGTCACCTATTAAAGAGTCTTCAGTCTCAATGATATGGATTATAAAGAAACTGAGTGCGCTTCGCACGATTTTTGGAATGCGATGCTGTCTCTCAGTATTATTCATCTTATTATATGCTACGACTGCGATATACGGTGTTGAAGAGCAAGCGAGAACAGGTGCCCGTGCGATCGGTATAGGGGGTGCATTTATTGGCGTTGCGGACGATGAAAACGCTGTGCGTCGGAATCCCGCTGGACTAACCCGTTTGGACAGGTATGCCGTAGGATTTGAGCAGACGCCATCTCGATTGTTTGATGCGTTGGAAACAAGCTATCTCAGCGCGGCGCTACCCACATCAGAGAAAATGGCACTCGGCATTGATTGGCTACAAGTTGGCATAACAGACGAGGAACTTGATTCGAGTCGTAGCAGCTTCAATTTTGCTTATAGTTACGCCCCTGTGTCTCAATTATCCTTAGGGGCAAATCTGAAATACTTTACGTGGTCAATTGCGTTGGATGGCAGATCAAGAGGGGCAGCAACGGGTTGGGGCACGGATGTTGGTCTTCTGTACCAACCCTATCCCCACTTGAAGTTAGGGATACTTGCACAAAATTTTATCGGTTTTGGATCTGGGGAAGGATTAAGTTACGGCACTTGGATACGACACGATTCAGATGTCAGCGAAAAGGTCTTCCCGACTGCCTATAAATTGGGGATTGCCTATCACCCCATGCCGAGGTGGCTAATCTCCGCAGATCTGACAGACCGATTGCAGCTCGGCACAGAATTTTTGCCGTATCGAAATTTTGCCCTCCGCGTCGGATTCCAGAAAGATTTGTATACACCGGAGCCGCCGACCTATTCGCTGGGCGGAAGCGTAAGATATGGATGGATGGATTTTAATATTGCCTATCTCATCCCGCCAACGTTGCCTCCAACTACCTATGTTGGGCTTTCGCTCAGCTTCGATTTTCGGAAGTTACCGGTGCTCATTGAGGAAGTTCACATAAGAAATCTGTATCCTGTTCTCTATCACTATTATGCTAAGAATCGGGAAATAGAAGTGGAGATTTTAGAGGATAGCGCCACGCCGCCGGTATTTACTCCCGCTGATCGAGAGCGATACTATCCACTACCGGAGCAAGCCGATTCAATCGGCAGGATTTGGCTCAAAAACGAGAGCGATAAAGAGATAACCGTTCAAATCAAACTCTTTATTCCTGAATTTGTCGACAAAAAAGGCACGGAAGTTGCGTCTGATATTGATATCCCGGCCTCGAAGCGCGTTGCGGTATCAATAGAACGGTTGTTCTTAACGCAGCAGGCATTGAAATTGCGCCAGAGGCAACCTGTTGAAGCGCGGATTCAAGTGATTGAGAGCGGTGGTTCTGCCTATCGAACCTTTCCTGTAACATTTTCGTTACACGACAACCACTCAATCCTGTTGGATGATGTTGCTAAACTGGCTTGCTTTATCTCCTCCGAAAGCTCGGCGCAGGATTCAGCGATTGGAGCCTTTATCAATCAGGTCCGCACTGCATTTCAGGTGGAGGTTGATGCTGTTGACATACCAGAGAACTTATATGTCGCTATGCTATTGTTTAATGCGCTGCACGGTATATCGTATGCGCGGGATCCAAATATACCACAGGGGAGCGGGACGATTGATGAGATTAAGTATCCCCATGAAATGTTGGAGAGTCTTATGGGGCAGCGCTCAGGGGATGACGAGAGATCTACCTTTGGCGATTGTGATGATAGCACAGTTCTTTACTGCTCTTTGCTTGAATCGGCTGGCATCAAAACGGCACTTGTTCAACTACCAACTCATGTGTTAATGGCGTTCAATCTGGGCAATATTTCCGCTAAACAAGCACAAGAGATAGGCTTGCCCAATGATTACTATGTTACAGTCAACGGACAAGCTTGGATTCCGATTGAAACAACCCTTATCAGTGAGGGTTTTGCCACTGCATGGCAGGAGGGGCGTAAATCGCTCCAAGCGGTGAGCGTTGAAGCCGAAACTGTTGAGGACGCATGGGAAGAATATGGTGAGAGTTCCTTTTGGGGAGAGCCGATCGAGTTTGCTATCCCGAAAGACCGTATCCAGAGCCGGATTGATGCGGACCTCGCCACTCCATGGATGAGCGAATTTTTGAACGCGGCGTCCCGCTCAGGAATCGAAAGATGAGCATCTCGGCGAAGGCAAGAGAACATTTACTTGTAGACCCAATTAGGATGTATTGGTGAAGTCTTTATTATACTATAAATATAGCATTTAGGTCTTAGTCCCTCGGATGACGATGGGGGTCATTTTGTAGGAAGAATCAATGTGGCAAAATACGCAACCCGCAAGGGGTTGCATTAGGAGGAAAATCAATGATAGCGCATAAAACCTTAATCTTTACGATCTGTTTACTCTGTACGGTGCTGGCGTACACGGCATATGCCGAATCGGAAGAGTCAACAGCGACATTTACCTTTGGCAAGATAGAAATTCTGAAGACTGGCGAACAGGAGTGGCGCTTCTTGGAGAAGGGCATGGTCTTGGCTGTAGACGATTTGGTGCGAATGCCACCCTTCTCGCTGCTGCGATTAAAAATAGCAGATGATACCCGCTTACCAACCCTCTCAGGTGGACGTGAAGTATTTGTTGGCACATTAATCAATGAAGGACTGCGGCACAGAGAAACTCAAAAAGGAAGGCGGATTAGTGTAGATTCAGATGAAGATCCCGCGACCGATGTGTTACCCGTTGGTAATAAGCCAAAAACGCGGAATCGTGCTTCGGCTTTTAAGGGGTTGCCTGCGATGAAGGTAAGCCAAAGTGAACTGGAAATCCTCCGTCACAAAATTGATCTGCTTCCCGATGAGTTTGTGTCGTTGGTTTCTCCTCTCCTCAGGTCCGCCGGAGAAAATGTGGAAGATCCTGCGTATCCTGCTCCCAATCTGGGCTTGGCTCGAAAAATCTACGGTGTACTCAACGCGATTGACGTGGAAGCATTGCCTCGTCCTTTATTGTACGCTCAACTGCTTCATCATGCTGGTCTCAACGTTGACCTTGACGTAAATGAAAAAGGGCAACTGTTCGTCATTTTTGACAGTGAGGTGCTTTCCAACGACGCAAAGCAGATTGCTGCCAATCAGCAGTTAATCCATATGAGGCAAGGGGCAGATACGATCTGGATTGCTGTCGAGGTCCAATCATCTCAGCAGAATTTCACGACAGCATGGTATCAAGGAAGCCAGCAGTAGATAGGAAACAGGGGAGTAATAAGTCCGTGAGCAGATGAGGTGAGTACACAATTTACGCCTCACAAAAGTTTATGCTCTCAAAACTAGCGCAATCTCAGAAAGTATATCTCCTCATTGGTATCGTGAGTCTGCTGCCATTTATAGTGGTCGGCTTTCTACGCGATTTGAATACGTTTGAGTTTATTGAACTGAAGACGCTGGATAGCCGACTACAGTGGACTGTGCCTCGTTCTTTGCAAGTATCCCCTCAAATTGCGCTGATTACGATTGATGACAAAAGTGAACAGGTACTTGGATTACCATGGCGCTCTCATATCTATGCTGCGTTGATTAACTCCCTTCAACAAACCGACCCGCAAGCAATTGGCTTGGTTGCGTGGTTCAACAGCGAGTGGGAAGATGAAAAACGGATTCCCGGTAAAAAGCTATTTGTTATTCGTCCCTATCCTGTTCCCGAGACTGTAGACCGTCATGCACTGCCAAAAGTCACCGACTGGCGCACCTTACCCTATAGCTTGACGCAAGCGCAGGGGTGGGGCTTTAGTTATTTCCCGTTGAGTGATTCGGATGGCATCTCGCGTTCTGCACAGCTTGTCGTCGAAGACCTTACCACAGATACCTACCGTTACTCCTTCGAAATGTCGATCTTGTGTCAAACCTATGGCGTTTTTCCCACGTCTATAAAGGTGCGGGAGGGATTTTGGACCGGAAAATATCTTGAGTTCAACTCGCCGACGGAAGGGATGATCCGTATCCCTATTGACTCACAGGGGCAATTGTTCATACGGTTTGCAGGCGATGCGGAGATGTTTCAGTCCGTCTCCTTTTTTGATGCTTTGTCAATGTCAGAGAATGAGATTGACCGATTTCACCGAACGTTTAATAAGAAGTGCATACTGATCGGTATTACGACAGCAGGTGTCAACAAGAGAGCAACCCCTCTGGGTGAACTATCGGCGCTGGCGCTGCGGGCAAATCTTTTCAACGGTCTGTTGAATCGGGATTTTGTGTGGCAGCTGAGTCGAGGTGGAAATCTGCTTTATATCGTTTGTCTCGCGATTCTTTCTGCCGCGGGAACAATGTTGATCTACCGAAGCGGACATACCTACCGGTCTGTGCTCCTCTTCGGCGGCGGACTGATACTGTGCCATCTCCTTTTTGTCGGTGCAATGTTTGTTCTCTTCGATCTGTGGGTTGAAGTCACCGGGTCAACCCTCGCGTTGCTTCTAAGTGGCGTAATCAGTACCTTACTCCTTGCACATCTTCGACTGCGCCATCTGCTTCAGCAGTTGCAAACGACGCAGGATCAGTTGGTTAGATCGGAAAAAGAGGCTGTGTTTGGTGTGATGTCGGCGCGTGTTCGGCATGAGTTGCGAAATGCCTTGAACCTAATCCGTGCACCTGCGGAAATGATTCGGGTCAATTTCCAAAAGCAAGACCCTCTCAAGTTGCGCGAACAACCCGAAGAGATTGTCGGTGAAATGGACCAGATTATCGGGTGGGTGACAAAGCTGGACGAAATGATTGAGGATGAATTCAGCTTTTTCCAAGACTCCCACATGGATTTCCAGCACCAAACATTTGAACCTATTCTGAAATCTGCGGTGGAGATGGTACAACCGGTTATTGATGAGAACCAGGTTGAAGTACAGTTGAATCTACCGCCGGAAATCCCACCGCTGCTCCTTGATGCTGATAAGATACGGATTGTCTTTACGAACCTGATCAAAAATGCTTGTCAAGCGATGCCGTCAGGCGGGACGTTGGACATCGTCGTAGAGGTATCAACACCTCAGCAGGACAGGATCACTGTCATTATCAAGGATACAGGAGCGGGCATCCCTCGGGGCGAACTCCATCGGATCTTTGAACCTTTTTATACAACTAAACCGCGCGGATTGGGACTTGGGTTAGTCAATGTAAAGAACATCATCGAAGGGCATGGTGGAACAGTACGAGTGGAAAGCGAGATTGGCATCGGAACAACGTTTTTCGTTAGGTTGTAGCCAATCTCTGTCACTTTCCTATGGAATATATAGTGAATTATAGAAATAAGTGGACATTTACCAATAGCTCCGCCCTTCGAGAAGTTTCCAAAGTCCCCTGACAAGTGGTACATCCCGCCTGTCCCGATTCATCGGGGATTTATCGGGGGGGATTTAGGGGGTTAGTTGTACATCGAAAGTGTATAAGTAATTGTAGAATTAACCATATTTTAGGCAATTACGCATTAACGGATATGAATCATGAAACACGCACGAATTTTAATCGCAGACGACGAACAAGCGACCTGTAAATACATTGATGCGCAACTGAAAATGGAAGCATCGATCGATGCCTCCGTTGATTTTGCCTATAATCGGGATGCGGCAATTGCACAATTAGACGAAAATCCGCCTTACGACTTGATTCTGGTTGATCTCTGGATGCCGGATGCGCGGGGAACTTTGGATAGAGAAGCAGGACTAAAAGTTCTTAAGCAGAGCAAAGAGCAATCCCCGATACCGCAAGCCATAGTTATCACTGCCAACAGTTCTTCAGAAACCGCTCTTGAGGCGAGTGGATTGGGTATTCATGACTATGTTAGCAAACCGATAGACTCTGCTCATCTGATTGAAGTTGTCAAAGAGGTATTGAGCCAGCGCGATCATGAGATTCCTGCTCAGGATGAAAGCACAGGTTCTGCCGATGATTATGAAATTATCGGCAAAAGCCCCGCTATGATTGAAGTAATGACAACGGTCGGGCGAGTTGCGCGATCAGCAACGGATGTCTTACTCTATGGTGAAAGCGGTACCGGGAAGGATTTTGTCGCACGTGCCATTCATAAGCATAGTCCGCGTCGCGATGGGCCCTTTGAGGTTGTTAATTGCAGTGCGATTCCAGCGGAGTTGATCGAGGCAGAACTATTCGGGATTGGAAGGCGAGTGGCGACATCAGTTGATCAGCGTGCGGGCAAATTTCAGCAAGCACACGGTGGCACTATTTTCCTTGATGAGATTGGTGATTTGAGTTTGGAGATGCAGCCAAAATTACTGCGCGTGCTGGATTACAAGGAGATTCAGGGCGTTGGGGTGAAAGTGCAGCGTGTTGATGTTCGGATTATTGCTGCAACCAACCGTGACCTTGGAGCGGCCGTGGAGGCTGGCGAGTTTCGCAGTGATCTCTATTATCGTCTGAAACCGATAATCGCTTTGCCGCCATTGCGTGAACGTGAGGGAGATATTGAGCTGCTGGCGTGGCATTTTCTTCGCAAATATTCTCATATCCTTGAACAGCAGCGTACTCTAAGCTTTGATGATGTGGTACTCACAGCATTGGAGCAGTATCATTGGCCAGGAAATGTGCGGGAGTTGGAAAAGGCGATCGAATATGCGATCCTTACCTGCATGGGTCCACAGATTTCAGCACGCGATCTGACGCCGGAAATCCTTGATAAGAGCACGCAAATGGTGTCGGAACTCTCTAATCAGGGCGAGGCGGCGGACGAGAATGTAGATTCACGAGAAGCAAGTTTCCGGAATTTACTTGACGCTGCGACGATTAAGGAGGCTTCACAGGGGTTTGAGCGAATTTTCTTGGAGCACAAGCTCAAACAGAATCGGTGGAATATCCAAGCGACGGCGGAGCAGATTGGTATTCGGCGCCAGTCGCTGCATCGTAAGATTAACGAATTAGGGTTGCAGCGAGATTTGGGTGAGACTTAAATTTGTGTCGCTTTTGTGTTACGATGTAACATTAAGGTGACGTTAATACGGTGTGTGAACGGTCTGAGAATGGCTGATTAAATACGATTATAAAAAAAGTAGAATCCTTTGATTAGTAGCCGTTGATCTACTCCCCTCCTGTTTTCGTGGTCAATTCTCGCTGGATTTCCCCTCTTATTTCCTCCCAATTTCCATATTTTCGCAATGTGGCACATATATTGCCTTATATAAAACGGGACAATTTATGAACAAGCGAAAGGTTTAGGTGTTGGGGGAAAGAATGGCTCTACAGACAGATGAGGTTATCCGGTTGAAAGGTCCTAACGCAGCGTGCGCTGACGACTTGACAATCTCGAAGCTACGTTTTGTGCCCACCGATACACAAATATCCGAGTCACCAGAATCGCAAGAAGCATTGCCGATTGACGCGATCAATGATAGCGCCAAACCGTTTGAAACCCGCTATTCAGAGCGGGAGGACGGTTTATTAAGGACTTACCTTCACCAGATCGGGAAAATCCCACGCCTAACTCAGGAAGAAGAAACAAACCTGTTCATCAAGATTGACAAACGTCGGTTGCAAATAGATGAACTTTATCAGGAACTGGCAACCTACACTCCCGATCTTTCTCTCGACAACCCTCCCACCACTGCTACCCTAAATCACAGCATTATATCTGGATGCTTTCCACAGTCTATTGAAGAGTACCTTTTGGACTTGGCGGAACAAATAAGGTTATACCATGCAGAGGTTAATACTGCCAAGAACTGCATTGTTGAGGCGAATTTAAGACTAACGGTCTGCATCGCTAAAAAATATCGAGAGCGCGGACTTGATCTCCTCGACTTGGTTCAGGAAGCGAGCATCGGGCTTATCCAAGCAATAGATCACTTCGATTGGCAGCGTGGGGTCAAATTCGGAGCGTATGCCTCGTGGTGGATGCAGCAGGCGATTGGCTGTGGGATTGCCAATCAGGGACGAACGATTCGCCTGCCCGCCTATCTCCTCAATGAGATTCGGAAGGTGAATCGCGTGGAAGCTAACCTACATCAGGAGACAGTCGGTGAACCGAGTCGGGAAGAGATCGCTGAGGCATCGGGCCTCACGGTAGACCGACTCCTGATGCTGGATCGATTGACTACTGCTACCGTATCGCTGGAGACCTACAGCAGTTCCGGTCAAGGCAGAGTTGAGGATTTTGTGGCGTGTGAGAAGACGCCTAATCCGCTATCGGAAATTACTCGGCAAGATATGGTGGACGAAGTAAAAGCAGCCCTAACCGAATTACCGCCACGTGAGCAGCAAATTATTACCCTAAGATATGGGCTGGGAAATGGGAAGGAGCACAGCTTGCAGGAGATTGGCACACTCCTGAATCTTTCAAGGGAGCGGATTCGACAACTTGAAGCGAGAGCTTTGAATCGATTGCGTCACCCTGTCCACTACGAACGGCTCCAGGATTTCGAAGACGTGTAGCCTATGAGGAAGGCGGCGGTTCCGTTTCCTCCCGACGCGAATCCGGCGGTTCGGAAGGATTCAAAATGTAGTCGAAGCTCAACCAAAGGCTGCGAGAATAGCGGAAGAAGAAGACGGGGAAGAGGGCGCTGAAGACTCCCCACAGAATCAAGTTCGGATAAAACGGGATAGAAGTGAAATAGTCCAACGCAAAAAAGCTGGCAAACGCTATGAAAATAGTCGCGCCGTAGTTGACGTACATTGCCCCCACAAAGTATCCTACCTCGCGCTCAAATTTGAAGCGGCAGCTACCACACTCCGACCGCATTTTAAACATACCTGAAAATATTTGACCTTCGCCGCACCTTGGACACTTTAAGCGTAACCCTTCCATAAGAATCTGGCCCTTGCTCTGTTTGCGCATCTACTGTTTTCCCTCCTTGAACTCCTACCTTCAATAAGTTATAATTTCCAACTAAGAACCTAATTCTAACATAGCGTGTCGAAGATGTCAATTTGGTCTCGCAGGTGGGAATAGATTGCACTTCCTGCCATTGATGCTCGCACCAATAACGCGGCAATCTATCATTAACGTTGTCGTATAGGCGAGACTCCCTTTCCCTATTTGGAATCTTCAGCGTTTTTCAAACCGATCTATCAATGCAGCGTGGAGCTAAAGGAACACAGTCGTGGATTATCGCATAGAAGCTAACCGAAAGAACTGGAACGAGCGCACTCCTGTTCATGCATCCTCTGGATTCTACGATGTGGAAGGATTCCGCAACGGCCGGATAACGCTGAACGACATAGAAAGAGTTGAGGTGGGTTCTGTCGAAGGCAAGTCTCTGCTACACCTTCAGTGCCACTTTGGGATGGATACCATGTCGTGGGCACGTTTGGGGGCACAGGCGACAGGGATTGATATTTCAGGCGCTGCGATTGACTTAGCAAGGGCATTGAATGATGAACTGCAGTTGAATACTCGGTTTATCCGTTCCAATATCTATGACCTGCCTAACCTGTTGGATGAAAAATTCGACATCGTCTACACAGCGATGGGCGTGCTCTGCTGGTTACCCGATTTATCTGAATGGGCGAATATCATCTCTGAATTTCTCAAACCCAATGGCACTTTCTACATTATGGACGGCCACCCGTTCTCGCACATATTTGAATCTGAAGAGAACCAAGCTGGGGTTCAGGAGCTACGGGCGCGGCATCCATATTTCAAAAATCCTGAAGGCGATTTCTACGAGGGTGGTCAACACACCTACGCAGGCTCAGACATCATAGAAGCGGGGTGTTACGAGTGGCAACACAGTGTCGGTGAGATACTGAATGCCATCTTGGCTGCCGGATTACAGCTTCAGTTCTTCCACGAGTTTGCCTGTAGTGGATATAAAGCCTTCCCATGTATGGACAAAGGTGAGGACAGCTGGTGGCGGCTTACATCACACAACGACTCAATCCCACAACTATTCTCGCTCAAGGCGACTAAATGAAAATCCAAAATGGTGTTGCCATTATCTGTTTTTTCCTCTCTGGTTTTGCGGGATTGGTCTATGAGGTGTCGTGGATACGCAAGGCTTCTCTGGTCTTCGGATCTACAACGTTTGCTATTAGTACGGTATTAGCCGTCTTTTTTCTTGGATTGGCTTGTGGAAGTTACCTGTTCGGACGGATTGGTCAAAAAACATTGCGCCCGCTGAGGCTTTACGCGCTGATCGAAATTGGACTTGGGTTGTTCGCTATGGCGAGTCCATACCTCCTCGATTGGACAGACAGCCTTTACGGACCAATCTATCGCGCACTCGTGGGTCACAGCGTTATTCTGTTTGCGGTGCGCGGCGTGTTGGTGTCTCTCGTCGTTCTCCCACCTACCATCCTCATGGGCAGTACGCTTCCCTTGTTTTGCCGTCAGTTTATTCGCAGCGATGCGAAGGTTGCCAATTATGTTGGAATGCTTTACGGGGTGAACACCTTGGGAGCGGCTATGGGCTGTGCAGCCGCTGGGCTCTTATTGCTCCCGACACTTGGGCTTCAGTTCACCGTCCAGTTCGGAGCTGCTCTGAACATTCTGTGTGGCATCGCTGTCGGGGCGTTACCGATCACCAAAAACCGAGCTCCACAATTGGATCAGGATACAAAACAAGCTGAAAATCAAAACAAAACGGCCACAGAACGATTTACCGCCGCCCAATTCCCTATCACCATTCTGTTCTTTTTAGTTGGCTTTGTTGCCCTTGGCAGTGAGGTGCTTTGGACGCGCTACCTGCGACTCCTGACCCGTCAGAATAACGTCTATACCTACACCTTAACACTGACAGTGGTGTTGGTCGGTATCGTTCTTGGTAGTTTTCTCGCTGCGCGCCTCTTTGATCGATCAACACCGCGAGCGCGATATTTTGGTCTATTCCAGGTTCTCACGGGGCTATCGGTTCTGATCGTTATGAGTCTTCCACAGACCTTTTGGGCGGGTGTCAAAAATGAGTTGGGGATGTATTTCCTCCTACTATTGCCTCCCGCCGTTTTTTCGGGCGCGTCGTTTCCGCTTGCTGTGCGCATGGTTGTTGAGGAGGCGTCAAGGGCGAGTATTGGGACGGGGCGGATGGCAGCGATTAATACACTGGGCGGAATTCTCGGCTCGCTGTTGATTGGATTTGTGGGGCTACCCCTTCTTGGGATAAAATTCAGTCTCCTGTTCATTACATGTGTCAGTTTATTAACTGGATTCGCGGCGTGGTTCTGGATCGATAAAACCTTCCCACCGCTCCTGCGTGGGTGTGCAGCCGCTGGGGCATTACTCATCTGGGTCTGTATCCCTTTTGCTTCGGGAACTCAGATTCCCGCCGACTTTCTCGCTGATGGGAGGCAGCTGGTGGATTTTCGTGAGGGATTTGATGGAGATTTGGCTGTTATCCGGAGGGATGAGGCGTGGATTGAACTGGAGATTGATCGATGGTGGCAGGGAAGCAATCTGAAAAATCAGCAGGTGGTCGGGGCGCATATTCCAATGCTTCTGCACCCGAATCCGAAGAACGTGCTTGTCGTTGGTGCGGGCACCGGACAAACGCCGAGCCGTTGCCTGATGTATGATATTGACCATCTCGATTGTGTCGATATTGAACCAACGTTGTTTGATTTCATACGTGGTCATTTTGATTCGGAGTGGATGGACGATAAACGGGTCAAGTTGATCAGCGAGGATGGGCTCAACTACCTAAATCATAGTGATACTATGTATGACGTGATTGCCATTGAGGTAGGTCAGATCTTTCGTCCCGGTATTGCCTTCTTCTATACCGCTGATTTCTACCATCGCTCTCGGCAACGGCTCCGCCCCGACGGTCTCCTCACCCAACTGGTTTCAATACCATCGCTCACAACCGAACAATTCCGAGGGGTAATCAAAACCTTCCTTGATGCCTTCCCGCAGAGTGTCCTGTGGTACAACTCCTCCGATCTGCTCCTGATTGGTGTTAACGATACAGATTTCAAACTCCGCCGCACCGTCTTAGAGCGGTTAGCGTCCAATGAAGCGGTAGATCAAGACCTGCGTTACACCTTTTGGGGCGGCCCTCAACATTGGCTCAATCGGTTCCCCGTTTTTCTCGGAGGATATCTGGCAGGCCCCCGTGAACTCGCTGAGTTTGCATCGGGAGCTCGTCTTTACCGTGATGATCTACCGGTTCTCGATTACGCAACCAGTTTGGACTATATCACCCAAACAAATGAGATTCCGATTGTTAAAGACTATCTACTGCAGCATACCGGTTCTCTTGACGAGATAGCTGATTTCGCGCTTTCGCCTGAAAGGATTTCATCTATTGAAGCGGTTCGCCAGAAAAACTTAGGCGCGATTATCGCCGAAGCCCTCATCCGACAGGCGGAGCTATTAACACTTTCGAAGGACGATGCGGCCGAAAAAATTGTTGCGTTACTTTCGGAGGCTGTGCGCTGGAACCCTGACCACTTTGAAGCGAATCGTATGCTCGCCGATGCGTTCATCGGACAGGGGCAGAACAAAGCGGCGGGGCGCCATTATGTGGAGGCGAACCGAATTCGTCCGAACGATCCCCATGTGCTGCACGGCATCGCCCATACACTCTACCGCCTGAACAGAATCGAGGCAGCAATCCCGTACTATCGGGCGTCGTTGCGTCTACGACCAAACCATGCCGAAACGCACAACCATCTTGGACTTGCTTTGGCGAAGCGAGGAAATCTCGTCGAGGCACGTCAGCACTTCAAGACGGCAGTTCGATTGGATCCCGACTACACTGAAGCCAAGCACAACCTCGCTGGAGTACGAAAAGCTTTACAGTCGGCACCGCAAAGGTGAGCACAGCACTTACCCCCCCGTATTTCTTACTAAACATCCGTAGAGCAATTATCGTCCAATAAAATCGCAGATCAAGACCTGCGCGACGCTTTTTGGGGCGGTCCTCAACAGGTGAGCACAGCACTTACTCTACATTTCTTATCAACAAATTGAATTGAAAAATCACTGTTGACCTAAAAATTGAAACGTGATACAATTAATACGTAAGTTAGGGTTTGTCCGATAAGGGGATTATTGGAATATCAGGTATAGAGTGCATTGGAAGGAGTTTTTTAATCGGAAAGGAGCTTTATTTAATGAAAATTTTGCAAATCAGCTTTGCCTGTCTCGTTCTGTTGGTTGGACAGGTAGTACTGAGTTATGCCGCTCCCGACGCTGAGGGAGTGGTTGTTCCGAGGCCCGCAGGCGGCGATACCAACTGGGGACATTCGGTTGACATCTATGGAACAACGCTCATCGCTGGGTACACTTCGTATGTCGGAAACAACGGTGGTGTCTTTATCCTCGAACAAAAGGGGAATAAGTGGGATCTTATCGTTCAATTTAAGACTCCCGGTGGAAACACGAGAGATCAGTACGGTCATGCTGTCGCCCTTGAAGGAGATTACGCTGTCGTGAGCGCCTACGAAGATGGCGGGAAAAAACCGGTTGCGGGCGGTCCTCTCGGCGAAGGTCCGGGACTGGTGTATGTCTACGAGCGCGTGAAGGGCTGGACACAAATGGCAACCTTCAAACCTGCTGATATCCAAAACAATGACCGGTTTGGATATTCGGTCGATATTAGTGGAACAACCCTCGTTGCCGGCACACCTTTCCATGATGAGGAGAAAGGTGCCGTCTATGTTTACGCACTTGATAACAAACAGTGGAAGCAGGTCGCCAAGCTCCAGGCGGATGACGCAGGTGTAAAAAACCGATTCGGCTGGGACTGCGCGATTAGTGAAAACACAATAGTTGTCGGTGCCCCGCTGGCAGCTGCGCCTGACAGACTCTCCGGCGCGGCGTATATCTTTAAACGACAGGGAGACGCTTGGGCACAGGTTGCAAAGATTACGCCCGAAGATGGGGATGGCGGTGATAGTTTCGGCGTTTCTGTCGATGTGAGTAAGAGTCGTGTTCTTATCGGTGCAAACAAAGACGAGAACGAAGCGAAGAAGCGTGGTTCTGGCTCTGCCTATATCTTTAGGGGCGTTGGCGATGTCTATACGCAGGAGGCGAAGTTGACTGCAGACGAACTTCAGGAAGGTGCGGGTTTCGGTTTGACAGTTGCGCTTGATGTGAACCGTGCGCTCGTTGGTGCGCCCTCTACCGATACGAAGCGGGGCGACGATTCGGGGGCTGCTTATGCGTTTCTGAATACTGATGCCGGCTGGGTATTGCAGGCGAGAATTATCCCTGAAAAAGGACAGCCAGAAGGTCAAGGTTTGACCAGTGGCGACAATATGGGCAGCGCGGTCGCAATTGATGGAAAATTCGGACGCAACTTCAACCTCGCCGCTGTCGGTGTTCAATGGGACGCTCAAGATGGCGGTGCTGATGCAGGTTCTGTGTATATCTTTGATACCGAAGATGATGAGGGTCTCAACATACCGTTATCGGTTGAGCCGCGTGGTGACTTTGCACTGACGATGTTCGGTGATATCAAGCGAACAGCGTTGCTTCAGAACTTCCCCAATCCGTTTAACCCAGAGACGTGGATCCCGTACACACTTGCTGATAATGCGGATGTGAACGTTCGTATCTATAATGTCGAAGGTAAATTGGTGCGTAAGCTGGATATAGGTTACCAGCGTGCAGGAAGCTATCTCAGCAGAGAGAAGGCGGTCTATTGGGATGGCAGGGACCAGTTGGGCGAGTCGGTGTCGAGTGGTATCTATTTCTATACGCTGAAGGCGGACGCGTTTTCGGATACCCGCCGCATGGTTATCCTGAAGTAGTTGTCCTTGGGGCATACCGAACACTCCACTTGAATTGCGGAGTTTTATTCCGATTGAAATCTCCTAAATGGTGAAATCCAATACTCGATAATCCGTGTTAGGGTGTTGGATTTCACTTTATCTATCTACGCAACAGTATCGTTGATGAGCAGCACTCAGGTTTCCCTTGATAGGGACTTGTAGCCATTCAACTTAATCTATACCATTAACTTGGTATCTTAGGTTATCTTACTCGCAGCAATTCACATTCTCAATTCAGAGCAGTAGACACGCGGCGCTATGCCGTAATTTGCACAAGGGTTCCGGCATTCGGAGTTCCGAATAGGATCGGGATTCAAAGCAATATACCTACTACCAGCAACTTGAGCTAAAATAATCACGTGATCTGTAGCGTAAGTCGGGATCGCATCTCGACACGGCGAATTAACCGTTGATTGAAAAGATGGTTCATCCTGAAAGGAGCGTTATCAATGAAAACTTTGCGAATTAGCTTTGCCTGTCTCATTCTGTTGGTTGGACAGGTTGCATTGGGCTATGCCGCTGTCCCTGATGTTGAGGGAGAGGTTGTTCCTAGGCCCGATGGCGGAAGCACCAGTTGGGGACATTCGGTTGATATCAGTGGAACGACCTTTATTGCTGGGTACACCTCGCATAGGGGACATAGTGGGGGTGCCTTCATCATGGAACGAGAGAAGAAGAGGTGGGAGGTTTTAGACCACTTTAAGACCCCCGATGCGGGGACGATGGATTGGTACGGTCGTGACGTTGCCCTTGAAGGTGACATTGCTGTCGTGAGTGCCTACGAACATGGTGGCAAAAGACGCAAGGCAGGCGCACTGTTAGGTGGCGGACCAGGATTAGTGTATGTCTACAAACGTGAAGCCAAAGGGTTTGAGGAAATGGCACAACTTAAAGGCGAGGGGATCCAAAACGATGACCGGTTCGGCTATTCGGTTGACCTCAGCGGGAATACCCTCATCGCTGGAACCCCTTTTCATGATGAGGAGAAAGGCGCTGTCTATGTCTACCAACTAGACGGTAAGCAATGGAAACAACAAGCCAAACTTCAGGCAGACGATGCAGGTGTAAAGAACCGGTTTGGTTGGGACTGCGCGATCCATGAAAACACAATAGTTGTCGGTGCCCCACTCGCCGCTGCCCCTGCGAGACTCTCCGGTGCGGCGTATGTGTTTAAGCGTCAGGGTGACGCATGGGCACAGGTGGCAAAGGTTACCCCCGATGACGGAGATGGGGGTGATAGTTTCGGTATTGCTGTTGATGTCAGCAGGAGTCTAATCATCGTTGGAGCAAACAAAGATGAAAATGAAGCGAAGAAGCGCGGCTCCGGCTCTGCGTATATTTTCGAAATAGTTGGAGATGCCGTTACACAAGAGGCGAAGTTGACCGCGGACAAGCCTCAAGAAACTGCTGGCTTCGGGCATTCGGTTGCCCTTGATGTGAACCGTGCCCTCGTCGGCGCGCCTACTACGGATACCAAAGCCAATCTAAAGTCTGGAGCCGCTTACGCCTTTTTGAAAGTGGGAGCCGATTGGGTGTTGCAGGCGAGAGTCATACCTGTGAAAGGACCAGATGAACCCGGTTTACCGGGTGGCGACAACATGGGCAGTGCTGTTGCCCTTGATGGTAAATTCGGACGAAGATTCAACTTCGCTGCCATCGGCGTTCAATGGGACGCCCATCCTGACGGTGGTGGCGATGAAGGCTCCGTTTATATCTTTGATACCGCCGATGTCGACGGTCTCAACATACGGTTGTCGGTCGAGCCGCGTGGTGACTTTGCACTGACAATGTTCGGGGATATCAAGCGAACAGCGCTGCTCCAAAACTTTCCCAATCCGTTCAACCCAGAGACGTGGATTCCTTATACGCTCGGTGATGATACAGATGTAAACGTTCGTATCTATGATGTCGAAGGTAAGTTGATGCGAAATCTGGACATCGGTTACCAGCGTTCAGGCAGGTATCTCAGCAGGGAGAAGGCTATCTATTGGGATGGTAGGGACCAGTTGGGTGAGTCGGTGTCGAGTGGCATCTATTTCTATACCCTGAAGGCGGATGCGTTTTCGGATACCCGCCGCATGGTTATCCTGAAGTAGTTGTCCTTGGGGCATACCGAACACTCCACTTGAACTGCGGAGTTTAATTCTGATTGAAATCTCCTAAATGGTGAAATCCAATACTCAGTAATCCGTGTTAGGGTGTTGGATTTCACTGTATCTACCTACGCAACAGTATCGTTGATGAGCAGCACTCAAGTTTCCCTTGATAGGGACTTGTAACCATTCAACCCAACCTATACCATTAGCATACCTAGCAACTTGAGTTAAAATAATCGCGTGATCTGTAGCGTAAGTCGGGATCGCATCTCGACACGGCGAATTAACCGTTGATTGAAAAGATGGTTCATCCTGAAAGGAGCGTTATCAATGAAAACTTTGCGAATTAGCTTTGCCTGTCTTATTTTATTGGTTGGACAGGTTGGACTGAGTTACGCTGCGCCCGATGTTGAGGGGGTGGTTGTTCCTAGGCCCGAGGGCGGAAGCACCAATTGGGGGCATTCCGTTGACATCAGTGGAACAGTCTTTATCGCTGGGTACACGTCGTATGTCGGTAACAGCGGCGGTGTGTTCATCATGGAGCAAAAGGGGAAGGATAAGTGGGATCTCTTAGAGCACTTCAAGACTCCCGATGGGAACACGAGGGACTGGTACGGTCATGCTGTCGCCCTCGAAGATGATATTGCTGTCGTGAGTGCCTACGAACATGGCGGGAAAAAACCGGTTGCAGGCGGTCCTCTCGGCGAAGGTCCGGGACTGGTGTATGTCTACCAGCGTCAAGGCGGCAAAGGGTTTGGAGAGATGGCAAAACTGAAGGGCGAGGGGATCCAAAACAATGACCGGTTCGGATATTCGGTTGACCTCAGTGGAAAAACCCTCGTCGCTGGAACCCCATTCCATGACGAGGAGAAGGGGGCCGTCTATGTTTATACACGCGATGGCGATCAATGGAAGCAGCAAGCCAAACTTCAAGCGGATGATGCGGGTGTGAAAAATCGGTTTGGCTGGGACTGCGCGGTCCACGAAAACACGATAGTTGTCGGTGCCCCACTCGCTGCTGCACCTGCGCGGCTGTCCGGCGCGGCGTATGTGTTTAAGCGGCAGGGAGATGCTTGGGTACAGGTGGCAAAGGTCACCCCCGAAGATGGGGATGGTGGAGATAGCTTCGGCGTTTCCGTTGATGTAAGCAAGAGCCGCATGATTGTTGGAGCGAACAAAGACGAGAACGAAGCAAAGAAGCGTAACTCAGGTTCTGCCTATATCTTCCAAATAGTTGGAGATGCCGTTACACAGGAAGCGAAATTGACCGCAGACGAGTTGCAGGAAGGTGCGGGTTTTGGTTTGACAGTTGCAATAGATGTGAACCGTGCGCTGGTCGGGGCGCCTTCGTTCGATAGCAAAAGAGGTGATGACTCCGGTGCTGCGTATGCCTTTCTGAAGGTCGGTCCCGACTGGGTATTACAGGCGAGGGTCATCCCTGAAAAAGGACCGGACGAAGGTAAGGGGCTAACCAGTGGTGACAATATGGGCAGCGCGGTCGCAATTGATGGCAAATTCGGACGGAACTTTAACTTTGCCGCCGTCGGTGTCCAGTGGGACCATCAGGGCGGTGATGATAACGGTTCCGTATATGTCTTTGATACCGAGAATGTGGAAGGTATCAACCTACCGCTGTCGGTTGAGCCGCGTGGTGACTTCGCACTGACGATGTTCGGTGATATCAAGCGGACAGCACTGCTTCAAAACTTCCCCAACCCATTTAACCCAGAGACGTGGATCCCGTACACACTTGCTGATAATGCGGATGTGAATGTTCGTATCTATAATGTCGAAGGTAAATTGGTGCGTAAGTTAGATATAGGTTACCAGCGTGCAGGAAGCTATCTCAACAGAGAGAAAGCGGTCTATTGGGATGGCAGGGACCAGTTGGGTGAGTCGGTATCGAGTGGTATCTATTTCTATACCCTGAAGGCGGATACGTTTTCCGATACCCGTCGCATGGTTATCCTGAAATAGTTATCTTTAGAACATACCGAGTATTCCACTTAGATTGCGTAGGTGGATTCGGATTGAAGCGTCCCAAATAGCGAAACCCAACACTTGATAATCCGCGATGGATTGGGTGTTGGGTTTCACTTTATCTATGTAACAGTATTGTTAATAGGCAGCACTCCGACTTACCTTAATAAGGATTTGCTTTAACTGTTCAACTCAACCTACATCACTTATTAGTTTTGATGTAGCGGCGTGACCTGTGGGTTGAGATTTACATCTCGACGCGCAGCGAATTAACCATTGATTGAGGAAACGGTTAAGCCTGAAAGGAGTGCTGTCAATGAAAATCTTACAGATTACCTCCATCTGCCTCATTTTATTGGTTGAACAGGCTGCACTGAGCTATGCTGCTGTTCCCGATGTTGAGGGAGAAGTTATTCCTAGACCCGCGGGAGGAGATACCAATTGGGGGCATTCCGTTGACATCAATGGGACAACCCTTATCGCCGGGTATACTTCTTATACAGGTGACCTCGGCGGTGTCTATATCCTTGAATACGATGGAAAGAGATGGGATCTTAAAAATCACTTTAAAACCCCCGATGGGAACACACGAGACCAGTACGGTCATGCTGTCGCTATTGAAGGTGACATTGCTGTTGTGAGTGCCTACGAACATGGGGGGAAAAGACCCACCGCGGGGGGTAGATTGGGAGGAGGACCGGGAATAGTATATGTCTTCCAACGTCACGCCGGAGCGAAAGGGTTTGGGGAAATGGCAAACTTTAAAGGCGAGGGTGTCCAGAACGATGACCGGTTCGGATATTCGGTTGACATCAGTGGAAATACCCTCATTGCTGGAACCCCATTCCATGACGAAGAGAAAGGTGCCCTTTACGTTTACACACTCGAAAACAAACAATGGAAACAGACCGCCAAGCTTCAAGCGGATGATGCGGGTGTAAAAAACCGATTCGGTTGGGACTGCGCGATTAATGAAAACACCATAGTTGTTGGTGCCCCGCTGGCAGCTGCACCTGCGAGACTCTCCGGCGCAGCCTATGTCTTTAAACGACACGGAGATGCTTGGGCGCAGGTGGCAAAGGTTACCCCCGAAGATGGGGATGGCGGCGATGGTTTCGGCGTTTCCGTTGATGTAAGCAAGAGCCGCATGATTGTTGGAGCGAACAAAGACGAGAACGAAGCGAAGAAGCGTGGCTCCGGATCCGCCTATATCTTCCAAGGGGTTGGGGATGTCTATACACAGGAAGCAAAGTTGACTGCGGATGAACCTCAGGAAGGGGCGGGTTTCGGTTTAACGGTTGCGCTTGATGTGAATCGTGCGCTGGTCGGTGCGCCTTCGACCGATACGAAGCGGGGCGACGATTCGGGGGCTGTTTACGCCTTTTTGAAAGACGGTGCTAATTGGGTGTTGCAGGCGAGAGTCATACCTGTGAAGGGTGTGGATGAGAGTAAGGGTCTGACCAGTGGTGACAATATGGGCAGTGCTGTCGCCCTTGATGGTGAATTTGGACGACGGCTGAACCTTGCCGCCATCGGTATTCAATGGGACGCCCATCCTGAGGGTGGTGACGATGAAGGCTCTGTGTATATCTTTGATACCGCTGATGCTGAGGGTCTCAACATACCATTGTCGGTTGAGCCACGCGGCGACTTGATGTTGACGACGTTTGGGGACATCAAGCGGACGGCTTTGCTTCAAAACTTCCCCAACCCGTTTAACCCAGAGACGTGGATCCCGTACACACTTGCTGATAATGCGGATGTGAACGTTGGTATCTATAATGTCGAAGGTAAATTGGTGCGTAAGTTGGATATAGGTTACCAGCGTGCAGGAAGCTATCTCAGCAGAGAGAAAGCGGTCTATTGGGATGGCAGGGACCGGTTGGGTGAATCGGTGTCGAGTGGTATCTATTTCTATACCCTGAAGGCGGATGCGTTTTCCGATACCCGTCGCATGGTTATCCTGAAATAGTTATTTTTATCCGTAGGAGTGACTTGGGTTGGTCTAAAACCGGATTTGGGACAGACACCCGTTTCTGATCTAAGATTGGGAATGGGTGTCTGAAACCTATTTCGGTCGGAGGTCGTATTTAGGCAAGTCGTTGAGCAATTCGTACTTCGGCGAATTCTTATGGCATAAGGGCGTAGGATTATCGAATCATAAATCTGGGGCGAATTGCAAATTCGAAATCCGTCTCTAAAAGTATTGCCTTTTATTTTGATTTATGATATAATTTTCAGCGTCTTATGCGGTGGTAGATCTAAAATAGATTCTTAGGGTTGTAATCTCCGAAAGTTCTTCTGAGTCGGAGAGTGCCCTAGCAGATGTGATGATAGATTTCTATCATCATAGATTTAGTTTTAGAGTCGATTGGGTTTCAAATTTCGATCCTAAAATTTCACTAACCTCAATAAGGGAGGAACTAAAATTGAAACGCCTACTATTTCTTACACTCGCAATAACTTTAGTTGCAGGTGGCTACGCAACCGCTCAGATGGCGGTATTTATTGACGGCGCTGATTTTGAAAGTTATGTGTCAGCACCGCATGACCCATGTTTCTTTGACGAGGATCTCTGTTGTCCGTTCACCTTTGAATCATGGTTTAAACCCTTCGATTCCCAAGGGGAGCGAATGATTCTTAACAAAGAAGATCATTGGGAAAATGCTAATAAAGATGGTCTCTTCCAATCTGCTATCGCAGGCGCCAACGACCAAGGTAAAAATAACGGTTGGGCTTGGGAGAACAGTGGTCTCGGTGTCGGGGTCAATGTTTGGAACCACGGTGCAGTCGTCTGGGATCCGCCAAAAGTCCATATGTTTCTCAATGGCAAACAGGGGGACGACGGTGAGCACGCTGGCAATCAACTGGCTTGGGCGCATGAAGATACTTTCAAGATCGGAAGGCGTGAACGTGGTGGCGCGACCCACTCTATCTACCACGGACTGATTGATGAGGTCCGTATATCAAAAGGTGCCCGCTACACGGGTGACTACGACGTTCCTAAAGAAGAATGGACACCGGACGCCGATACGAGAGCGCTCTACCATCTCAACGAAGTTGAAGGCGCAGCGACAATTGTCAATGTCGCCAAAGAAGGGGGCCACGCCAAACCGTGTCCCGATGCTGTCCTTGAAGGCGCGGTTGAACTGTGGGACGTTGGTGCTGGTAGCGGACACGAACAGCCGTTTGAGCCGTTCTCCGTTGAACCCGGTGACAAAATGACGACGACGTGGGGACACGTTAAATCGCGTTCAGTACGATAAAAAAATGTGATGTGTTTATCACGCATCAATAGTAATTTTAAGAGGGGCGAAGCTGGAAAAGTTCGCCCCTTTTTTTATTGCTTGCATCAAGGGTTACGATCTGATAACATGGAATTGTAGGGGCATAGGAAATTGATTCATGAGCCACTCCACTGTATTAGCAGTTATACTTCTGTTTTTCATAGCTATCATTGCCTCCGCCGCCGATCCTGCGTTTGACCTTGGTGAGCATCTCTTTGCGCTAAAAAATTACGACGCGGCAATTACGGAATATAAGCGATTTCTATTTTTCAACCCCGATCATCCACAAGTGGTTGAGGCGCGATTCAACATTGGATTGGCATGCCGCGCTCAAGGGTGGTGGCCCGAAGCAGTTGAAGCGATGACTGCGGCTGTCCAACTGGCAACGGAAACTGAATTGCAGGCGGAAATGCGGACTGAACTCGCTGTGACGCTCATTGCTACCGGTGCCTATGATCTCGCGTTGGTCGAACTGATTAAGGTTGATATGCAGAGTCAGTCGGTGCGATTGCGTCAGCGCGCTCGTTTCTTGCGGGGTGTTGCTTATCTGTATCAATTCAGATGGGAACAGGCGCGGCTAGTATTTCAGGCGTATTTGGCTGAGATGCCCGACGCAGCGGAGACTGCTGCCAGGATTGATGCACTCTTTCTGGCTGCACTTAATCGGCGACAGAAATCGGAGAAGGCTGCGCGGAGGCTTTCCACCTTTCTGCCGGGGTTAGGACAAACTTACGCTGGGGACTGGAAAAATGGGTTGAATGCGCTGCTCCTCAACGGAGTGCTCGGTTATGTTACGCTCAACGCTGCAATCGAACGGGACTACGACGATGCGCTGCTTTCATTCTTTTTTCTGTCTCACCGCTACTATGCGGGGAATCGGTATCGCGCAGCGGAGGCAGCACAGGCGTTCAACGACCGAGAGAACCGTCAGCATGTCGAAAAGATTTTGCAAGTCCTGACAACCTACCTCGGAGAAGGTAAGCGTCGGGAATGAGGCAATTCTCCGAGTCCTGAATCTCGCATCTTGTGTCCAGACCACAGAAAAATTAGACAGTTCGTCATGCTCATAGATTCACACGCTCACATTCAACTGGATAGATTTGATGCGGATCGAGAATCGGTTCTGGAACGGGCTCGTGAAGCCGGGGTGCACGCGATTTTGGTCATCGGATTTGATCTGGAGACCAGTCGTGGCGCAATTGCGCTCGCGGAAAAGTATGCCCAGGTTTACGCAACCGTTGGTATGCATCCACACGATGCGAAGGATCTGGATGACGAAACTGTTCGTATCTTTCGTGATCTTGCGGTCCATCCGAAGGTGGTAGCACTCGGCGAAATGGGATTGGATTATTATCGCGACCTATCACCTCGCCCTATTCAGAAGGCGGCGTTTGAGTGCCAGTTGGATTTGGCGGAGGAATTGGACCTCCCGATTGTAATCCACAACCGTGAAGCCTACCACGACATCCTCCCAATCTTACAAGCACGGCGGGGCAAGGTACGCGGCGTGATGCACTGTTTTTCGGGCGATGTTGAAATCATGAACCAGAGTCTTGCGCTCGGGTTTCATATTGGTATCGGCGGTCCGGTAACTTATCGTAAATCGGAGGCGTTGCAGGAGGTTGCACAAAAAGTTCCCGCGGATGCCCTCTTGGTGGAGACTGACTGTCCGTGGCTGCCGCCGCAATTTAGACGCGGAAAGCGCAACGAGCCAGCTTATGTGCGCGCTATAGCGGAGAAAATTGCGGAACTGCGCGATATTTCGTTGGAAGAAATTGGTGAGATAACGACACAAAATTTTGAAAGTTTATTTATGGCATCGTGAGTTCAACTTAACGCATGGTATGAGTTTCTTAAAATATGGGTGTTGTCGCAGATTTAATTCATGTCAGAAGTTTTAGAGGAGAATCATTAAATGAAAATTACAAAAGTCGAGACATTTTTGGTGAAGCCGCGTTGGCTCTTTTTGAAGATCCACACCGATGAAGGGTTGGTAGGGCTTGGGGAGCCTATCCTTGAGGGACGCGCCAAGACCTGTGCGCAGGCGGTCGATGAACTCGCGCCCTATCTGATTGGGAAAGACCCACGGCGTGTTGTCCACCACTGGCAGGCAATGTATCGTCACGCCTTCTATCGTGGCGGTCCCATCATGACGAGTGCATTGAGCGGCGTTGATCAGGCACTCTGGGATCTTGCGGGGAAATCGCTTGGTGTTCCTGTCTATCAACTATTGGGCGGTCCTACGCGTGATCGCATCCGCCTGTACAAAGGCGGGGGCGATCCGGAAACGATCAAGGAATGGGTTGATAAAGGATTCACAGCGTTTAAGACAGGTGTTGCCGGTGGAAGACCCGCCCGGTTAATCGAATCGAAGGGATTTGTTGATCGTGCCACTGAACGGTTTGCTGCATTGCGTGAAGCCGCCGGACCTGATGTCGATATTGGCATTGACTTCCACGGCGCAATCAGTCCGCAGACAGCAAAACTCCTGATTCGTGCGCTGGAGCCGTATCAGCCGATGTTTGTGGAGGAACCGTGCCAGTGCCAGAACGTCGATGTGATGGCGGAAATTGCGCGTGGTACACATCTGCCGATTGCTACTGGCGAACGGATTTTTACTAAGTGGGGCTTCCGTGAGATATTAGAGAAGGGTGCTGCTTCTATCCTACAACCGGACTTGTGCCATGCGGGTGGAATCAGCGAAGTCCGACTCATTGCGGGCATGGCGGAGGCATACTACGCTGGTCTTGCGCCGCACAATCCGTTGGGACCGATTTCGCTTGCGGCGTGTATTCAGTTAGATGCGTCAATTCCCAATTTCCTCGCGCAAGAGCATACAACGTTAGGGGAGGGCTACCTCAAGAACCCGTTTGTTTTCAAGGATGGCTTTGTGGAGTTGCCGACGGGTCCCGGTTTGGGGATTGAGCTTGATGAAGATGCGATGGAAGATAAGATTGACCACGATTGGCAGAACGGTCAGACCTATGATCCGGATGATGGGTCGGTGATCGATTGGTAGTTTGCATTCACATATCAGGGTGTCAACTCCTAACACGAGAGAGCAATCAAAACTAAGGAGGCGCGCAATGTTAACGGCAGAACAGGAATCGTATTTTGACACTTTCGGTTTTCTCTTTATGCGACAGTACTTCTCACCGGAGGAGATGAACGAGATTACGCATGAGTTCGATAAAGTGCTCACCGAAGAGTGTGGTGATACACCCTTAACTGGGGAGGAGCAGAGTACGACAACCATCGTTGAGCAAAATTCCTTTTTTACACAACTTGTCGAGGGTGATCGTATCTACAAGGTTATTGAGCAGTTGATGCCGGGCGAGTTTATCTGGTCTGGCTCTGAAGGGAACCTCACCGCCCACAGCGAGCACCGGTGGCATGCGGATCGGCAGGGGGTGGCGGAGGTTGATTACCTGCGCATCAAGGTCATGATTTATCTCGATCCAGTGACGAAAGAGCGGGGTTGTTTGCGCGTCATCCCCGGTTCACATCGACTACCGCTCCACATGGATCTTGAACCGCTTATCGCCCAGAAACCGGAATCGAGTCCAACGACCTTCGGAGTTTCCGGGTCAGAATTGCCGTGCTTCCCTCTCGAAGCACAGCCGGGCGATGTCGTGTTCTTTAATCATTGCTTGTGGCACGGGATGTTCGGGGGTTGGGCGGGTCGTCGTTATGTCGCCCTGAAATTTGCCGCCAAACCGACAACTGAAGCGCACATGGCTTCTTTGCAGCGCTGGTCGCCCTACGCCCTGAAGCCCAATCCAGCGTTTGTAAATAGTGATCGACCGCGAGTTCAGAGCATGATGGCGGGTGTTCCAGGGATTGGGGCAAGTGGCTAATTGTGGGAATTATGGTGAATTATAGAAATAAGTAGACATTACCCATAACTCTGACCTTCGAGAGGTTTCCAAAGTCCCCCTGACAAGGGGGATTTAGGGGGTTGGCTGTGCAGTGGGAATGTCTAAACAATTGTAAAATCTACCATACTATGCTCCAGTTTGACGATGGGTACCGCACCGCATTGCCCCCGGGTCCGGTAGGTGCGGTTTCCTAACCGCACCTGTTTGGAGTATCTCATTAATTCTAATGTCCACTATAAAATATCCATTAGGAATATTTCTGATTAGATCTCTGCCTGTTTCGGGTCACGGATAAAGAGCGCGGTTAAGGTAGTCGCGAGTGTCGAAACGACGAGAACGAAAATCCACGGATAGATGGGGTTCTGGGCGTAGAGGTAGCCTCCCGCGAGTGACGCTATCATCAGGGGTAGGGTGATGAGAAAGCCGGTGCCGGGACCACCAGTCCCACCGCCTGCGGCACCCATCATGACTCCGCCTTGCCCCAACGCTGCCATCACCTGGCCCCGGATATCTCGGGGCGCGGTGTCTGCCATCAGCGCACTGCACGCAGGGATAGAGATAGCAGATGCAACTGCAATTGCTGACCGAATCAGAAGCACGGCGATGAAGCCTTTCGCAAGAATGAACAGAGGCATCGTCACTGTTGAAAGGAGTAGGGCTACCAACAATGATGCCGTCCTGCCCCAACGATCAACCACAACTCCTGCCGGGATGAGTACCAAGAGCCTCAACGCCGTCTCGCAAAGCAGTATCAGGCCCCACCGCGATGAAGATAAGCCAATCTGCTCTATAGCGTAGACCACCCAGAAAGGACTTGCCACTCCATTGGCCATAAAGCCGAGGATGATAACGCCTGCCAATGCCTTCAGAGAGAGCGGTAACCCCCGTAACAGGGTGGGAATCCCGCCATACGCTCTGGCAAGCATGCTTGGGAGGGAAGAAACTGTCACCCGAGCGTGGAGTCTCGGTGTCGGCTCTTTCAAGAGACGGACGTGTATAATGGCGGAAGCCAAATACAGTATCAGCATTGCTCCATACAGCGCCCGTACGCCGGTGTTTGGACCCGAAAGTTCTACAGCAACACCGGCGATATAAGGTGCGAAGATGGCGAGACCGCTTGAGATGGTGTTCATTGTCGCCATGCCCCTGCCCCGATCTTCTGGGGACAGTGAATCGGCAATCAGCGCGGACCGTGGTGGAAATCCCAAAACTACCAAACCACTCAACAGTGAGGCGATGGCGATGACTTGCCATTTGAATGCGAGGACATATATTAGGACGAAGGCGACAGAGAGGTAGTTGCCCAGCACGATGAGTTTAATCCGGCTGGTGCGATCTGTGAGGTAGCCGGCGATGGGAAATACGATTAACCCAGCCAGTGGTCTGAGAAAGTTCACCCAGCCGATAGTTTTGGCATTCCCGCCAAGGGCAAGAACATAGAGCGATGCGTAGGGGAAAACCATCGCACGGGCAAAGTTACCTAACAGTCCGGTGATAGAAAACACCATAATGTTACCAGACATTAACCTTTTAGCGTTGCCAATGACGCTGTTGTTAGGCATAATGCGCCGCCCTATTCTATTGGATCTTGCTCATAAATGCGGTAAGCTGGGGATAATGTGTAGTGCGTAACTTCTGCTTTTTCGTTTATTTAGGACTTACGCAGCGCGTTCATAAGTCCCCCTGACAAGGGTTTCCCCCGACCCCCCTGACAAGGGGGGAAGCGAAGGGGCCCTTGTCTTTCCCCCTTCGCAGGGGGGTTCAGGGGGGCTAGGGGGGTTCGGGGATTTATGGTGAGTTCTAAAAACAGATAGACACCTTCGCTCCCCGGTAGGTGCGGTTTCCAACCGCACCGGTTTGGCGTGTCTCATTAATTCTAAAATCTACTATAGTTTCTTTTTCGTGCGTATGCCGTTCTATCCCTTCTCAAGCGTAACGACCTCCGGTAATGGCATATAGTTCTGTTTGTCGAGCAGTGCGAGGAGTTCCTGAGATTGCTCCCGTGACACCACAAAATCTGTCGGGGAAATCTCTCCGAGAATATATTTCCCGATCTGTTTGGAGGCTCTGATTTCTTGAGCGATATGTGCGCTTTTGCAGCGTAGCAGCATCACGTCCATTAGGTAAATCTGGCCATACCGTTCCGCCCAATCTCTGATTGACACCTCAACGTTTTGCGGAGTGCCGGTTCTGGAATGGGTTGTCAAAAAAGCTAAGATTTCATCAAGAGAGTAGCCTGAACGCAAGCCGTTGTAGATGGATGCAGCGGTTAGCCTATAGGTAGACATCTGATCCGCTTGATGGAGTTCCGCAATGTGATTAAGTTTCCAGCGGAGTGTGGGGGCAAGATAACTTGAGGCAAGCACCTCGTGATTGGGTTGAACTATAAACGATGACTCAAACTTATAACTTTCAATCGGTTCGTCAGAGAACAGGCATCGCCCAATATCTGTCAAACGGATCGCAACATCGTCCCCCAAGTAGGCAAAGGTAATTCCTCCCAGATAGGTTAGATGGTTAACTAAAGAACGTTCAAGCTGAGAGTAGAGTGTTTGCATCCAAGTGGCGCCCACCGCGAATTTAGAGATCTGCTCTTGAATTGAGGAAAGTAGTACCCATTGTTCTGGGGGCAGAACGCGCACAATGGATTGCGCAATTGACACTGACGGTTCTTTCGATGTGCTATGTTTCAGCCAGTGGCTGTATAGGTCTAAGAGTTTTTCCGAATCAGTTTTTTGGATCCACTCCTTGCCGATTTCGCTGCATATTAGGTCAGAATCCTGTCGGCGAATTAGCTTTTGGTCCCGGCAGAAATGAAAGATTAAGGCTAAACGATCCGGATTTTCCACTGCTGGATTGATTCGGTTGTAGACTTTCGGTGTGTCATTCGATACTTCAAAACGTTTGAGCAGTTGCTTCTGTGTGTGTTTATAGATGCTGCCGTGCTGCGTTTGCCGTATTCTATGTTGGGAGGCAAAGCAGAGGAAAGTGAACGTATCCCGGACCAGCGCGAAGCCGTCATCACGGATCTCTTTGGGCGTTTCTTTGGGTTGCCTGAGGCTTGCGCTCATATCTTCAGCGAAGATGTCTTGCAATAGCAGGCGCAGGTCGGATGGGACAATGTAGTGATAGTGCAGACCGCTTACCGCGGAGGTGAAAAGGAAGCCTGATTCGGCGAGCACATGCAGAATGTCAGTGCCTCTGCTGGACCAATTGCTGCTCATTTGATTGACCTTACGATTGAATAGATGAAACGGAACCCCCGTTTCACCACAGGAGAAGGCAAGGACCATCAGCACTAAACGCTCATAAGAGTTAAGACGTGCCACGGAGTCTTTCAAGGACGCTGGATCAAGGAATCGCTCAACAATCTGCTGATGCAGCCCTGATCGGGACAGTCGATCCGTTAATTTCATCCGGCGTGCGATCCGTTGACAGTATGATTTGGAGGCGTTTTTGAGGAAGTCACTGTAATTCATTATGTACGCAGACGTCCTAATCAGATATTGGGTGAAAGATAAATTATAGCATATCAGTCCGACAAAACAAGCCTTATTTCTGGTGTTCATAGGGTCATTTAGTTTTTCTGTAGGTGCTTGCATCCCGATTTATCGGGGAGGGATTTCCCAATCCCGACACTCGTTTTTCTGTAGGAGGGATCTCCGAATCCCGACTTCCCGACTCCGACTTTTCAAACAAAGCGGGTAAAAAGCCTAAAACTGAATAGCCCTACTGGTGTTCAGTCCGTAAGAAAAATGTTGACGAACGGACCAGAGACGCCGAATATATCAGGCGAGTTTATTATTAACAGGACTTACGCAGCTAGCCGTAGGCGGGGCATCTTGCCCCGCACCACCTATGCTAAAATGGGTTAGTCTGTAGGCAGAGTATCTTGCCCGTCCTGAAATGCATAAGTCCTAATTATGGTGAATCCTAAAAACAGATAGACGCTTTCGCTCCTGGTGTATGGTAGGCGCTGTTTCCAACTGCGCCGATACGGTGCGTTTTCTAACCGCCCCTACCGGGCCTGGGGCAATGCGGTTCGGTTTGGAGTGTCTCATTAATTCTAAGATCCACTATAATCGTTTTGCGCTTTATATTGTATACATGGAGAAAATTGATGAAATCACCTAAATCCCACGTCTGGAAATGGCGCATCGCGTTGATGATATTGGTAACTTGGATCTGCCTTGACGGCATTGAGCTAATCACACAAGCGCAGGTACAACCGCCCCGTCGTAGGAGAGGGTTAATGATTAACCCGGAAGAACTGCGGAAAAAGGATGAAATAACGGTTGATATTGGGAAAAGTCTCGTGGAAATTATCCAGCGTGCAAGCCGTCAAAGCACGAATCAGGAGGTGGATTTGGTGCTTGTTATTGATGGCAGTTTGGCGATGAAAGGTCCGGGCAAAATAGTCGAAGCACGGGCTGTTGATATGGTTAATGCCTTTGAAGAAGCAGCGATTGATTATCGGTTTGGGCTCGTTTGGTTTCAGAATGCCGGTAAAACATCGCGAATCGCAATCAAACCGTTGCAGAGTGGACTCATTGAACTTGAAGACAATTTTCGCAATTTGCCGCCACCGAGATTTAAGGGGCGTGTCGCCGGACACGGGCTCGACGCGATTATGAAAGGACTTGAAGATCTACAATTCCGATCGGATGCTGAAAAGCATCTCGTTGTTGTGACAAATTCAAAATTGCAGACGTCTTGGGGTCAGGGAGACGACAGAAATCAGGTTATTGGGAAGATTCTGGATTGGTGTAAGCGGGATAAGATTCGGATCAATATCGTCGGCGTCAGCGAAGAGGTACAGATGCAGTTAACCGACATGACCGACGGGAAGTGGTACGCGATTGACAAATACCAGCGTAGAGTTGACCATGCCCCTCTGATAGACAAGTCTATAACCAGGATTGACGGAATTTTCAGGCGCATCGCTAAACACATCGCTGCAACAGTAACACAACCCATTGATCTGGTATTTGTCTATGACTCCAGTTCGAGCATGGACGATAAGGTGGACGAAATCTGCACGGGGTTGGATACCTTGGTCGAGGTTTTGAATACCGAGGGAGTAGATTATCGGTTTGGGGTTATCCGGTTCTGGGCAAGGTTTGGTGGGGGTGAAAGCTCTATTGTCACAACGAAACCGCCATTAGATGCGGAGCAGGTCAAGAAACTATTTCGGAGGCCTAGGCGTGGCGATGAACATCTGTTAGACGCGATTATGGGCACCGTGCCCAAACTCCGAACACCTGATAATCGGAAGCTCGTACTTTTTATCGTTACCGATGAACCCTCCAGCAGTGGGCCAGGGACAGACCATACGTCTGCGAGAGCAGTCGAGGTCTGTCGCCAAGCCGACGCGCAGGTCTATGCTATCGGGGGAGTTGGGAAACTGGGTTCTGTGAATCCTTCAACTAGTGGTAATAGCGTGTCGGAAGAATTCCAGCGACGTGCTCCTGCAGCCACGAATGGGAAACACTACATCATGCCGGGACCGGAGGTGCCCTTTCCGAACCGTCTCATCCAGTAAACAACCCGCATAACTATTTTGAGATTCTGGCTCCTAAAGTTTATAGGGTAGGACTTACGCATTCAAGCAGCAAGGGCAACCACAAGGGTTGCCCCTACAGGGAACCAATCCATTGTAGGGGCAGGTCTTGTGCCTGCCCAAGTCCTATAGGGACTTAAAGCGGTTGAATGCTTACTATACGCGGAGAAAGGAGATACCATGGCAGACAACGAATTGGCTTTCGCTTCAGCGACCAATCTCTTGGAGTTGATTTCGACAAAACAGATCTCTCCGGTAGAACTGACTGAACTATATTTTGACCGTATCGACAGGCTGAACTCACAGCTAAACGCATTCCTGCTCTTGACCCACGACGAGGCGATGGAGACTGCCAAGGCGGCTGAGGCGGCGGTCATCCGTGGCGATGAACTGGGGGCACTACATGGCTTACCTATCCCCATCAAGGACACCCAGATGACCAAGGGGATATGCACAACTGTAGGTTCGGTGGTATACAAGGACCGGGTACCGGAGCGGGATTCCGCCGTGGTAGAACGGGTGCGGGCGGCCGGCGGCATCATTTTGGGCAAAACGAATGTTCCAGAGTTCGGTATGGTTGGTACCTGTGAGAACAGCTTGGGTATCACCGGATGTAACCCTTGGAACACCGATCGCACGCCGGGCGGGTCCAGCGGCGGTGCAGCAGCGGCGGTGGCAGCGTACTTGTGCCCCTTTGCCACCGGCAGCGATGGCGGCGGGTCCATCCGCATACCCGCCAACCTATCCGGTATTTATGGAATCAAACCCTCACAAGGTCGAGTCTCCGGCTACACCGGCTTGCAAGGTCCTGCGATGCCCTACATGTTCTCCCAAAACGGTCCCCTTAGTCGTACCGTCCGGGATTCGGCATTGTTACTCCAGGTGCTTGCTGGGCATGATCGCAGAGATCCCACCTCCCTCCGGGAAACGCCACCCGATTTCATTGCTGCGGTAGACAGAGAGATCACGGGACTACGCATCGCTTGGAGTCCGGACTTCGGCTTTGCTGATGTAGAACCCGATGTCTTAGATGTAACCTCAAGGGCAGCCCAGCTGTTTGAGGAACTCGGTTGCCATGTTGAGGACTCCGATTTGGCGATGGATCCGCCCTATGACACTTTTGGTGCCATTATAGCGGGGGATTCGTATACCAGCCAAGGTAGGTATCTGGAAACCCACGGGGATCAGATGACCGAATTTGCCAGATTCTGTCTTGAATACGGGGCGAAAGTCACTGTAGCCGACTACGCCAGAGCGCTCGGTCAGATTGACGTTTTGAAGGCGCGTATGACCGACCTATTTGAGGAATACGACCTGTTGCTTTCACCGACATCGTGCTTTCCAGCTTTCCGGAATGGCGAGTACCCCGGCAAGTGGGCGCCTGACAGAATCTTCCCGGATCAGTATTGGAATGGCGCATTTACACTCCCGATTAATGTGATTGGACACCCCGCTGCCACCGTGCCCGCAGGTTTCTCATCTGACAGCTTACCTGTCGGCCTCCATATTGTGGGGAGAAAGGGGGACGAGGAGACAGTATTGGCAGCGTCGGGGGCATTTGAGCGGGCACAGCCGTGGATACAGCACCGACCGCCGGTATCCTGATTGCATACTTAAAATTGCAAATATCGTAATCTGTAACTGCGCCCCACGTTCGGCATTTAGGGACGTTTTTGTGTATACCCTCCGGTTGAAACCGTGAGATATGAATACAGACAAAGGATAACAATTCATATAATTCTTTGGCTCAATACAAAAAAGTGCTAGAAAAATCTCAGAATTGTGTGTCTTGATAAAAACTGGGGAGAAACGAATGTGGGCTAAGGTGTCAATTGACTTATCCGCCGCACGGGATTCATTGAGGGCATAGAGGATACCTGTCACTGTCCCGAAATGGAAGGAAGATCGGCAAAGCTGCTGAAGCTCGGTCCCGCATGGGGGTCAACCAAATTCAGGGAGGGTTACACATGTTCAAGCAACTCCCAGTACCTCAGAAGATCTTTGGTGTCATAATACTCTTATTTCTATGGAGCCTGTTTACTGAACAGGCTTCCGCCGATGTACCGACTGGCACCATTGCATTTCTATCCGATCGAGATTTACCTCCCCCTTTTGATGCTGATGTAACAGTTTATCTGATTGATGCCGATGGATTAAACGAAAGGGCTTGGGTGTCTAGTAATCTCAGATATGGTCCAGTTGCCTGGTCCCCGGAGGGAAAATCTATTGCTTACCATCTACAGGGCGAATTTGCCACTCATATATGGCTGAAGACTCCTGTTATTCTTCCCGCAGCTTTGGAGAATCTTCGTAAGCAGCCAGCGCCAAAAGGGTTACTTGTTGTGCCAGACGCTCCTAAGACTGAATTCAAAAACGTGACGGAACAGTTTGGCGGTCGAGAATACCGATCGCCAAAATGGTCTCCGGATGGGAAGCGGTTAGCCCTGAACAGCACTGATGGATCGCCAGATGGCAAAACTGATGTGTGCGTCATGGATATCGAAGGGATCGTGTTAAAAAATCTAACACAGTCGCCGGGAATTGATGAGGTGGGTTCTTGGTCCCCTGACGGCTTAAAAATTGTGTTCTTTTCCAATCGGGATGGGAATAGGGAAATCTATGTGATGGACTCCGATGGAAAGAACCAAGTCAATTTGACCAACCACCCCGCCCTCGACGCTGCGCCCACATGGTCTCCCGATGGGACAAAGATAGCGTTTCAGTCCAATCGGGAAGGGGATCAGGACGATATTTATGCGATGACCCTTGACGGAGCGAATGTCGTCAACCTAACCCGCCACCCGTGGAACGACCAAGCACCTGCGTGGTCTCCTGATGGAAGAAGGATAGCGTACCACGCACTTCGGGTTGGGAAGCGTCCAGATATTTATGTGATGGATGCCAACGGGGATAATCAGAAGCAGCTCACAGGAAATCCGCGGGCGGATACTAACCCAACGTGGGTCATTCCTGACCGTTCTTTGTCGGTGGAGGTTTCAGGTAATCAAGCCACTCTTTGGGGACGTATGAAGTTGGAGCGGCAGTGACAGTTTGAAACACTAATTATAGGACAGAAGACTTCCCTGAATTGTGCTACCCTCCACTTCAATGCAAAAAAGTGCTAGAAAAAATCTCAGAACTGTGTCTTGGTAGGAGGTAAGGGAGGAACAAAGAGCCATGGCTAATGAGAATACACTCATCCATCGCGCCCAAGCTGGCGATGAAAAGGCGTTTGCTGCCCTAATGCGGTCGTACCACGCCTTCGTTTGTGCGATAGTTATCGGTATCGTGAAAAATTCTCATGATACCGAAGAGGTTGTGCAAGATACCTTCCTCAGTGCTTATCGAGGCTTGGCGCAGCTTGAGGATAGCGCGAAATTCAAAAGCTGGTTGGCAGAGATAGCGCGAAATCGTGCGCGAAACTGGCTACGCAAACAGAGAGGCGAGACTATATCTCTCCACGAAGTGGGTGAACACCTGCTTCAAGCGGACGACTCACCCGATGAGCGATTGGCACGACAGGAACAGAGAGACATAATTCGCCGTATAATGGAGACGCTTCCGCAAAAAGACAGGGAGATTGCCCGCGCTTTTTATCTGGAAGGTGCGAGCTACGACGAATTGACCAGCACGCACGGGCTATCAGACAAGGCGATCTCGTTTCGGCTATCGCGTGCAAAGCGACAACTCTCCAAACGGTTGCAATATCTTCTGACTGGCATCTTTGTTTCTCCCGGATTAACACTCAAAAAACTTTATACGGGAGGTCTAACTGTCATGAAAATTGGAACGGTGCCTAAAATAGTAGTAAGCACAATAGCACTGATTGGGCTAATTTTTATCGGTTACATTGGGATACGTGAGATGAATGCACCCCCAATTGAGGAACGTGTGTATCTGTCACCGTGGGAGGACGGTACTTCACGTCCGCAAAACAGCTACGAAGACTTGGTTGCCCAAACTGATTCTACTCAAGGGACAGAAAGCCAAGATAATCAACCACAGATTGCCTCGACAGAGCCCGCGGAAGAGAGGGAACTGATTGACGATTTGTTCGTTGAACTCGACGAAACGGATATGGCGCAATTCGCGACAGAAACGGAATTTGATATAGACACAGAGTGGGATTTCACTACTGACACATCTGTTTCATCAGAAAGCACAAATCAGTCTGCTGAAGATGTGATGTATGCTTACGTGGAGGCGTTTAAGGACTCTGATTTTGAGGCAATGAGCTTGTTAGGGACAGAGGAGTACATGCGTAGCAACCATGGTTATTATGATGATGGCTCTGAGATTTCCGTAGATGTGTCAAATGATGCACCGGATGACGTCGTCGAAATTATACATCAGTTTAAACCAGTGCTGGGTGAGTCAATCCGTGAAACGATAAGTCAGGCGGAGGTTGTGAGCAGCGAATATGTGGGCGATGAATTTCACTTCCGGTTGAGAACACCGGCACCGGAGATGCCGAATATTTCATCAGATCATTCGACATCAATTTTTATCTCGCCCGGCTATCAACTTGTTAAGATGCGAAAAGAGAATAGTGCTTGGCGAGTTTATGACAAAGCGTTTGATTATGACAGTGCGATGTCGGAGGTGCCAGAAGAATGGCCCCACTAATCCGCAAATCTATCCCCAAGACTTCACAAGGCGAATGGTTCATTCCATTCGCCTTTTTTATTGCTTGCTCCGCGAGGAAAGAGGCAAAATACTTCTTAGGATGGCGTGAATTTAGAGGGTGTTTCGACAGGGAGTCATATTTTTTTTGCTTAAAAATAAAAAAAGTGCTAGAAAAAATCTCAGAATTGTATCTTAACAGAATCTGGGGAGGAATGAATCTGGACTAAACGGATTATATCAACTATATTTGTGCACCCCCTCACTTTAATTGTAAAGAGGTTGCCACCCCCAGTTGACCTCTATCCACCCCAAAGGATAAAAAACTGACTTGAGAACAGAGGAGGAAAGACAGATGCAACGGAGATACAATCTCACACATCTGATTTTAGCTATCGTTGTAGCCTTGGGTCTAACGCCGCTAATGATAGTCGTTGACACACAGGCACAAATTGCCTTCGTGTCTCAGAGGGATGGGAACCCTGAAATCTACGTGATGGACGACAATGGAAAGAATCAGCTTAGACTCACTAATAATCGCGATGATGACTGGTCTCCCTCATGGTCGCCCGATGGTAAGCACATTGCCTTTGCTTCCCAACGAGATGGAAACAGTGAAATCTACGTGATGGACGCCGATGGGAGGAATCCTCAAAACCTCACTAACAATCCCAATGAGGACAAGTATCTTTCATGGTCTCCCGATGGTGAACGAATTGCCTTTTCGTCTTGGGATGGGGAGGTTAAAAACTTTGTAATCACTTTTGACATTTACGTGATGGACGCCGATGGAGGCAATCAACTAAACCTCACTAACAATCCCTTTGATGATCGGCATCCCTCTTGGTCAGCCGACAGTGAACGGATTGCCTTCGCGTCTGCGAGGGAGGGGCACTTTAGAAGCAAGTTTGGGATCACTGATGAAATCTACGTGATAGACGCCGATGGCGGTAATCTACAAAGACTTACTAAAAATCGCAAGAATGACTGGCAACCCTCATGGTCTCCCGACGGTGAGCGTATTGCCTTCTCATCGGATAGGAAGGGCGACTTTGAAAACTTTGAAATCTACGTGATGGATACCGATGGAGGGAATCAACAGAAACTGACTAATCATCGCGGTGATGACAGGTCTCCCTCATGGTCACTCGACGGTGAACGCATTACCTTCAGTTCCCGTAGGGATGGCAACTTTGACATCTACGTGATGGATGCTGATGGAAAGAATCAACTGAACATCACCAATAATCGCCATGATGACCGGTATCCCTCATGGTTTAACTCTCCTTTTTCGGTTTCTGCCCCAAGCAAAAAGTTCACGATGTGGGGCTGGCTCAAACAGGTTGACCGATAACTGCCGTTTTAATTGTAAAGGGGTTGCCTACACAAGTTTACCTCTATCAACCCCAAAGGATACAAAACTGATTTGAGAATAGAGGCGGAAGGACAAATGCAACGGAGATACAATCTCGCTTATATGATTTTAGCCATTGTTGTAGTCTTGGCGCTGACAGCCCTGATGGTATGCGTTGAGGCACAAGCACGGATTGCCTTCGCGTCTGATAGGGGCGGGAACATGGAAATCTATGTAATGGACGCTGATGGAAAGAATCAACAAAGACTCTCTAATGCTCCCATTGCTCAATGGGAACCCTCCTGGTCCCCGGACGGTAAACACATTGCTTTTACTTCTAGCGAAGCTAGGGGCATTGTGGGTGGTAGACACCGGCAAATCTACGTGATGGACGCCAATGGGAAGAATCCGCGAAGACTCTCTAATGCTCCCATTGCTGAATGGCATCCCTCATGGTCCCCGGACGGTAAACACATTGCCTTTACTTCTAGTGGAGGTAGGAGTACTGCGGATGGCCACTGGCAAATCTACGTGATGGATGCCGATGGAGGCAATGCGCGAAACCTCTCTAACGATCCCGTTGATGATAGGAGTCCCTCATGGTCTCCAGACGGTAAACACATTGCCTTTTCCCGCCGTAGGAATGCGGCAAACTTGGATATCTACGTGATGGATGCCGATGGAAAGAATCAACAAAGACTCACTAAAAATCCCTCTGAGGACCGGGAACCCTCATGGTCTCCGGACGGTAAACGGATTGCCTTTGTGTCTGAGAGGGATGGGAACATGGAAATCTATGTAATGGATGCCGATGGCGGGAATCCGCGAAACCTCACCAAGAGTCGCTCTAAGGATTGGCATCCCTCATGGTCTCCGGACGGTGAACGTATTGCCTTTACTACTGATAGGGGTAGGAACGTGGAAATCTACGTGATGAACGCTAGTGGGAAGAATCCGCGAAACCTCACCAAGCATCCCCATGATGACACTAATCCCGCATGGTATAATCCTGTTCTTTCAGTTTCTCCCGCAGGTAAGAAATTCACAATGTGGGGACAACTCAAACAGATTGACTGATAACTACCATTATCAAGTAAACAGTGTTTGCTGAGATGCGGGAGCGTACGAAGAATAAGAGATCGATTTGAAGATAGAAGAGGAATAACAGATGCAAGGAAGATATAATCTCGGACATTTGATTTTAGCTAGCGTTGTAGCGTTGGTGCTGATACTGTTGATGGTAGTCGTTGACGCACAGGCACAGATTGTCTTTATGTCCCGTAGGGATGGGAAGCCTGAAATCTATGTGATGGACGCCGATGGGGGGAATCTACGTAGACTCACCAACAATCGCGATAATGACTGGTGGCCCTCATGGTCTCCCGATGGCAAACGCATTGTCTTTGTTTCCGAACGAGATGGGAAGCCTGAAATCTACGTAATGGACGCCGATGGGGGTAATCCTCAAAACCTCACGAACCAGCCTGCTGAGGACTGGTATCCCTCATGGTCTCCTGACGGCAAACGGATTGCCTTCATGTCTCTGAGGGATGGGCACATTATAGACGTTGCACCGACTTATGAAATCTACGTGATGGACGCCGATGGAGGTAATCCTCAAAACCTCACCAATAATCCCAATGATGACAGGTATCCCTCATGGTCTCCCGACAGTGAGCGTATTGTCTTTGTGTCTCAGAGGCCTGGTCACTTTAGAAGCAAGTTTCTAATCACTTATGAAATCTACGTTATGGATGCCGATGGTGGTAATGAACAAAGACTCACTGAAAATCGCCAGAATGACCTCTATCCCTCATGGTCTCCCGACGGAGAACGGATTGCCTTTGAGGCTGATAGGAAGGGGGATTTTGAAAACCCTGAAATCTACGTTATGGATGCCGATGGGGGTAATCAGCAAAGACTGACTGAAAATCGCCGTTCTGATCTGCAGCCCTCATGGTCTCCTGACGGTAAACGGATTGCCTTCGTGTCTTGGAGGGATGGGAACCCTGAAATCTACGTGATGGACGCCGATGGGAATAATCCGCAAAGACTCACCAATAATCCCCATGATGACTTTAGTCCTGCGTGGTTGAACTCACCTTTTTCGGTTTCTCCCACCGGCAAAAAGTTTACAATGTGGGGACGGCTCAAACAGGTTGACCGATAACTGCTATTATTGGGCAAACAGTGTTTGCCGTTATTCCGCCTATACATCAAGGTTAGTGCCCTCCCACTTCATGATGTTTCCTGTCGCTGATTTGTTCAACAAAGATAGCAATCCGCAACTTGCTTGACGCGAATTGGGCGAGTTGATATAATGCTCAACCAACCCATCAATCTGATGAGATGTTCACATAAAATGCCAGAAAAATCTCAGGACTGTGTCTTTATAAAATGTTGGGGAGGAGGGCAGATTCATGGTTAATGAAAACACGCTCATTTATCGCGCCCAAACTGGAGATGAAGGGGCTTTCACCGACCTAATGCGGGCATACTACCCCTTTGTTTATGTGATTGTTATAAGAATCGTGGACAATCCCCATGATGTTGAAGAGGTGGTACAAGATACCTTCCTCAACGCCTATCAAGGACTGACGCAGCTTGAGGATGCAGCGAAGTTCAAAAGCTGGTTGGCAGCGATTGCGCGGAACTGTGCCCGACAGTGGGTCCGAAAACGGAAGCTCCACACTGTATCTCTTGATGAAGTGAGAGAAGGGGTACTGCAAACACAAGACTCCCCCGATGAGCAATTGACACGACTGGAACAGAGGGAACTGATTCGGCGGACAATGGAGACGCTTCCGCAGAAAGACAGGGACATCGCCCGTGCTTTCTATCTTGAAGGTGCAAGCTATAACGAACTGACCAGCACGCATGGACTGTCATATAAAGCAATTTCGTTTCGGCTGTCACGTGCGAAGCAGCAACTCTCTAAACGGCTGCGATACCTTCTCACCGGTGTGTTCGTTTCTCCCGGACTGACGCTGAAAAAACTTTATACGGAAGGTCTAACCGCCATGAAGGTTGGAGTTGTTCCCAAAATGACGGTTGGAACGACAGGACTGATTGCGCTGATTTTCATCGGTTTCATTGGGCTGCGCCAGATGAATGCGCCTATAATTGAGGAGCGTGTGTATCTGTTGCCGTGGGAGGGTGGAACCGCACGCCCACGAAACCACCCCGAAGGATTCCCAACTGACGCTGCTCAAAGGACAGAAAGCCGGAACAATCTGCTGCAAATTGCTACGACAGCGTCCATAGCAGGAACAGAGTCAAAAGACGATTTTTTCGATCAATCCGACGAAATGGATATGGTACAATTCACAATAGACAGGGAAGTTGAGATAGACACAGAGCAAGATTTCATTATTGACATATCTACGTCATCAGAAAGTGTAGGTCAGTCCGCTGAGGATGTGATGTATGCTTACTTCGAGGCGTGGCGAAACTCTGATGATAAGGTGATGGGCTCGTTAATGACAGAGCAGTATAGGCGTGAGGGCCATGAAGATTCTGGTGATGGGAGTTCCACAGATATGTCAGATGAAGCATCGGAGGAGGTTGTTGAAACTAGACGTCTGCTTGAAATGGTGATTGAGGAACTCCGTGAATTACAAAGGCACTCATCGATTGTAAGCAGCGAATATGTCGGTGATGAATTTCACTTTCGATTGATAACACCGGGATCAGAGTTATCGGGTACTACAGATCAGGGAATGCCAATGTTTACCCCCACCTCATATCGGCAGATTAAGATGCGAAAAGAGAATGGGGTGTGGCGAGTTTATGACACCGTGTACGATTATGACAGTGCGATGTCAGAGGTGCGGGCGGCAAATATGAGAAGCGAGATGGGACGTGGTAGCTATGATGATTCTGAGATTCCGATAGAGATAAGGGAAGTACAACACGAGTCATCAGATGGCATACCGGATGAGGTCACCGCAGCTATGGCTGAAGGGAAGATAAGGCAGCGTTACCCACTGCCGACTGAATCGTTCCGTGAAATGCAAAGTCGGGCATCGGCCATAAACGGTGAGTATGTTGGCGATGGATTTGACTCCGGGTCGAGAATGTCTGCTCCAAAGATACCGGGTGGTAGAGAACAGAGAATAGAAATGTCTGTCACGCCCCCACCAGATACTGTTATCAAGATGCGAAAAGAGGAGGAGATGCGGCGAATGTATGAGGGTGAGATGTTAGACTAGCCCGCAAATCTATCCCCAAGACTTCATAAGGCGAATGGTTCATTCCATTCGCCTTTTTTTATTGCTTGCTCCGCGAAGAAAGCGGCAAAATGCCGCTTAGGATAGCGTGAATTTAGAGGGTGTTTCGACAGAGGGTCATATTTTTTTGCTTAAAAGTAAAAAAGTGCTAAAAAAAATCTTAGAATTGCATCTTAATAGAATCTGGGGGAACGAATCTGGACTAAACTGATTGGCTCATGTAAAAAGAAAGTGCAGAGCACGAAGAGAAACCGAGTTTTTTCTTGAAAACTCGGTTTCTGTCGCACGATTTCTTAACATAAGCGAAAACCGATTTGAGAACAGAGGAGGCATAACAGATGCACTGGAGATACAATCTCGCCCATTTGATTTTAGCTAGCGTTATAGTCTTAGGCCTAACACTGCTGATGGTATGCGTTGACGTACAAGCACGGATTGCCTTCGCGTCTGATAGAGATGGGAACTGGGACATCTACGTGATGGACAATAATGGAGGTAATCCACGCAGACTCACTAACAATTTCTTGGATGAATGGGATCCCTCATGGTCTCCAGACGGTAAACACATCGCCTATGTTACGACCAAAGCTGCAGCGGAGGCTGGGAAGGAGAACCGACAAATTTACGTGATGGACGCCGATGGGGGTAATCCGCGCAGACTTACTAACAATGATTTTGCTGAATGGGTCCCCGCCTGGTCTCCAGACGGTAAGCGCATTGCATTTACTTCTAGTGGGGCTATGGATTTTAAGGGTGGGAATTGGCAAATCTATGTGATGGACGCCGATGGGGGTAATCCTCAAAACCTCACTAAAAATCCCTTTTTTGATGATAGGGATCCCGCTTGGTCTCCAGATGGCAAATGGATTGCCTTTGTCAGTGCGAGGGTTGACAACTTGGAAATCTACGTGATGGACTCCGATGGGGGTAATCAGCGAAACCTCACCAATAATCCCCGTCATGACGAAAATCCTGTCTGGTCTCCAGACGGTAAGCGCATTGCATTTACTTCTATGAAGAATAAGGGGAATAGGGATATTTATGTGATGGACTCCGATGGGGGTAACCAGCGAAAGCTCACCAATAATCCGTTTAAGGATTATGAACCCTCTTGGTCGCCGGATGGTAAACGCATTGCCTTTGTCTCTGATAGGGAGGAGGATGGTAACTATGACATCTACGTGATAGACAACAATGGAGGTAATCCGCGTAACCTCACCGATAATCATCATGATGACACTAATCCTGCATGGTATAACCCTGCTTTTGCAGTTTCTCACGCAGGTAAAACTCTCACGATATGGGGTTGGCTCAAACGGGGCGACCGATAACTGGACTGATTGATAAAACGGTGTTCAAAAATAAATAACCAATTTGAAAACGTAGGAGGACAGACAGATGCAATGGAGATACGATCTCGCACATTTGATTATGGGTGGTGTTGTGGTTTTGGGGCTGACGCCACCAAATGTTGAGGCACAAGCGCAGATCATCTTCTCATCTAATAGAGACGGGAACATGGAAATCTACGTGATGGATGCCGATGGGAGGGATCAGCATAGACTTACCAATAATGGCGCTGATGACTGGGATCCCTCATGGTCACCGGACGGTGAACGCATTGTCTTTACTTCCGAACGAGATGGGAATCGTGAAATCTACGTGATGGATACCGATGGGGGCAAACCTAAAAACCTCACTAAAAATCCCAGTGCAGACCGGTATCCGTCATGGTCGCCGGATAGCAAGCGCATTGTCTTTAATTCTAATAGGGATGGAAACGACGAAATCTACGTGATGGACGCCGATGGGAGGGATCAGCATAGACTTACCAATAATGGCGCTGATGACTGGGATCCCTCATGGTCACCGGACGGTAAACATATTGCCTTTACTTCTGGTAAGAATAGGAACATTGTGGGTGGAAACTGGCAAATCTACGTGATGGATGCCGATGGGCAGAATCAACAAAAACTCACTGAAGATCCCGTGCATGAGCGGCATCCTGCATGGTCTCCTGATGGTAAACGTATTGCCTTCTCATTTGACAGGAGGGGCGATCTTCAAAACTTTGACATCTACGTGGTGGACGCTGATGGGGGTAATCGACAAAAACTCACTGAAAATCGCAAGAACGACTGGCTGCCCTCATGGTCCCCCAACGGTGAACGCATTGTCTTTACTTCTAATCAAGATGGAGACTTTGACATCTACGTGATCGACACTAATGGGCGGAATCAACAAAGACTCACTAATAATAATCGGATTAATGACCTTAGTCCTGCATGGTATAACCCTACTTTTGCAGTTACTCCCGCAAGTAAGACACTCACGATATGGGGTTGGCTCAAGCAGGTTGACCGATAACTGCCATTATTGGGCAAACAGTGTTTGCTGAGATGCGGGAGCGTACGAAAAATAAGAGATTGATTTGAGAATGGAGAAGGAATATCAAATGCAACGGAGGAGTAATCTCGCCCATTTGATTTTAGCTAGCGTTGTAGTTTTACGTCTGACGCCACTAAACGTTGACGCACAGGCACAGATCGTCTTCGCGTCTAATAGGGATGGGAACTGGGAAATTTACCTGATGGATGCCGATGGGGGCAAACCTAAAAATCTCACTAAAAATCGCCATGATGACAGGGATCCGTCATGGTCTCCCGACGGCAAGGGCATTGCCTTTACTTCTGGTAGTAATTGGAATATTCCGGGCGGGAATGAAGATATCTATGTCATGGATGCCAATGGGCAGAACCGACAAAGACTCGCTGAAAATCGCCAGAATGACTGGTATCCGTCATGGTCTCCGGCTGGCGAACAGATTGTCTTCATGTCTAATAGGGATGGGGATTTTGACATCTACGTGATGGATGCCGATGGAGGTAATCCTCAAAACCTCACCAATAACAATCGCCAGAATGACATTAGTCCTGCATGGTTTAATTCTCCTTTTTCTGTTTCTCCCACAGGCAAAAAGTTCACAATGTGGGGTTGGCTCAAACAGGTCGACTGAAATATGCTTGACGCGGATTGAACGAGTTGATATAATGCCGAACAAACCTCTTAATCTGATGGGGTGTTCACATAAAGTACTAACCTAGTCATTGAAAATCCATCAGAACCTGTAGGTCGAGATTCACATCTCGACGCAAAACCGTCGATTTTGGAAAATCGACCTACAAAATGGTACAATTTGCACAAGGATTAGGGTCTATTGGTTTGAATATGCTGTCTACTAGCAACTTGCGTAAAGTACTAGGAAAATCTTAGGACTGTATCTTGATAAGATGCTGAGGGAGCAGAAGATCCATGGCTAATAACAATACGCTCATTTATCGCGTCCAGACTGGAGATGAAGGGGCATTTGCCGACCTAATGCGAGAATACTACCCCCTTGTCTATACGATTGTTATAAGGATCGTGGATAATCCCCATGATGTTGAAGAGGTGGTACAAGATACTTTCCTCAGCGCCTATCGAGGCCTGATGCAGCTTGAGAATGCAGCGAAGTTCAAAAGTTGGTTGGCTGAGATTGCGCGGAATTGTGCGCGAGAATGGGTCCGAAAACGGCGGATCAACACCGTATCCCTTGACGAAGTGGACGAAGGGGTCCTGCAAACGCAAGACTCACCCGATGAGCGATTGGAACGACAGGAACAGAAAGGGCTGATCCGCCGTACAATGGAGACGCTTCCGCAAAAAGACAGAGAGATTGCCCGCGCCTTCTATCTGGAGGGTGCGAGTTATGATGAACTAACTAGAGCGCACGGGTTGTCATACAACGCCATTGCATTTCGGCTGTCGCGTGCGAAGCAGCAACTCTCCAAACGGCTGCGATACCTTCTCACCGGTGTGTTCGTTTCTCCCGGACTGACGCTGAAAAAACTTTATACGAGAGGTCTAACCGCCATGAAAGTTGGAACTGCCCCCAAAATGACGGTTAGAGCGACAGGGCTGATTGCGCTGATTTTCATCGGTTTCATTGGGCTCCGCCAGATGAATGCGCCCATAGTTGAGGAGCGTGTGTATCTGTCTCCGTGGAAGGATGGCACTGCACGCCCACGAAACCACCCCGAAGGATTCCTAACTGACGCTGCTCAAGGGACAAAAAGCCGGAACAATCTGCCACAAATTGCTGCTGCGTCCACAGCCGGAACAGAGCTAGTTGACGGTTTCTTCGGTGAATCCGAAGGAACGGATATGGCACAATTCACAACAGGCGGGAATTTTGAGCTGAACACGGTGCAGAGGTTCACAACCGGCACATCTGCGTCATCAGAACGCATAGGTCAGTCCGCTGAGGATGTGATGTATGCTTACTTCGAGGCGTGGCAGAACCTTGATCATAAGGCAATGGGCTCGTTAATGACAGAGCAGTATAGGCGTGAGGGCCATGAAGATTCTGGTGATGGGGATTCCATAGATATGTCAGATGAAGCACCGGATGAAGTGGTCAAAACCAGACATCAGCTTGAACCAATGATGGTTGAGAAAATAATCCGTGAAAGGCGAAGGCAGTCATTGCTTGTAAGCAGCGAATATGTCGGTGATGAATTTCACTTCCGACTGACGCAGCTGCCGAGTATTACAGATCAGGGAATGTCAAGGTGTACCGGCACCTTATATAGCCTTATTAAGATGCAAAAAGAGAATGGGGTGTGGCGAGTTTATGATGCTGAGTCCTCAATCAAAAGTGCGATGGCGGAGATGCCGGCGGCAAATATGGGAATCGAAATGGGGCGTAGCGACTATGATGATTCTGAGATTCCGATAGGGATAAGGAAAGTACAACATGAGTCATCAGATCGCATACCGGATGCAGCTGTCAAAGCTATGGCTGAAGCGAAGATACGGCAGCTTGAATCGCTGCCGGTTGAGTCGTTCCGTGAAATGCGAAGTCAGGCATCGGCTATAAACGGCGAATATGTGGGCGATGAATTTGACTCCGGGTCGAGAATGCCTGCTCCAAAGATACCGGGTGGTAGAGAACAGAGAATAGAAATGTCTGTTCCGTCCTTACCAGATGCTGTTACTAAGATGCGAAAAGAGGAGGAGATGCGGCGAATGTATGAGGGTGAGATGTTAGACTAATTCGCAAACCTATCCCCAAGACTGCACGAGGCGAATGGTTCATTCCATTCGCCTTTTTTATTGCTTACTCCGCGAAAAAATGGATAAAATATCTTTCAACACAAAAAAGTGGTAAAAAAAATCTCGGAACTGTGTCTTGGTAGGGTGTAAGGGAGGAATGGAGAGTCATGGCTAAGGAGAATACGCTTATCTATCGCGCCCAAACTGGAGATGAAGGGGCATTTGCTGATCTGATGCGAGCGTACCATGCCTTTGTTTATACGATTGCTATCGGGATAGTGGACAATCCCCATGACGCCGAGGAAGTAGCGCAAGACGCGTTCCTCAATGCCTATCAAGGGTTAACACAGCTTGAGGATGCGACCAAATTCAAGGGCTGGTTGGCAGAGATTACGCGAAATCGCGCACGAAACTGGCTCCGTAAACAACAAGGCGAGACCGTATCCATCGACGAAGTGAGTGAGGGGATACTTCAAACAGAGGATTCGCCTGACGAGCGATTGGCACGGTTAGAGCAGAGGGAACTGATTCGCCGTACAATGGAGGCGCTTCCGCAAAAAGACAGGGACATTGCCCGCGCCTTCTATCTGGAGGGCGCGAGTTACGATGAACTGATTGGCACGCATGGGCTCTCATACAACGCAATTGCGTTGCGGCTGTTCCGTATCAAGCGGAAACTTTCCAAACAGTTGCGCTATCTTCTGACTGGCATCTTCGTTTCTCCCGGACTGACACTCAAAAAACTTTATACGGGAGGTCTAACTGCTATGAAAGTTGGAACGGTGCCTAAAATAACGGTTGGTGTGGCGGTGCTGATTGGGCTTATTTTTATTAGTTACATTGGGATACGCCAGATGAATGCCCCCACAACCGAGGAGCGTGTGTATTTGTCGCCGTGGGAAGATGGCACGCCGCGCCCACAAAATAGCTCGGAGGGATTGGCTGCACAAACTGACTCCACTCAAGATATGGAAACCGGGGATACTCAGCCACAAATTACTACGGCAGAATCCGCTGAAGAGAGGGAACTGATTGATGATTTGTTCGCTGAACTCGATGAAACGGATCTAGCACAATTCGCAATAGAGGGAGACTCTGAGCCGGAGACGGATCAGAGTTTCATGACGGATACATCTACGTTATTAGACGACACGGTTCGGTCCGCCGAAGATGTGATGGATGCTTACGTGGAGGCGTGGCGGAATGCTGACTCTGAAGCAATGCGCCTACTATTGACAGAAAATATGAGACGCGGCAGTTCTGATCATGACACTGAGGTTTCCATAGAGATAAGAGAAGTGCGGAATGAATCATCAGATGATATACCCAAGGAGGTCCTCGAAGCTATGGCTGAAGAGCAGACGAGGCAGCTTCAACCACCGCTGAGGGTATCGATCCGCGAAATGCAAAGTCAGGCATCGGTTGTAAGCAGCGAATATGTTGGTGATGAATTTCACTTCCTAATGAGAATGCCAGCACCAAAGATACCGGAGAGTGTTGGAGATCAGGGAATAGAAATATCTGTCCCGCCCCCGCCAGATCTTCTTATTAAGATGCGAAAAGAGGAGGGAGTGTGGCGAGTTTATGAAGGTGGGATGTTAGACTAGTTCACAATCCTATCTCCAAAACTTCACGAGGCGAATGGCTCTGTCCATTCGCCTTTTTTGTTGGGTGCCCCCGCATCAATGCAAATAAACCGGTAGGACTTACGCAGTTGGTTCATAAGTCCCCCTGACAAGGGGGATTTAGGGGGTTGGTTGTGCATTCGAACATCCCACGCACGGAAAAACCTTTGCCAAAGTCAATGCTGGCTCCAAAAGGAAAATTCAATCCGTCATCCCACTCCGATAAACATGGGAATTTTCCATTAATCGAATTCAGATAATTTGACGGGGCGACCTTCCGCTGCTGAGCGATCTGCGGCGAAAACAACGCGGTGTGATTCAAATGCCGTGTCAAGATCGGTCAAGGGCATCGGTTCGCCTGTCCCGATGCTGTCAATAAATGCTTGGAACTGTGGCTCATACGGGTGGTCACTCACATCCCCCGAATCGATGAGCGAAGTCTCAAGTGTACTCCACTTGCTCTTATCCATGCCTTTCAATTTCGCAGAGTAGATCCGGTTATCCAACAGGCTGCCTTCACTGCCGACCAGATGGATATGGAAATAGTAGGGCTGGAGGCAGTCCACACAGGAAGTAACCTTCGCAATTTTGTTCCCGCCCTCAAACTTGAGAATCGTGACGCTGGTTGTCTCATATTCATACGGGACAAAATCTTTCCCTGTCGATTGCGTGTGGTAGCTGGTGACCTCCTCAACCTGCTCGTCCATAAAGAACAGCAGGGCATCAAGCGCGTGGCAACCCGCTGTCAACAGACTACTACCGGCGAAATCTTTTTTGATATTCCAATCGTATTGACCGTACCAAGGACCGATGCCGTGGTAATAGTCCACCTCGCTGTAGTGCAGGTCACCGAGCAAACCCTCATCAAGAATCGAGCGGATCATCGTGAAGTGTGCGCTGTAACGACACTCAAAGCAGACACATACACCCACACCAGCTTTCCGTACCGCATCACGGATCTTTTTGGCGTCTTCATATGTCAAGCAGATCGGTTTTTCGATGATTAGGTGCTTACCCGCTTCTGCTGCAGCGATAGCCTGATCCGCGTGAAATGGGTGCGGGGTACAGATGTCCACGATGTGTATGTCTGGATTCGCTATCATCGCTTCGTAGTCCGTATAGGCTTTCAGCGGTGTGCCAAACTCTGCTTCCAATGCTGCTTCGTCGTGTTCACGTCGGGAGCAGATTGCTGTGACATTTCCGCCTTGAACTGCCTTAAAGGTCTCAATGTGGGCGCCGGCAACCCAGCCTAGTCCAACAATACCAACATTCATATCACTCATTTCTTACCTCCGAATATCTCTGTTTTATTATTTCTTTGTAACACGCTCAACGTGCTTTCAGTCTAAATAATCTATACTGATTTCGGGTTGATGTCAACACATTTTTTGATGTAGCGTAACCCTCTGCAATCTGCTATACTGTCGTTCATATAATACCTATATGATAGCCATTTTGATTTGAATTGGAGACAAACGGAGAGAACTTCATGGATGCGTTACTGCTGGATTTTCCAGAGTCATTTGAGTCAGACCGATTGACCATCCGCGCCCCTCGTCCGGGCGATGGTCCCGAAATACATACTGCCGTTCGAGAAACCTTTGATGACCTCAAGGCATGGATGCCGTGGGCGCAGCAGATGCCCACTTTGGAGGAATCTGAAGCTGTCGTGCGCCGTGCACAGTGTCAATTTTTGGCGCGCGAGGATCTCACGCTGTTTCTTTTTCTTAAAGGTGCAGACACACTAGTCGGTGCCAGCGGCTTGCATCGGATAAACTGGGATATCCCTAAGTTTGAGATCGGCTATTGGTGTCGAAAGCGTTTTCAGGGACAAGGTTATATTACCGAGTCAACAGAGGCGATTGCCAAGTTTGCGTTTGAGACCCTTGGAGCGAAGCGAGTGGAGATTCGTTGCGATCCGAAAAATGTCAGGAGTCGATTTATCCCTGACCGGCTTGGGTTCAAATTGGAAGGCACATTGCGAAATGAGTCGCTTTCACCGTCGGGGGAATTGCGGGATACACTCGTATTTGCGAAGATAAAATGTGATGCGTAGAGGACAGGCAAAAATCGAGGCTAATACCAACTCGTATGATTGAGGAGGCGTCATGCAACTGACCGAAGGACAACTGGAGCAATATAGAACCGAAGGATATACCGTTGTGCGTGGATTGATTTCCCCCGAAGAGGGTTGTCATGTGCGTAAACGTCTCATGGATCTGCTGGCTGGTAACCACGATTGGCCCGATACCCATTTTCAGGTGCTGGATCCGTCGAAATTCCGAAATAACGATGACGGTTTCCTTCCGATTGGTGTGCAACGTCCCGCCATGCAGGAGGAAATTTTTGAGGCGATAGCCGATCACCCAAACTTGCAGAATGTGATGGAACAGCTGCTCGGCGGTCCCGTAAAACGTTTCACCGATCAGGCGTTGATCAAGCACCGCGCCATCAGTGGTCAATCCTTCTTCCACCAAGATTCGTTCTATTGGCATCTGGCACCTGAGCAGGGGTGTAATTCGTGGATTGCGCTTGACGAAGTGGGGGTAGATGGATGTGCTTTGGCGATTATGCCCGGCACACAGGGATCGTGGACGCTGATTGAGCATGAGGGCTACTACGATGAACCGAGCTATCACAACGCTCGAAGCGGCGAGGCGTTTAAGCGATGGCGCATTCCGATAGCGGAGATCGATTTTTCCGGCGAAGTGCTGTTGCCCATGTCGCCGGGAGATGCGGCGTTTTTCACCAATTACACGTGGCACCGTTCTGAGCCTAACAACTCTGGGGTACACAAATGTGCCTATGCTATCGCATATCAGCTGCGCGACTGATTCGACCTCGACAAAACTCGGCTTCTTAGTGTGTAGGTTCCTTCCAATGTTCAAGACGACCTAATTTATGGTGAATTCTAAAAACAGATAGACACTTTCGCCCCCGGTAGGTGCGGTTTCTAACCGCATCGGCTTGGAGTGTCTCATTAATTCTAAGATCCACTATATTTTGCTGTAGCTTACGATGAAAGGCAGAGATAAATCATGTTAATTTTTGACGGTGACTATCCGATGGCGTATGGTGCGATCGACCTAAATCGAGATCTGACCTTGCCGATTGAAGAGGTCCGGGCGGTCCAGGAGGGATCGCGAGAAGGGGATCGGTGGCCCGCCGATGGAACAATGGCTTCGCTTCCGGAGATGCGGAAGGGAAAAGTTGCGGCGGCGCTGGTTAAAATAACGGGACGGATTCAACGGGAGAACAGTCCTATCTGGGGATACAGGAGCGGTGACACTGCCTACGCCGCGGCACAAGCCCACCTTGCCTACTATCGGATTCTGGAAATTCAAGGCGAAGCACGGATCTTGAGGAGCCGCAAAGATCTCAGCGAGCATATGCAAACGTGGTCAGAAGCCACCAGCTACGATGATCTGCCGGTTGGCATGGTTCTCGGCATGGAGGGAGCAGATCCCATCCTTTGGCCCGAACATGTCCACGAATGGTGGGAGAGCGGACTGCGCACAATTAACTTAGCGCATTACGGCATCAGCACCTATTCCCACGGGACGGGCAGACCCGGTGGGCTATTGCCTCCAGCCGAGCCACTGCTGCGTGAGATGGATGGGTTAGGTATGGCTCTTGATCTCACCCACACCGCCGATGAAGCGTTTTGGCAGGCGCTCGATCTATTTTCTGGACCGGTGATGGCGAGTCACCAGAACTGCCGTGCGTTGGCACCCGGCGAGCGACAGTTTTCCGACGAACAGCTCAAAGCCCTCCTTGAACGCGATGGTATTATCGGTGCATCGATGGATACGTGGATGATTTACGCAGAAAGCGGAATCGATTGGGGTGGCGATATTCCGCCACGTCGCAGTGTTTTCCCAAGAGAGGCGGTTACATTGGAGCATCTGGTGGATCACATGGACCACGTCTGCCAGTTGGCGGGCAACTCGCAGCACGCTGCCATCGGCGGAGATACGGACGGTCAGGGGGGTAACGACGGTGCCCCGTACGAAATCGATACAGTGGCGGATTATCAGAAGATCGCTGACATCCTCGACAGGCGAGGCTATGCCGAGGAAGACATCGCCAATGTAATGTATCGCAATTGGCAGCGGTTCTATGAGCAAGCGTTGCCGGCGTGAGGGGACTTGTTCAAAATTGAAAGGAGTTTGACGATTATGAGAGTCATTACCGGTGCAATTGGTCATGAGACCAGTACTTTTACTACCGTCCCTACCACGTGGGCGAGTTATCGCGATCAACGATTCGGCTATCTAACTGGCGACGAAATTATCGGCAAATTTCGCGGCACGAACACGACCATCGGCGGATACATTGCGGGTGCGGAAGCGCACGGATTCGAGCTTATCCCCACGATATACGCCAACGCGCATCCGAGTGGTCCAACACCGCGAGATATCTTCGACGCTATCTTGAAGGATATGCTAGATCGGATCGCGGACGCAGGTTCCATCGATGGTGTCCTGCTCGATCTGCACGGCGCAATGGTAGCAGAGGGGGTTGACGATGGCGAGGGGCATATTCTGAGTGCGGTGCGAGAATTAGTTGGTCCGCAGGTGCCTATCTTGGCGGAGTTGGACATCCATTCCAACGTCTCCCAACGGATGATCGAGATGGCGGATGTGTTAATTGGGAGAGAGACCTACCCGGAAATCGATCAAGCAGAACGTGCCCGCGAATGCGCCGATGTGCTGGTTCGCATCCACCGGGAGGGGCTGCGTCCTACCATGGCGCTTCACCAAATTCCGTTGGTCTGGGGACTGAATCAAGTTACGGCATATTCGCCAATGCGCGAGGCGATTGCTGAATTGCATAGAATCGAGGCACAGTCAGGCGTGGTTTGCGGTTCGATCGCGACCTGCTATCCGTTGGCTGACATACCTGACATGGGCGCATCGGTTTATATCGTTACGGACAACGATCCGGACCTTGCACAGCGGTATGCGGACGAGCTGGGGGCGTGGATCTGGGAACGCCGAGCGGACTGGCAGGCACCGATGCCACCTGCCAGTGAAGCGCTGGCACAGGCGACGGCAGCGGGAAAATATCCGGTGATTTTTGCGGATCGAAATGACAACACCGGCGGTGGTTCGCCGGGGGATAGTACCGGCGTGTTGCAGACGTTCATCGAATCGGGACTGGAGGAGGCATGTATCCTTTATATCGTTGATCCAGAAGCGGTACGCGCTTGCCAAGAGGCAGGTGTGGGGGCAACGTTGACTTTGGACGTGGGGGCGAAATCAACTCCGCTCCAGGGGCAACCCATACGCATGACGGCGGAGGTTGTCACACTTTCGGATGGCAGCTTTCGTTATGATGGTCCGAGAAACGCAGGCTTAGAGAGCAGCATGGGACCATCGGCATATATCCGACAGGATGGGATTCATGTGCTGTTGGTGACGGAGCGTGAGCAGCCGTTTGACACCGCCTTCTCACGAACCATGGGCTTAGATCCACGCCAGATGCGTTACATTGGGGTTAAATCGACCGTGCATTTTCGGGCAGGGTTTGAGTCATGGGCGGGGGCAATCTATGCGGTATCGGAGCCGAGTGTGCACGATCCGGTGGGCAAAGAGTTGCCATTCCACAATCTGGGTCGGAAGTTGTATCCCCTGGATGACATATAGAAAAACACGCATGAGAAAAAAAAGTGCAAAAGACGAAGCGCGTGAAATGTGATGCGTGAAACGTGAAAAAATCATGCGCAGGAAGAAACCGAGTTTTTGTCAAAAAATCGGTTCCTGTTACACGATTGCTTGAGATGAGTCTTACGCTGCGTATCAAGTTGAATCCATCTGATAGACGGCACGGTGGATCTTCCGCCCTTCCGCGCGATACTTCATCTCAAAGCTGGTTGGTATATGTGCTATCTCAAGCGAGTCCGGTGGCTGGTAGACCAGCGGCGGTGTATGTGTTAGACAGTCGCGGATCTCATAGAAATACTCGGTATAGTCGGTAGCGACGTGGATACGCCCTCGACTCGAATTCAGCGTCCGGATCAATCCGCGGAGCCAGACCTCATTCCTGAAAAGCCGACGCTTGCGATGCCGTTTCTTGGGCCAAGGATCTGGGAAATAGACATGATACGCTTCGACAGTGCCTTCTCCAATGTATCGATCCACAAGGTAGGCGGCATCGCTCCAAATAAGAAAAACTCCCGTAGCACCTCCTTTCTGCAACCGCTCCTTTGCGTGTTGGGCATATTTCAGCGCTCGCTCAACACCAACGTAGTTGATGTCTGGGCGTTGCCTTGAGGCTTCAAGCAGAAAACGTCCCTTACCGCAGCCAATTTCTATCTCGACGGGATTATCGTTTCCGAAGAGTGCACTCCAATCAATGGGGCGAGTAACTTCAGCCAGACTGGTCTGCTTGTCTTCCCTGAGATCTATTAGAGCGGAGCGCCGCGCTATCAGTTCAAAGAATTGTTCATAATGTGATTCGCTCATACGTTTAGCCGAAGGCTCCCTTTTCATGCCTCCCCAGCAGTCTCTGTAACCGTTCGTCTGCCCCATCAAAAACATGTTCAGGCATCCGATAGTCGATAAACGGATAGAGCCGTTGTGCGATGATTCGTTGACTGTATGTGAACGCTGCAATGTACCGGATCTGGTTGCTGTTGGGGGTTCCGCGATGCCAAACTTGGCTGTTAAACATATAAGCACCGCCTGCCTTTGTGAAGAAGCTGACGGGACCCTTCCCCTCGAATATTGGATTTTCTTCAGCGGGTGGCCTGCGCCCGGAGTAATGGCTGCCGGGGACGACCTGCGTTGGACCATCGTCTATCGTTTCGATATCGATGAGTGGGATGAGCACATTGATGACGAAACAGGGCAACGGGATACGTGGGTCATGTCGAGGTACATCGTCCGGTAGCGGGAAATGAAGTTTATCGTCACTATGCCATCCACCGCCCTGTCCGGGCAGGTAACGTATCGCATTTTGTGACATCATGTGGCAATCCTCACCCAGAATTGCCTCGGCGAGACTGACGTAAGGTTCTCGCACAATGAGATCTCGGTAAACCTTGTGATACTCAAACATACGCATCATGCTTATGCCGCGGATGTGATCACCTGCCTCATCGTGCATGCATGGGTCGTTATGTTTTTGCTCCATTAATTCTTTAAGGGTGGCTGTTTCTTCTGAGGTGAATATCTCGCCGAGAAAATAGTAGCCGTCACGATTGAATTGTTCGACGATTTGTTGCGTTTCTTCCCCAGAAAATGGCTTTCCTTGCTGGATTTCGTTGGTCATTAGCTTTCTCCTTAACACAGTAAAAAGACTTTGCGAGATAACGATCTCGTGAAGATTTCCTCCAGAATTTCGTCTATTAAGTCTATTTTGTTCCTTATTTGGTTGGTTGCTTTTCTTTACCTTGTTGACAGTTTTTTTTATATCAGCTAAAATCTTTGTTGCAGATAGATTAGAAGTTTTGTTTGTCCTGAAACACGGAAAGGAGAACGGACTACATTATATGCGGTATACGCGGTCAGAACCTCGAGTAACAGTCAGGCACGATGGAGAAATCTCGATTTTTGACATCACCGGTTATTTTACGGAAGATTCCGCCGACAGCATAAACACAGCTTATCACCAAAGTACCGACGCAGCGAAAATTCTACTTCGCTTTGATCGGCAGAGTTTTATCACCAGTAGCGGGTTCGGTGTCATCGTCAAGTTGATTTGGAAAACGCGCAACAGGGGGCAAGCCCTACGTGTCGCCCATCCATCGAATCAGATGCGACATGTTTTCGATATAATCGGCTTATCCCAAACCATTGAGATCTTTTCTTCAGAAGAGGTAGCGTTGGCAGATTTCTAAGGGGCTTGACTCTTAATCTTTTCAGTCCCGTCGTGATTAATCTTTCTGTTTCTTCAACAAATCAATTCAAACCTCGAAAGATCTACTGATGAATTGTTGACTTTTGCACATTGAGCGAGACACGATCTAATCACTTTTATGCAAGCGATTCTCTTGAGTGACGGGAAGCCCGGTCATTATAACCAGTCTTTAGGTGTGATCGAGCGGATGCCGGAGTGCGAATACCACTGGATTGATGTAAGGTTTCGTAGTAAGCAGCGGGACAATCTGCTGCGGGTGCTAATGCGTCTGTTTGGCGGATTCAGATTACCGCGTCAGCTTATCAAAGCCTGCTTGCACATGGCACTCGAGCGAGACACATTGGATGAAATCTATGCCGTTGAGCCTGATTTTATCCTCTCAACCGGTTCATCTGTCGCTGCACCTAACTTGCTCATCGGACAACTCCTCGACGCAAAGACAGTTACTTGCCGTCGTCCCTCACCGGTCGGAGTTCACCACTTCGATCTTACTATCCTTCCCCAGATGCATTGGCCCCACCGCAATAGAAGCAACGTTTGCAAAACGCTTGGTGTCCCAAATCGGGTGCGTCCAGAAAAACTGGAAATGCAGCGGAAAGAACTTCAGGCGGATTTAGATTTATCGAATCAAAGGCGTGTTGGGATCCTGATTGGCGGTGAAGACCGATATGATACGATCACTAAGACAACCGCCTGCCGCCTCGTCGAAGTCGTACATCAATTCGCAACAAGAAGAGATATACAACTCTTGTTGACAACCTCACGCCGAACCCCACTTCCCGTTGAAAATCTGATTAGTGAACAACTTTCAAATACCCAACGCTGCCCAATTCTTGTATTGGCACATGGCGAGGAGTCGCTTACGGATCCGGTCGGGACCATTTTCGCTCTATCGGATGTGATTGTCGTTACCGAAGATAGTTTCTCAATGGTATGCGAAGCCGCAAGCAGCGGTAAGCGGGTGATTATTCTGGAGGTCGATCGCAAAACCCGGCATCGTCCCAAACGGGACAAAGTCTACTCAGAAATTATGCGTCATGCCTCGGTGAAGCGGTCTGACGTTGAGGATTTGGAGGCAAGCCTTGAGGCTGCCTTCGCGGATGAGAATCCCATCCAATTGTTGCAGGACACGCAGCAAGCTGCAACGGCAGTCAGGCAGCTGCTCAAAAATTAACCGTCTGAACTAGGATTTTAACGCAAAGCCGTTAAGATGCAAAGAACAGTTTTTATTATTTTGGCTCATGTTAAGAAATCGTGCAAATCCCGACTCCGTCGAGGACTCACGCTATGCGGAGGAAACCGAGTTTTTTTTTCAAAACTCGGTTTCTCTTCGCATTTTGCACTTTCTTTTGATATGAACTATCATTTTTTCTTCTTACGTCCTAGTATCCTTACGTTCCTTTCCAATGTTTCACGCTTCACGTTTCACGCAGCATTCCTACCACGGCATTGTGCGATTGGTGTGCTTGCGACCGATAGTCGCAACGTCTTCACCGCATGAAGGGATGCGAACACCGTCGTCGAGTCTCTCAACGATGTTGTCTGGAGTCACACCGTCCAGGAACGCGATATTTTCAGCGTCACAGGCAGCCTTTACACGTGTACGCGCGTTTGCGCTCTCTTCTGCGTAGGACGGATCATCCCTATCGATGTAACCGTGTGACAGTGCCATATCCCCCGGACCCCATTCTGCAAAGGCGATGCCGGGAACACGTACCGTTGCTTCAGCGTTACTCAGCGCACGTTTGTTTTCAATCTTTAAGCCGAGAAAGATTTCACCTTCCGGATTCAGGGGCCACACATCGGCGCGTCTCATGTATTCCTCTACTGATAAGCCCCAAATTTCTGCCGCACCCCCCTGTCCGCCGGCACCGCGCCGTCCCACATCAAGTCCTTTTCCAACGCCGATTGTATAGAACGGATAGCGCGCAGATTCAACGAGCACCTTCACTGCGCCGGGCGTTTCTGCGTGGCACAGCAGGATGCCGTGAACACCTCTTGCGAGCACCTGTTTAACCATCCAAGCGTTCGCGCGCATGACGTGCTCATCAGTCCCGTCTGTCGGCAGTGTGGTGATGACTGTCGGCGTGTGATGTCCGCTTTTCGTGGGACCGCTTGCAGCTAAGCCTTTCATAAATGCGTCCAAGCCTGCGAGGTTAAACGTTCCATGTTCCATCTCGACTACGAGATAATCTGACCACGTCTGGGAGGCTTGCACACCCCCTTCGTAGCTGAGTTCTCTCGGGCTGGAATAGTAGACTGGTTGACCCTGTTCGAGCAGTTCGATTGCCCGATTGACTCTTGCCATTTATGCACCTCTCTAAGTGTTGGATATAGAATCTAATTAACTTTCAAATTAATAAAAATATACCTCGGTTCCAGTGAGAGCGGGGAGACAATTAAAAAAGTTTCGTAGGGTGTGAGGGAACCTCACCCATTTTATGGTAAAAATGATAATTACTGATACATTTGAATAATAACCACTGGTGTTAGGTTGCAGCTGTTGATAACGTCAAACGTGATGCCCCGATACATCCCCGATACATCGGGACAGGCGGGACAGGCTGTGAAACATCAAAACTATTGGCTCTTGGGTGCCTTTAGCCCCGGAGGGGCGACATGTTTATAGCACCTCTCACTAAATAGCACCAAAGGTTAATATGTATATTTATTTGTATTGTTCACCATAATATGCGGCGGTAGGGTTTTCGATTGTTTGTTTTTTGAGTCATTGATCTGAGTATAGATACGCATATACCATCAATGCCAGAAAAACTGGGGAACCGATTTTTTTTCGTTGCAGTGCAACCTCCAAGCAACTTAATGTATCTAATTATTAAATAGTTTCGACGTTTTATTGAGAGACTATTGTTATTTCTGTCTTTGGATTGGGAGGTTGTTATGCGTTCAGACGACGAAAAGTTAGTGTCCCAAACACTCGCAGGCGATCGGGACGCCTTCGGGGTGCTAGTCCACAAGTATCAGGAAATGGTCTACGCCTACGCTTTTCAGAAGGTGCGGAACGAAGCGGATGCACAGGATATCACGCAAGAGGTCTTCTGGCGAGCGTATCACCATCTCTATCAACTCCGGCGTCCGCATCGGTTCCGAAGTTGGCTCTACACAATCATGGCCAACCAGTGTAAGCGCCAATTGATGAACGTTACCAAAACACGTCAGCGCGAAACTGCATTGGCGGATGCGACGGACGATGCCCTACGGATTGAGCCGGCGCACGCCGTTCCCACAGAGGGTTGGCGGGTAGATTTAGAGCAGGCACTCACTGAGCTTCCCGATGACAATCGGGTTGCGGTGTCGATGTTCTATATGGGCGACCATTCGTTGAAGGAGATCTCCGAATTTCTCGGTGTATCTGTCAACACGGTTAAGAGTAAGTTGTATCGTGCGCGTCAGCAACTTGGGAGTGCGCTATCTGAACGCTATGGCAGCTTTTTGAAGAGTCACAAGCTCAAAGGGGGTTTTCTGATGCAATTCATGGAGCAAATTCGGCATGTCCCGTCGCCGACAATGGCGTTGTCGTGGAGTGGTACAGCTATTGGCAAAATAGCATTCTCGCTAATCATGGCAGTGTGTGTGTTCATTGGGATTGCTAGGCATGGAACCGATTCGCCAACCATTCCACCAATGAAGCGAGTCGGAGCGGGTCCAACCGAAGTGGTGCTGTTGGGACCGACTGTCAATTCAACACGCTCGTCAATCCCGATTGTTCCTGTACAAACGGAAAATCGTCCACCAGCCGGTTCTAGCCGTACTTCAGGCGACCGGGGGCACCAGCTGACTGCTCGCAGGGCAAGCCTAGGGCGCGGAGGCGGTGTGCAACAGCCCGCCGGGGCAGTGTGGGGCAGATTCCAAACACTAACCTTCTCTGGCCGCGTCGTTGACAACAACGGGGTGCCGGTAGCGGATGCTGAACTTCGATACGCCATAAGATCCTATCCACTTGAAGGGGATGCCGAATCCGGGTACTCTACTTACCCTGATCCTAAATATGTAACCCGCACGGAGAGGAATGGGACCTTTCGTTTTAAATTTTCACCATCCGAACGCAGGTGGATGCATTTTGAGTCCAAGAAAGTGCTGAATCGTCTGCATCTGGCTGTTATACATCCCGATCACGCAATCTGGTGGCAAGAGTTCCCGTTCCAAAGCACGACGGATATTGAGATTCAACTCGAAATACCGGGGATTATCTCTGGTAAAGTGATGAACGAGGCAGGTGAGCCGATTCAGAACGCGGAGATACTGATGAATTCCTTGTTTCATGGTGACCCAATGCTAAGGGAATCCGAAGATAATTTAATGCCTGATGCTTTGCCTCAACCCGTCAAGACAGATGCGAATGGGGAATTTGTCCTCCGTGGCTTGCCGCAAGGGGCGACAACTAATTTTGATGTCCAAGGACCGGGATATGCGAAGCAGAACCGCTATGGTGTACGAGTCGGTACAGAGGGACTTGAGTTCCAGCTAAAGCGTGAGAGCAGGGTTGAGGGGCGCCTCACCTATGCAGGAACTGGCAAACCAGTCAAAAACGCAGGAGTAGTGCTAGAGGGGGGGCAGCCAACCCACGGGTGGAGATATGTACACGTTGATGCAAACGGGAATTATTTTTTAACAAATCTTGCCGCTGGTACGTACAGCCTCTATCTCAATTATGGGCCAAAAGGGTGGACAGCTATTGCCAAAGAATTCATTACGATCCCTGAAGGACAGACCGTCTCTAACGTAGACCTGACTCTGATTCGAAGTGGCTTTATCACTGGGCGAGTGACCGACCGGGACACGAACAAACCGATTGCCAACCACCGTATCAGATTAAAAGATGCGGCTCGTCCAGAGGGATCCCAGTTGAGGGATCACCGTACGAAAACGGATAAAACTGGTGTTTATCGCTTCGACGCCGCGCCCGGTCGGGCGCTCGTCCACACCAATCCACCGGTGGGCTATCAAGGTTTTGGACGAACTGGGGCTCTCAATATCGGACAAATTCAGAGACGTGTGGAGGTCGTTGAAGGTGAAACCGTCGTCGTTGATTTTCAGTTTTCGAGAGGGGTCGAGTTGGCTGGTCGGCTTTTTACAAAGACCGGTGAACCGGTCGCTGGCGCGAGCATTGCTAATGTTCAGGACTGGCATACAGAGTATGGTAGATCGGACGAATCGGGTGGGTTCACTATTGGCGGACTGCGCCCCGGCCAGAGACTCGGTCTCAAAGCAGAACATGGCGAATTGGGGTTGCGCGGAACGATAGAGATTGTAGTCCGGCCATGGTTACCGATTGATATTCGGATGAAACCCTACGAACGGGTCAAGGTCTCCGGACGAGTGATTGACCCTGAAGGAAAACCGATGCCGTCGATGAAGGTCCATTTAACACGATGGCACTTGTACGGAGGGTACGGCACAGATGTCGCCGTGACGGGTGACGATGGCTGGTTCCGGGGGATTGAGCTCATCGTCGGTGACAAATACACTATCTCTGTGGAAGCGGAAGGGTATCGGGAAGCGACAACTGATCAGTTTACGGCAACAGCGGAGATGACCCAAATCGCGGATCTCGTCCTTCTGCCGGCGGGTGGTCAGTTTTTCATTGAGGGACGTGTCACCGATACCTCCGGCGAGCCGGTTCGTGCTGCACGGCTAGGCATAAGTCAGGGGGGACAACACTGGTTAAGGTACACCGATGAGAACGGCAACTATCGTTTTGAAGACCTTTCTATGACAGTTATCCTCACGCTATATATTCACCATCCGGGGTACACGGAACATGAATTCAATATCTTGAAGACCAACCAACGACACGACTTGGTACTGGTCAAGGCGGATGGATACCTTGCTGGGAAGGTTGTGGACACCGATGGAAAACCGATTGTTGAGCAGGTAAGGGTGAGAATAACAGCCAAAGAAGATCCCTCATCCGGCTATCGCTACTCCCCCAGTGCCCTGACCAACCCACAGGGCGAGTTTGAACTGAAGCACATCAAAGACCCAATTGTGTCAATTATAGTCAGTGATGAGACCGGCTTCAATTTTTTTAAATTTTTTGAGAACATACCAGTGAATCAAGGTGATTTGATCTTGACCTTATCACCGCCCAAATCAAGCCCCGGCCTGACCCCCGAACAGCTAGCAGAACGGTTATACTCCCAAGCTTGTAAGGAACGCTCCAAAACCTTAGTGAACCAACCCGCACCGGAGTTGGGGGTTGCCGAGTGGCTGTATGGTTCCCCTATCTCCATTGAGGGTCTAAAGGGAAAGACAGTTGCCCTGCATTTCTGGCGTTCGGCGGGCTTTGACCTTCATCAAGTAAGCATGCTGAATGTCTTGCAGGAGGTCTATCAAGAAAAAGGGCTGGTCTGTATCACCATCTGCCCCGCCTCTACAGTGGTTGAGACAGTCAAGCGATATATAGCAGAACAGTCGGTGTCTCACCCAATCGCGCTAGATCAGCCAACAACAGTCGTCGGTGCGGAAGGCGAAACCTTCGATCGATACGCTATTGGATGGTCGACTCCATTCGTGCTGATTAATACGGCAGGAGAAATCACCGGACATATCCGGGACGATGAACTTGAAGATCAGATTCAGATTTTGCTTGCAGATTGAACGGTTGGACACCGCTGGATTTGGGCGTGTTTGATATTTTTTGCCCGTCTGATGAATTTATCAATCCATCGGGAGCATCAAGGGTGTAGACCGTCATCGTCGGTGTCTATGCGAAAAGTTCCCCACACGGGTCGATGATCGCTGACTGCCAGTGACGCTGCAGCGTCATCGTTACCGAAATGGGTTTCATCAAAACGCTCAATCCCGCTTGCTCCGGTGTACTCGGTCACATAGTTCGTTTGGAAAAAGATGTTATCATATAAGCTGGTGTCTTTGATATGGGATTTCTGCGGGAGTTGGAACAGATGCCCCATTGATCGGATGGACAGCAGATGACCGTATGCCGATTGATCATCGGGGTTACGGTTGAAATCGCCTAACAGTATCACGTCCTGCTCTGCGTCGTCCGCTGCTTGCACCGCTTGGTACACATTCGCCAATTCCTGCACCTCCCGCCGTCGCTGATTGACTGTGTCACCCCAAATCACATGCACGGCGATTGCAGTAAAGTCAAACTCGCCCGCCTTGAACGTGGCGAAATAAGGCTCGCGCAGAAAAATATCGTTGGGGTCGGGAAACACTTCGCCGTCTTCGATAACATGGACTATCTGTGAGTCAAACAGGAAGGCGTGACGTTCCCTTACCTTTGCTCCGACTGGCGGACTTATTACATAGTCATAATCCCTTCCCATACCTACCAATATTGTTTCAGTCCGCATTAAGACCACCTCGTCTCTCAACTCAACGATAGCGATAAAGTCGTAGTTTGTCAACACCTTGGCGATGTGGTGTAACTCATCGTCAGTCCGGCTGCCATCGCTGAAGATGCGGATATTCCACGCAGCGAGACGGAACGTTGAGGCGCCCTGCTCTGTTAGGGTATCCTCCTTAACCGGCTCCTTGGGACTATCTGTCTCAACAAGGGGGGTATCGTCGCGATCCGTACATGCTGCGAAGATACAAATTAGGGTAAGGAGCAGAGCACTCTGTTTCTGAGATTTTTTTGCGGTCATCTGTTCTTAGTCGCCGGGTTGGGAGGCGGCCTGGATCAAAATTTACTCGAAAGGGTGAAATTCGCCGTCCTTGATGATTAGCATAAATGGATCGTAGACCGTGTCCCCGACAGCGTTAAAGGAGAACTTACCCAACACGGTATCAAAATCCGAGAGATTCGCCATGGCGTCTCGAATTGCGGTTGAATCGGTGGATTGGGCGTTGGCAATCGCTTCCGCCAAAATATAGAGTGAGGTGTACGACTGGGCTGCCCAGATGCTTGGCTCAACGCCGTATTTCTCTGTATAATTCTGGACGAAGGCTTGGTTTCCCGGTGTATCAGCGGTGCTGAGCCAGCTTGCAGAGGTTATCAGACCTTCGGCGGCATCGCCTGCGGCTCGGACTTCATCAACACTGACTTGAGCAACAATAAAGGGAATTGAGTAGGGAATACCGAGTGCACGCGCTTGAATCATAATGTCAGGCATATCTGTTGGCAAAGCGGAGATAAAGATTGCATCAGGATTTAGGTCCTTGATACGATTCAATTGCTCGGAAAGGTCGGTATCGCCACTTTGGAAGACTTCTGTGGTAAGAATCTCGACACCGCTTTCGATGAGGGCATCTCGCCATACCTGATCGCTATTCCGGGCGACGAGTTCGACGCTGTCAACGATGGTCACTACCCGTTGATAACCGAGTTTTGCGTGCGTTAGCTTGACACTGTGCGGGATAACCACATCTGCGGTGAGGCTGGCACGAAAAACAAAATCACCAATCGCGCTCAAGCCGGAGGCACCCGAAGTTGGGCTGAGTGCTACAACTTGGTTCTGTTGTGCGATTGGGAATGTTTCTCTTGCCGCGCTTGAACTGGCAGGCCCGAGTATAGCAGCTACGCCATCTTGATGGATTAGTTTATTAAAGGCGTTAACGGCACCCTGAACATCGGTCTGATCGTCCTCAATGATAAACGTAATTTTCGCACCGTTGAGTTGTGAGTGGTTAATCTCTTCGCGAGCCAACTCAAAACCTTCTCCCATCCGCAAGCCAATCGCGGCGAGTCGCCCTGTAATTGGCAAGACGACGCCGATGGGGATCTCTCCGGTGAGTTCTTCCATTTGAGGCGTTGTGGGGATGAGAAGTTGCCCAATCTGATCACAGGCAGAAAGCCCCGCAATCAGGGCGATAATCGCCAAAACAAACGCAAATGTGGTGAACCTTCTGATATTCATATTGAATCTCCTTATTTTTGAGTTAAAGGGTGTCAGGTCTAAGAGGGCACCCACAAGTTGCTTTGAATCCCGATCCATCGGGGGGAGTGCCCCTACGTTTGGAGGGTTACTCGAAGATCTGAAATTCACCGTCTTTGACAATTAGTACAATGGGATCGTAAACGGCATCGCCGACTGCGTCAAAAGAGAATTTGCCCAAAATAGTATCTAGATCAGAGATGTTCGCAAGTGCGTCTCGAATTGCGGTTGCATCGGTGGACTGGGCATCGGCAATCGCCTTAGCGAGAATATAAACGGTGGCATACGCCTGCGCTGCCCAGATGTCCGGTTCGATCCCGTATGCTGCGCGGTAATTTTGGACGAAAGCTTGATTTCCCGGCGTATCAGCGGTACTAATCCAAGTGGTAAAAGTGATTGCGCCCTCGGCGGCATCACCCGCGGTTTGAATTTGGCTTGAAGCGAGGGTAAGGGTAATCAGGAAGGGAACGTCCGTAGGAATACCAACTTCGTGTCCTTGCATCATGATCACTGGGGTATCTATTGGCGAAGCGGAGACAAAAATTACATCTGGATTTGACTCCTTAATGCGAGTTAATTGCGCGGAAAAATCCGTCTCGCCGGTCTGGAAGGTTTCTGTGGTCAGAATCTCGACGCCGTTAGCAGTGAGCGCTTCTCTCACCACCGCGTCGCTGTCGATGGAGAAGAGATCAGTTTCATCATATATAAGTGCAGCACTTTGGTAGCCGAGTTTCTCTTGAGTGATCTTGACACCACTTGGGATCAGCACATCTGTGGTGAGCGCGGTGCGAAAGATAAAATCGCCAATCGCACTGAGACCGCGGGCAGCGGAGGTGGGGCTAAGTGCTACAACCCGGTTTTGTTGTGCGATTGGAAACACTGTTTGCCCCTGCGTTGATGTGGCGGGCCCGAGGATAGCAGACACTCCTTCCTGCTGAATGAGTTTATTGAACGCTGCGACAGCACCCTCAAAGGTGCTTTGACCATCCTCAACAATGAGTTTGATTTTTACGTCGCTGAGTTGTGAACTGTTTATCTCTGTGACAGCGAGTTCAAATCCCTGTCCCAGCGGCGGGCTATCCAAGCCGAGTCGTCCGGTGATAGGATGAACGGCGCCGATTGAAATTTCGCCACGTAGTCCTTCCATCTGAGGTGATTCGGGGAGCAGAAGTTGCTGGATCTGATCACATGCGGAAAGTCCGGCGATCAGCGCGAAAAGCGTCAAAACAGACGCAAATGTAGTGAACCTTCGGGTTTTCATATTGAATCTCCTTCTTTTTAAGTGTTTTCCTAAGAGAGCACCCACAAGTTGCTTTGAATCCCGATCCATCGGGGGTGGTGCCCCTACTCAAAGATCTGAAATTCACCGTTTTGGACAATCAGTGCAATCGGGTCGTAAATCGCATCTCCGACAACATCAAAAGAGAATTTACCCAGAACGGTGTCTATATCTGTGATGTTCGCTAGGGCGTCTCGAATCGCAGTTGGATCGGTGGATTGGGCATCGACGATTGCCTTAGCGAGAATATAAACGGAAGCATACGACTGTGCTGCCCAGATGTCCGGTTCGACGCCGTATGCTACTCGGTAATTCTGAACGAAGGCTTGGTTTTTTGGTGTATTAGCGGTGTTGACCCAACTGGTAAAAGCAATCGTACCCTCAGCCGCATCACCTGCAGCTTGCACATCGGAGGTGGTCAGCGTATTAATAATGAAGGGCACCGAATCGGGTATACCGAGTTGGCGCGCTTGAATCAGAATCTCAGGTTTATCTGGCGGCAACGCGGAAACAAAGATGGCATCCGGATTTAGGTTTTTGATACGGGTTAATTGTTCGGCAAAGTCGGCATTACTACTTTGGAAGGTCTCTGTGGTCAGAATCTCGACGTTGTTTGTAGTGAGGGCGTCCTTCATCACTTCGGCGCCATCCACGGAGAAGAGATCGGTTTCATCATGTATAATCGCTACTTTTTGATAGCCAAGTTTCGCTTGCGTTATCTTGATGCCGCTTGTAATCAGCACATCTGTGGTGAGAATGGTGCGAAACACAAAATCGCCAATCGCGCTCAGTCCACGGGCGGCGGAGGTGGCGCTTATCGCCACAACTCCATTTTGTTGTGCAATTGGGAACGCTGCTTCGGTCGCGCTTGAGCTGGCAGGTCCGAGGATAACAGGGACGCCATCTTGGTGGATTAGTTTATTAAAGGCTTCGATAGCCCCTTCAGCGTTGCCCTGACTGTCTTCGGAAATAATCTTGAGTTTTGTGTCGCTGGATTGTGAGTTATTGATTTCTTGAAGTGCCAGTTCAAAGCCGTTGCCCATCTCCGCCCCAACTGAAGCGAGTCGTCCGGTAGCGGGATAGACAAGACCGATGGCAATCTCCTCGATAGGCTCGTCCATCTGTGGTGTTGTGGGGATGAGAAGTTGCCCAATCTGATCACAGGCGGAAAGGCCCACGATGAGCGTAACAATCGCTAAGACAGAGACGGATCTGGTGAAACTTCTAATATTCAATTGGATCTCCTTACCTTTAGGTTAAAAGGACGTGGCATTGTCTTAGGAGGGGGTGTTCCTACGAATTATGCTGGGATTTAGAGGTTTATTTGAAGATCTGGAATTCGCCGTTTTCGACGATTAGCACAACCGGATCGTAGACGGCATCTCCGACAGCGTTAAAAGAGAATTCGCCCAGAACGGTATCGAAATTTTTGGTGTCTGTGAGTGCGTCCCGAATCGCGGTTGGGCCGGTGGACTGTGCTTCCGCAATCGCTGAGGCGAGGATGTGGACAGCGGCATACGCCTGCGCGACGAAGATATTCGGCTCGATCCCGTATTCCGCGCGATACTTCTGAATGAAGGCTTGATTTCTCGACGTGTCAGCCGTGCTTGCCCACCCTGTAAAGGTGATTACGCCCTCGGCGGCATCGCCCGCGGCTTGTATCTCGTCGCTGGGCAGTTCGGGAACAATAAAGGGTACTGAGTCGGGTATGCCGACTTGGCGGCCTTGGATCAGAATCGCAGATATATCTGGTGATAAAGCGGATATAAAGATAGCATCAGGATTTGCTTCCTTAATACGAGCCAATTGTGCGATAAAGTCGGTATCGTCACTGTGAAAGGTTTCAGTGATTAGAACCTTGATGCTGCTATCAGCGAAGGCTGCCCTCGCCACCGTGTCGCTATCGATGGAGTAGAGATCGCTTTCATCGTATATGGTCGCTACCTGCTGGTAGCTGAGTTTCGCCTGGGTTATTTTGATGCCGCTTGGGATCAGCACATCTGTGGTGAGTGCCGCGCGAAAGACAAAATCGCCGATCGCGCTCAGACCCGAAGCACCAGAAGTTGGGCTGAATACGACAACTTCGTTCTGTTGTGCTGTTGGGAAAACTTCCTCAGCTTGACTTGAGAGTCCGGGCCCTAAGATAACGGGGACACCGGCTTGATGAATCAGTTTATTGAATGCTTCAACGGCACCCTCAACAGTGCCCCGATCGTCCTCGATGATAAAGGTAATTTTTGCATCACCGGGCCAGGAATCGTTAATATCTTCGCGAGCGAGTTCGAAGCCTTGTTGCATGGGTATATAGCCGTACGTGGCGACGAACCTACCTGTCAGCGGCAAGGAAGCGCCGATGCGAATTTCTCCCTTGAGCCCTTCCATTTGCGGTGTTGTGGGAAGCAGAAGCCGCTGGATCTGGTCACAAGCGGCAAGCCCTACAATGAACACAACAATCGCCCAGACCAGCGCAAATCTGGTGAATCTTCTGATGTTCAATTGAATTTCCTTGTTTTGAAATTATGGTGGGCCTTAGAATTAATGGGGCACTCCAAACTGAACCGCATTGCTCCCATGCCCGGTAGGTGCGGTTTCTAACCGCACCGCATCCCGAGGAGTCCCCGATTACATCCCCGATGAATCGGGACAGGCGGGACTCCGACAAGCCGAGAGCAGGCAGGTCCCGACTCGTCGGGATGCACGTTTCTTAATCCCGATTTATCGGGGGAACGTCACGGGACAGGACATGAGGAGCGAAAGTGTCTATCTGTTTTTAGAATTCACCATAAAAGGCGTGGTGCAGCCCTAAGTGGGCACCCACGAGGGGTGCCCCTACGAATTCGGTTAGCGTTTGGAGGGTTACTCGAAGATCTGGAATTCGCCGTTTTCGACAATTTGTATAATTGGTCCGTAAACCGCATCCCCGACATCATTAAAAGAAAATGATCCCAAAACGGTGTCGAAATCTTTGGTGTTAGCTAGTGCATCCCGAATTGCGGTTGGATCAATGGATTGGGCTTCTGCAATCGCCGCGGCGACGATATAGACCGCGGCATATGATTGCGCTGTCCAAGCGTTTGGATCACTCCCGTACGTCGCTCGGTACTTCTGAACGAAGGCTTGATTTCCCGGCGTATCGGAGGTGCTAATCCAGCCTGCAAAAGAGATTGCCCCTTCGGCGGCAGCCCCTGTATTTTCCACGTCGTTTATCAGGCTAGTGATAAAAGGAACATCGGTGGAAATCTCAAGCTGACGACCTTGAATCAGAATCGCAGTCTGCTCCGGGAGTTGTGATGCGATAAAGATAGCATCAGGATCTGCCTCTTTTATCCGAGACAATTGGGCAGAAAAATTGGGGGCTTCGCTTTCGGAGATCTCTGTGCTTTGGAAGGTTTCTGTGGTCAGAATCTCGACGCCAATCTCAGTAAGCGTGTCCCTGAACTTTTCATAGCTATCTATGGAGTAAGAATCAGTTTCATCATATATGATTGCCACTTGTTGATAGCCAAGTTTCGCGTGTGTTGCCCTGACACCACCGGGGAGCAGGATATCTGTGGTGAGTCCTGCGCGGAAGATAAAATCACCAAGCGCACTTAGACCGGTCGCATTTGAAGAGGAACTAAAAGCCACAACCCCATTCTGCTGCGCGATTGGAAACGCTGCTTCGGCTTGGCCTGATGTGGTGGGACCGAAGATAACCGGTACCCCCGCTTGAATCAGTTTATTATAGGCGTCGACGGCGCCCTCAATGGTACTCTGATCGTCTTCGATGATGAACTTGAATCTTACATCGCCCAGTTGTGAGTTGTTTACCTCCTCAAGAGCGAGTTCAAAACCGCGTTGTATCGGTAGGGCAAATGCATCAAGCCGTCCAGTGACAGGATAGACAAGGCCAATGGAAATCTCCTCACTGGGTTCTTCCATCTGGGGTGGTATCGGGACAAGAAGTTGTCCAACCTGGTCACAGGCAGAAAACCCGATAATCAATGCAACAATCGTTAAGACAAAGGCGTATTTGGTCACTCTACTGATGTTCAATTTGAACCTCCTTATTTTTTATTCTATTGTTGAGGGTTACTCGAAGATTTCCAACTGACCATCTTTCACAATCAATATCTTCGGATCGTAAACAGCATCTCCGACCGCGTTAAAAGAGAATTTTCCGAAAACGGTATCAAAGTCTGTGATGCTTGTTAGTGCGTCTCGAATTGCGATTGAATCGGTGGATTGCGCATCGGCGATTGCTTTAGCCAAAATATGGAAAGCGGCATAAGACCGTGCTGCGTAGTTGCCCGGTTCCATCCCGTATTTCTCAGTATAGTTCTGGACGAAGGCTTGATTTCCCGGTGTGTCAGCTACACTTGCCCAACCGACAAAAGTGATTGCCCCTTCGGCGGCATCACCCGCGGCTTGTACATCGGCTATGGTCAACGTGCGCATAACAAACGGCACTGAGTTGGGTATACCGAGTTGACGACCTTGGGTCAGAATCCCAGGTTTTTCAGGCGATAAAGAAGAGATAAAAATAACATCCGGATTTACGTCCCTAATCCAGGTTAATTGTGTGGAAAAGTCGGTATCACCACCTTGGAACGTCTCTGTGGTCAACACCTTGACACCGTTCTCAGCGAGCGCGTCCCTCACCGCTTGGTCACTATCCGTGGAGAAGACATCGTTTTCATCATACATCGTTGCTGCTGTTTTATAGCCGAGTTTTGCAGAAGTTGTCTCAATACCGCTCGGAATGAGCACATCTGTGGTAAGAGCAGCGCGAAAAACAAAGTCACCAATTGCACTCAGTCCACGGGCCGCGGAGGTAGGGCTAAAAGCGACGACCCCATTTTCTTGCGCTATCGGAAACGCCGCCTCGGCTGCACTTGAGGTCGCGGGTCCCAAAATAACAGGTATGCCGTCCTGCTGAATCAGTTTATTGTAGGCTTCGACCGCACCTTCAGGAGTGCTCTGATCATCCTCTATAATAAACTTGATGCTTCTCCCTCCAAGTTGTGAATTGTTAATCTCTTCGAGAGCCAACTCAAGACCAGTGCCTATTGGTACGCCAAATGTAGCGGCGAGTCGTCCTGTGATAGGCAAGACGACACCGATAGGAATTTCTACGCTCACATCTTCCGTATCAGATGGAGCGGGGACGAGCAATTGTCCAATCTGGTCACAGGCGGAAAGCCCCACTATCAGGAAGATAATCGCTAATGCAAACACAAATATTGTAATTCGTCTGATTTCCATCTTAAACTCCCTTGTTTTTATAGTGAACGATATAAATATGTAGACGTTCACCAATAGTGCCCCTTATCGAAGCCTCATCAAGTCCCCCTGACAAGTTTCCCCCCTGACAAGGGGGGCGAGGGGGGTTTGGGGATTTAGGGGGTTGGTTGTGTGCCAAAGGTGTATAAGTAATTATAGAATTCACCATAAATAAAAAAATCAGGCAAGGGACAATCGAGAGGTACTGTCCCTCACTTGATTCGTTGAGTATTGGTATTTGGAAGGTTATCGAAAAATTCGTCTAAATTTAAAATCTAAGTTTTAGAAAACAACGATTGTTGTTCTCTGCAAGATACAGAATTCCAATTCTGCTGAATTGTTCCGATCCTTCGTTGAGGATTATTCGAAAACTGCAAATTCACCATCTTTGACAATCAATATCTGCGGGTCGTAGACAGCATCTCCGACAGCATCAAAAGAGAATTGTCCTAAAATGGTGTTCATATTTGTAGTATTCGCTAGTGCGTCGCGAATCGATGCCGAATCCGTGGATTGTGCCGTCGCGATCGCCGCGGCGAGAATATGGAGTGTGGCATACGATTGCGCTGCCCAAGCGTTCGGCTGCATCCCGTATGTCTCGGTATAACTCTGGATGAAAGCTGCATTTCCTGGGGTAGCTGCGAGGCTAGACCACCCTATAAAGGTGATTACCCCCTCCGCGGCATTGCCCGCAGCTGCTACCTGTTCTATTGCTATTTCGGGAATAATAAAGGGAACAGAATCAGGTATACCGAGTTCGCGACCTTGCGTCAGAATCAGAGGCATCTCCGGTGGCAACGTAGCGACAAAGATGGCTTCAGGATTTGCCTCCATTATCCGGGTTAATTGCGTGGAAAAGTCGGTGTCGCCGCTTTGGAACGTTTCCGTAGTCACAACCTCAACACCGTTCTCAGCAAGTGAGGGGATGAACCCCGCGTAGCTGCTTATGGAATAAAGGTCACTTTCATCAAATAAGATTGCAGCTTTTGTATAGCCGAGTTTCCCTTGAGTGATTCTAACGCCACTTGGAATCAGGACATCTATGGTGAGCCCCGCGCGGAAGATAAAATCGCCAATCGTGCTCAGGCCGGAGGCGGAGGAAACCGAGCTAAAAGCCACGACTCCATTTTCTTGTGCAATTGGAAACGCATGTATCGCCTGATCTGAGATGGCGAGACCGGTAATAGCAGACACGCCATCCTGATGAATCAGTTTATTGAAGGCTTCGACGGCGCTCTCACTCTGGTCGTCCTCAGTGATGAAGGTAATCTTTGCGTCGCCGAGCATTCCTGAGTTGTTAATCTCTTCGCGCGCGAGTTCAAAGCCGGTGTGCATGGGGATACCAATCTCGTTGGCGAATCGCCCGGTCAGCGCAACAACGACTCCGATGGGAATCTCTCCACTGAGTCCGTCCATCTGAGGCGGGGCAGGGACGGGAAGTTGTCCGATCTGATCGCAGGCAGAAAGGTACGCAATCAGCGTGACGATTGCCAGTATAAATAGGAGTCTCGTGGGCCGTTGGGTTTTCAATTAAATCTCCTTAATGCAAAAAAGTATTTGTGGGTGACGTTTTTCCCTGTGGCATCGTGGTATGAAAAATTTGGTTGTCTATTTTTCCACAGATTATAGTCGTTGTCAAACTAAAAAACGCTGAATAGATGACTACCCGAAGACCTGTAGTTGAGCCAATAGCCACAACCTGATTTTCTTGTGCAATAGGAAAAGCCCCTTTAGTTATACTTGAGGGCGTAGGACCAAAAATAGCAGACACACTACCTTGATGAATCAGTTTATTGAGTGCTCCAACACTGCGCTCTATGGTGCTCCGAATCCAACGACGCCTGTTTGGCGCGATGGATAATTGGTTCCACGAAGGGGGTTGAGCAATGCTTGCTAGTCGTTAGGCGATGTGTTATACTGTTGCTGGAGTGTCGAAAGGGGGCGCGGAAAAAATGTTACATCCCAACGTGAACAACAGTGAGGTTGTCGCAAGAACAGCGTTTCAACCGATGAGTTTCATGGACATTTTAGAAGCAGTATTCAGCATCTATCGGAACCATTTCCGCCTGATTTTGGGCATCTGTGCTGTTTATTTTATTTTTACGTTCGGAGCGAACCTGTTCACAGCTATCTCAACACTTTTTTTTAAGGATTCGGGCTTACAAGGGTTGACGATTGCGATAGATCTTGGTGTCGTCTGGATTACCATTTTAGTCGCACTGTTCTCCGCGGGTGCGCTCCTGTTCACCGGTGCCCAACTCTATTTAGGCGAGGAGATCACCGCTAGTACAGCATTCGGGCAGGTCGCACACCGATTTGGGGCATACCTTGGAAGTTTTCTACTCTGGATGCTGGTTGTTGGGCTATTAGCACTAACTATCATCGGGATTCCGTTTTCCATCTATTTTGGGACGCGATGGGGTTTCTACGCACAGGCGGCTTTGATTGAGGGGACTTCGGCGACAAACGCGCTGAAACGCAGCCGTGAATTGGTCAGAGGAGTGTGGTGGCATGTCTGTGGCATCATGTTGGCAATCTTTCTGCTCGGTTTCATGATTCAAATTGTACTTCAGTTCTTTTTATTGTTTGCTTTTGGTTTCACGGAAGTGGTAAGCGGTGCAGGGGGACCACTACAACTGTTTCAACGGATGCTCTCACCCGAACTGACGGATTGGGATGGCTTGGCCACTTATGTGATTCACTGTTTCATCAATGATGTTGTCAATAGCTTGGTGCTCCCGTTAACGCCAATCGGGATCACGTTGCTCTACTTTGACCGACGTATTCGAAAAGAGGGGTTCGGCACTGAGGTATTGGTGACCAGCGAGATGGCATGAATCGTTATGGAGTAAATTTAACCCTGAGAACGTAGTCTTTCACGCCACTGAGTTTCGTCGCTGCAATTATTTGGCGTGGATGGAATGTTAACAGAATCTAACACTTTTAGCGTTTTTCATAGTTGAAGGTTCACAGTCAAGACCAGAGATGGTTTCGCAAGTAAGTGCGCTGTAACGTCTAATAACATAAGTAAGGGGAAAGTGACCATGTCTACGCCAAGTTTTAAGTCAATTGAGCCCTTGACAGCAGACCAAATTGATCAGTTCAAACGTGATGGATTTTTAGTGCTCAAAGCGGTTCTCGACCCGGAGCTCTGCCGCCAAGCGCGTGACGAAATGTGGGAGGTGATTCAGACGCACCTGCCGCGTATGAAAAGGGATGATCCCTCTACATGGGGACCCATCACTGAGGAGGAGAATGCCAAATTACAGCATCGACCTGAAGGCGGGGGCGATCCGTATTTTAGTGGCAACGGACACCGGTTCACAGTCCGCAACGGGGCGTCGGAATTGTTGCTTAACTTGGCACCTCGTGCACTTTGGCAAGTTGCCGAACAACTTCTTGGGAGAGGGACGGTGGTGTGGCCCGCAGGGCTTGACGAGTCGGGCTATACCACTGGTCCGTGTTTTATGTGTGACGACGCTGTAGGCGGGCTGAATTCCCATGTGGGAGACACGATGGGTTGGTCCTCAGGAGGCACCTTCACAACGGAGCCTGCGCTGCAACTGCCCGAAACCGGACCGGTATGGCTCAATGGACAAGGGACCCGTGGATTATATTGCACCCTGCCGAATAGTCCGTCCCATGCTCCCGAATACCGTGGTGCCCACTCTGACGGCGCGTGCTACGGCCGGTGGCGGCTACAGATGTCAGCGTACATTTCGGATGTACCGCCCAACTCCGGTGGATTTATGGTATGGCCCGGGAGTCATTCTCGGATCTGGCCCGAACAGTGGAAGGCTTTCAAAGAGGGCGAGAAGCATACCGACAAACATTTGTCAGTACGCAAAGCGGGTGGTTATACGGATCCTGTCATTGGTGAGATTAAGGCGGATACCGAGCCGTTCGATTGCCACGGTCCTGCCGGCACGGTGGTGTTGTGGCACACTAAAATTCTGCACATCGCAGGACAGAACGCTTCTAACGATGTTATCCGCCAAGCGACAATTTACGGTTTTAAGAAAACGCCTGAGTCGGTTCCGGACGAACTCGTTGTGGACAATACGGATGGCGATATCTGGCGGGATTGGTCCGATGCGGTACGCGCATAATCGACGGCATCACGCATCGGACGGCAAGCCTATAGGCAGGATTTCCCGCTCCTAACCACTTTTCTTTTGAAAGCTGTCTGCTAACTGAATTGCTGCATGATCTGGCTACTGTGATTCACGCGATTCACTACGAAGCCCCATCCAGACGCAGACCGCCATTCCCAATAGGACAATAGCAAACGGGAAGCCGGTTGCGAGCGATGCCGCTTGCAACGACTTCAGACCGCCGCCAAGCAGCAGCGCGATGGCAACCAACCCCTCAAGACTACACCAGAACACGCGTTGAGAGACCGGTGCGTCAATCTTACCGCCGGCTGCGATGATATCGATGATCAGAGAGCCGGAGTCCGATGAGGTAACGAAAAAAATGATTGTCAGCAGCATCGCGACGGAGGAAAGTAAGGTTGTCCACGGCAGTTCATCGAACATTTTGAACAACGCGAGTTCCAACTTCCAAGCTGTAACTTCCTCTGCCACACCGGTATACCCATCAACGGTGTGCTGATGGAGTGCGGTGCCGCCAAATGCGCCAAACCACAGCAAACATAACAGCGTCGGTAGAAGGAGCACAAAGATCACGAACTGGCGTACTGTACGCCCCTTTGAAATACGGGCGATGAAGGTTCCGATGAACGGTGCCCAAGCTATCCACCATGCCCAGTAGAACGTGGTCCAGTCATGGAGGAAACTGGTGTCGGTGCGTCCTATCCAGTTGCTGAGTGGCACAATTTTCATGAAATAGTCACCAAGTCCGGCGAACATAGTGCGGATAATGTAGAGGGTGGGACCAAGTACGATAACTGCCAACAGCAGCAGAAAGGCGAGAATTACATTGAATTGGCTCAGACGCTTGATCCCGACATTAATACCGGTCAGCACGGATGTCATCGCGATGCCTGTTATCACTGCAATCAACACCACCATGGTGACGCTATTCGCTGGGATCCCAAACAGATAGTTAAGGCCCGAGGTAACCTGTTTTACCCCCAAGCCGAGCGAGGTTGCGAGTCCAAACATCCCCGCGAATATGGCAAACGTATCAATGATATGGCCGGGCCATCCCCAGACACGATCGCCGAATATGGGATAGAATGCCGAGCGCATGGTGAGGGGAAGTCCCCGGTTGTAGGCGAAAAACGCGAGCCCGAGCCCGACGACGCCGTAGACTGCCCACCCTTGTATTCCCCAGTGGAAAACCGTCGCTGCTATTCCTGCGGTAGCGGCCTCCGCCGTTCCGGCGGTAATACCGAGCGGGGGACTCTGCAGGTAGTACATCGGCTCCGCCACCCCGAAAAACAGTAAGCCAATGCCAATGCCTGCAGCGAAGAGCATCGCAAGCCAGGTTATATTGGAGTACTCGGGTTTCGCATCGGCGCCCCCGAGGCGTATCTTGCCGAGCGGTGAGAACGCTATAATCAGACAAAACAGGCAGACAAGATTGACGGTAATCATGAACAACCAATCGAGGTTCGTGGTAAGCCAGACGCGGACATCTCCGAAGAGTTTTGTCGCGCCTTCTTGGAAGATGAGTGATCCGACGACAAATATCACAATGGCAATACTGGCAATCACGAATACTGGAGTCAGGTAGATGTCTAAACCGAATAACTTCCGGTACTCCTTTTCCTCCGGTAGTTGCGGTTGTTGTCCTTCTTCGCGCATATTCAAAATTCTCCTTCTGGTTGGACAGACAGAACGGTCTATCCCTACAAGCGTAGAGGTTTAGAAGTAGTAACCGAAGTTAACATTAAACCGCCAATTCCATGCGTTATTTCCGTTGGCACCATAGTCACCGGCACCCGTATAGATGTTGGCGTAGGTCTCTTTGTTTCCGTCAGCATCGACGTTCCCGACAAATCCGTTGCCGTTGGAAAGTGCCAGATCACTATAGACATACAGGTTACCAAAGAGCGTCCAGCTAGCGCCCAATGTCATCAAGGCACTGCTGTTGAAGTCATCCACCGTTTTGAGGATGGTGCTCCACTCAACATAAGGTGTAACGCTGTCAATCCACGAGATTCCTGCCGTGTCTATGCCGCCATAACGCAGCGATAGCGCGGGTATCAATCCCGTGGATGCTATGGGCCAAGCGAAGTCGTAAGCACCCATTGGAATCAAATCACCTGTGCCCCAAGGCGTATCATCGGTGATATTATAGGCGTAATAAGAGAATTGTGAAAGGAGCGTGAAGTCCGCGAACGCATTCTTCATGTGCGCGGAAAACGCGTAGTGATTCGCGCCATCATCATCCACATTGGTTCCTTTTAGCAACCCATATTGAACCGATGCCCCCAGATCTGCAATGTTTTCAAGGGCATAGATTGCGCGCAGGTTCAATTGATGCTGCTCATCAAACCCGTTTTCACCGGCACCCCATTGGACGTTTCCCTTTGCATCGGCTTTCTCTTCCCACTTGACAATGTCATAGCTGTATCGCGAACTCGCAAGGCTGCTTCCATCCGTCTGGGGCTCACTCCCAAGATAGTAGCCTACATCAAGGGTCAGTTTGCCAAGGGTGTCACTCCATGTGATTCCCAGATCCATATCGTCGGCGAGCCCGACATAAAAATGTTGGTCAAAGAACCAGCTGCTAGAAACACCATAGGGACCGGGTCCGAACGGAGCCCGCACAATGCCTGCCTTGACCGTGCCGAGATCACCGAGTTTATACCCCAACCATGCGGTGTGTATCATGCTGTAGGTGTCGTACCATCGGTATTCGATTCTGCTAATGATGTTGTGGTAATCAAGATCGGAGTTCAGGCGGAAAATCTCAAGGTCAACATCTCCGATCTTTTCGCTTCGGCGGTGCGGATTGTCAGCATCGCCGTAACTACCGTATGCCCAGCCCACCCGCAGGGCGCCCCCAATTTTAAGCGGACTTTTTTTCTCCTCCGCGAGAGCGGACAATTGTAAGACGAACAACAGCCCCACGATACCGAGGCTGAAGATTCGTTTGTACCCCCGATTTTTCATGCAATATCTCCCTTATTTTTGAGATGCCGGCGAAGAGCTATCCTGCCTTTTTCTCGCTGCTCCGCAAATCTTCGGAGCCATATTATCGGTGTGTTCGGGCTTCGTGTGTTTCTGGATACGAATGCACCCACCACCGAAGTTAGTCTTCGGACGAACCGAAATCGAAGAACACTGAGTCTATTATAAATCTTATATGGATTAAAATCAACTATAATGACGCAAGCTATTACCGGTCATGGGAAAGTGCCAATTAAAGTACAACAAGCAGGTCGAGTTTATTCGATTAGGGAAAATTGGAGCAAAGGGTGGGTGCGATTCTCGCTGGTTAACCAATCAGTTCGCAAGAGTGGAGGTAGGTTGGCGGATTGTTTACGGCTTTTAGTGGAAGTGAAGGATTCAACATTAATTGGTAGGTGAGAAAAACTGTTTTTATCCATTTGGCTGCTATTTACTTGGGTATAACTTAATGCTTTTAGGTACATCCCATAGCAGCACTGTGCCATCAACGGAGCCCGAAGCGATTTTTGTTCCATCGGGAGAGAACACCACAGCGCGGACCCAACCGGTATGGCCTGGGAATGAAGCGATATGTTTTTGCGTTGAGATCTCCCACAATTCAACCCTGTCCTCCCAAGATCCGCAAGCGAGTTTTGTCCCGTCCGGTGAGAATGCAACAGAGAAGCTGGCAGATCCCAATCCGTCGGTGAGTGTTGTAAAATATTGTCCTGTCCCGACTTCCCACAGCCTGATGTCATCCAACGACGCAGAGGCAAGTTTCATCCCATCCGGCGAAAACGCAACAGAGAAGACAGGGGCCCTAATGGTTTCATTCTCAATATCAACTGCATGGTCCGTTTGAGGTTTGCTGACAGCTTCCCCTGGACGCACAGCGGGTAGGACTTCGACCCCAACTTGAGGACTGTTCACCCCGCCGAGTGTGTAGAGTGTTTTGCCTGTCGGGATCTCCCACAGCCGAATTGACGTATCTTCTGATCCTGAAGCGAGTTTTGTTCCATCCGGCGAAAACGCAACAGAGAAAACCGTTTTCTCATGGCCTTGTAGTGTGGCGATATTTTCTCCCGTCGAAACCTCCCATAGTTTGACGGTTTTATCCTTTGACCCCGAAGCGAGCAGCGTACCGTCTTGCGAGTATGCGACACCGATCACAACGTCCGTGTGCCCTCGTAGGGCGGTGAGACTTTGTCCTGTTTCTATATCCCACAGTTTAAGCGTGTGCTCGGCATTCCTTGCATCCGCTGAACCTGTAACGAGTTTTGTTCCATCCGGTGAGTATGCAAAACAGGTGACAAAGTTTGAAGGTTCCGCAAGTGTAGAAATGTGTTGTCGGGTGCCGATTTCCCACATTTGGATGCCATCCACCAGCTGGGAAGCGAGTGTCAACCCGTCGGGAGAGAACGCCACAGCATCAACCATCTGTGTATGCCCTTGTAGTGTGGTGAGGTTATTTCCTGTCTCTACATCCCACAGTTTGACGCCATCCCATGACACAGAGGCAAGTTTCGTCCCGTCCGGTGAAAACGCGACGGAGAAAACATTCGGAAAAAACTCTAGTTCGCCGATGTCGATATGTCGTCGTGTGTAGATATGCTCTCCTGTTGGTACTTCCAGTAACTTAATGCCTTCCGCCGATCCCACAGCGAGTTTAGTGCTATCCGGTGAGAACACAACGCACAACATGGAACTTCCAGGTTCCGGTTTCTCTGTAAATGTGGCAGTATTCCGCCCTGTTTCCACATCCCACAGCTTGATCGTTCCACCATTTGCTGACCCTGAAACCAATAGCTGCCCATCGGGTGAAAACGCGATAGATGAGATTCGTTTTGTACTTTCACTCAATTTTGTGCGCTGCGTGGCGGCGAGGGTGTTGATGAGTTGTCCTGTTTCGACATCGTAAAGCTTGATAACACCCGACCGCGTCCGCCCAATGGCACTTATACCTGTTCCCGCTAGTATCTTTCCATCAGGCGAGAAGGCGACCTCGAACAATCTGTCATTGTGGAGTATGTCGAGCTGTTGTCTTGTCTCTACATCCCACAATCTACCCGCCCAAGCGAGTTTTGTGCCGTCTGGTGAGAACGCTACAGAGCCGTTTGGACCTTTTTCCACTTGGAGTGTAGCGATGTTTTTTTCTGTCTTTACCTCCCAGAGTTTGAGGGTTCCGGGGAAATGGAAACCCGATACCGAAGCGAGCTTTGTTCCATCGGGCGAGAACGCCACTGCGGTGACCGCTTCTTTATGCCCGGTCAGCAGTGCAATTTCATCAAACGTTTCTGCATCGTAAAGCCAAACGCCCATGCTGGTCGCCACAGCGAGACGACTCCCATCGGGGGAAAAGGCGATACCTCGATCGTCGTAACTCACTCCGCCTTTTCCCAAACGGGCGATCGCACCATCGGGTAGATTTACCCCCGAATAATCTTGGGTTTGGGCGATGGAAACTGTAGTGATCGTGAATAAAGCGAGGCTGCTCAATAGGATAAATGTAAAACGACATACTTGAGTTTTCAAATTGGGATTATTTCTCCTTTGTTGGCGTATTGGCGGGCAAATCCTTCATTTCAATGATCGCCATTTGGATAAACTTCCATGCCGCACCTTCAATGCTAATGTCGGACCACTCGCCATTCAGGGCGTGCCCCATGAAAACGTGATCCTCCTCGCCGCTGCCGGTGTCCATCGGTTCATGGAGTGTCCAGTTGGTGTAGGTAACCGGCTCGCCGCTTGTCCAACTCCATTCACCCTCTTCTGCAAAGTCGGTTAATCCAATCCAGTAGGGCTGCCATCCAAAGATTTCCACGAGCCATTTCTGTTCTGCTTCGTCATTAACTGCCACCAGATGTGCATCTTCAGCGACCGCTTGGGTGTTGGCATCGTCCCAACTTGCGCAATGGATGCTTTTGTAGGCGTGTCCATTTGTGGGATTCACCACCCATACTCCCGCACCCACCCATGGCGAGGTTGACACTTCTGCGGACGCTTCCACCCGACCATCGGGTGAATCAGGAGAAATTGGTTCACGCTTAAACGTGAAAATCACATCGTCCTTTCTGTCATTCTCCTGAAGCAGGAACGGCTCCGGGGTTGCCGAAAGTCCCCGGTAGTTCACCGTTACGGTGTAGATCCCCGGCGTCTGCACATATTCCACAAAATAACCTGTATCGTCCGTCCTTGCGGGGGAACTTGAGCTGCCGCTACCCATCCCGTCAGGAGAACGACGTCGAACCTTGATCTTAACCGAGGCGTTAGCAAGGGGTGTGCCATCGGCGAAAATAACTTGACCCCGCATACGCATCCGAGGTTTTGCTATGATTTCAACGTTCTTGATGTGTGTGCCCGGCTTGATAGACAAGGCGATCCCATCAGAAATTGACGCTCTATCTTGATAGATGGTCACCAGCCCAATTCTGACGGATAGTATCTCATAGTCAGGTGTGTCGTGGGGCAAGACGATCAATTGGACTGAGACGGGAGCGATGTTTGCAATAGAGAATTGCCCCTCTTCATCAGTTTGTGATTCGAGAAAAGAGAGGTATCCTAGGCGCTGCGCCTCATTGATAGGATCAAATGGCTGAAGGGCTATCGGCAGCCCAGCAATCGGATTTCCATCGACACCAACAATACGACCGGATAGAGTGCTCTTGGCTTCTTGAGCGATGCCGTGTGATAATGTCCCCAATAAGAATACTACAATCGTGGTGAGAGATATCAGGTGAAGTCTGAAACATGAAGGGTTCATGGTAAATATCTCCTTTCAGGTGGCTTGGCTATGAAAGACTCGGTCAAAACTTGGATTACTTCTCCTCCTCCGACGACTTGGGGGGCAAATCCTCCTGTCCTGTGTTATCCAGTTCCATCCGCTCGGGAAGCGCCTCGAAGGGAACCGGTTTGCTATCGAGTGTTAAGACCAGATTATCGTATCTTTGGTCAGTTTCAAGGATAAATTCCTCCGAGGTTGCTGAAAGTCCTTGAAACCTGACCCCAACCGTGTAGAACCCAGACTCACCCACATATTTCACAAAGTAGCCCGCATTATCCGTCCGAGATCCGCCGACCGAACTACCGCTGCCCCTTCCATCAAGATCGCGCTGTCGCGTACTAGTTCCAATCTCTGCATTGGCAAGCGGTGTGCCATCGGCAAAAACGATTTGCCCCCGAATGCGCATTCGGGGTTTCACCGTGACCTCAACGTTTTCGAGGTGTGTCCCCGGCTCAACGCCAAACGTAATTCCCCCGAACGGTGGGTGTTTCTCGTAAGGTGGGTAGAAGATTATTCCTCCAGTTTCGATAGATAGCACGTCGGCGTCCGGAGCAGGGTGGTATACGTCGGGTGGTAGCATCCCATCCTCCGGTAGATGGGCAGGTTGTGCCACAAATTGGATGGGTCCAGATTTGATACCTGTGACGAAAAACCGTCCCGCTTCATCTGTTTGCGATTTGATCAGAGGCACAAAGGCTTCCGGCATAAACTCTTTTAGTAGAAACGCCGATTCCAGCCTGCCTTCGACAATTGCAAATGGCTGAATCACTATCGGGAGACTAGCAATCGGGTTTCCATTGACATCAACAACACGACCAGATAAGGTACATGTAATGTCTTGAGCGATGGTGTGTGACGCTGCGAATAGTGAGAGTGCTACAATTACGGCGAGAGGTTTGAAATTGGGTCTGAGGTGTGAACGATTCATGGTGGGTATCTCCTTTCAACCGGTTGTTGTGGAAGATTGAAGAGTACGACCTACGCAAGGATTGTCAAACGGTTTTTATTATACCACGTTATCTAGATGCTGTTGACATTTCAACGGAACCTAAATAAAATCTGACAGGAATCGTTGCCAAACGAAATTCACTTGGCGCGTCATCCACGAGCAATTTAGATGCCACAATTATTTGACGGGTGTGCATCATTATTGTCTGAATCAGGTTTCTTAATCCCGATTTATCGGGGATAGAAATCGGAACGTGAAACGGGACTATTTTAGGATGGGACAGGGTGCATTTAGCCCCAGCGGGGCGATATGTTTATAGCATACCGATAGCCCCATACCCCAAAGCCCCAGCGGGGCGACAGGTGCCATTTGTCTGAATCGCTCCTTCTCTGGGTGACTTTGCGCTTGACTTTGACATCAGCTATGATTGCGAAGGGAGGGTTGTGTTCAGGAGGAGTTTGTCGGAACTGTGCAACACTGTTGTTGCAGAAATGCTACACCGGTACTTGGAATGGGCGAGCCAACTTCAACTATATTGATGAGGGGGCCACAATCCTCCGTAGGGGTTGGGGCTCCCAACCCTTTGTTCGTACCTCTGTATCAAGTTTCCAAAATCGACGTTTGGGTGTTGGGATACGAATTAGGCCTCGAATCAGAAGAAAGTGGCACGACAACCAATTGTCCGCTCGAAAGTTGCATCACTTCAAAGGGTACATCGTAGACCGCCTCCAACTGTTGCGCTGTAAAAATGAATTCGGGAGTTCCAACAGCGATAGGGTTTCCTTCCCGCAACATGAGCACCTGATCTGCGTACATTGACGCTAGATTTAGGTCGTGAATTGCGGCAATGACCGTTCTTCCGGACTGCGCGATCGACTGGCACAAGCGGAGAGTTTGGACCTGATGTCGAGGGTCGAGATGATTTGTCGGTTCGTCCAACAGGAATATCCTCGGTTCTTGTGCAAGGATACGGGCAAGATCAACGCGAGACGCCTCGCCACCCGACAGTGTTGGATAAAGGCGTTCAGCGAACATCTCGGCTTGCACCTGTTTCATCGCTTCCTGTGCAATTACTAAATCTGTGGCGCTTTCTTTCGCGCCGTTGAGGTGTGGATGACGGCCGAGCAGGACAATCTCCGAGGCACGGAATGGGAAGTTGACATCTCGTTTCTGTTGGAGATAAGCGCGTTTCCGAGCCAATTCTCTTGGTGGATACTCGCTGATCGATTCGCCGAAAAATCGGATCCACCCGGTTGTCGGTGCAAGTTCGCCGGAGATAAGGCGTAAGAGTGTCGATTTGCCCGCGCCATTTGGTCCGACGAAAATCCAAAACTGTCCCGCTTCAATTTTCAGGTCAATGTTGCGGACAAGCCATTTCTGACCGATGCGATACCCAACCCGTTCCAATTCAACCATACACCACCTCTTTCTTGAATCTCATCAACAGCCACAGGAAAAATGGTCCCCCAAGCAACGCAGTGACAACACCGACGGGCAGTTCGGCGGGGACTGCAACGGTTCGGGCAAAAAGATCTGCCAAAACAAGTAGGATTGCACCTCCCAACGCTGAACCGGGCAACAGATACCGGTGATCGGCACCGCCCATGAGACGGAGTAGATGCGGTACGACGAGTCCTACGAAACCGATGCCACCCGCCGCTGACACGGCGGCACCAACGGTCAACGCTACCCCAAAGATTGCCCATCTCTTCAATGATTCGGTCGAAACACCGAGATGGTACGCCTCCGATTCACCCAAGCTCATCGCGTTGAGCGCACGAGCGAGACGGAACAACACGACTGCTCCGATGGTTGCAATTGGAAGCGTGACGGTAACTACGCGCCATGTTGCTCCTCCGAAGCCGCCGAGCAGCCAGAAGGTAAGGCTTCGAAGTTGTTCTTCGTCGGCGAGGAATGTCATCAAGCCGATGCCTGCACCAGCAAAGCTATTGAGTGCTATCCCGGCGAGTAGGAGAGTTACGGTGAGAACCTGTCCTTGCGTTTGAGCGATTTTCCAGACGCCAATCGTCACGAGCACTCCTCCGGTGAATGCTGCGACCGGTACGCCCCAGATACTCAAAAATCCGCCGCCGATTAGCACAATCCAGATTGCTGCGCCGAGGCCTGCGCCCGCCGTTACCCCGATTAACCCGGGATCCGCCAGTGGATTGCGGAAGATGCCCTGCAGGGTCGCACCGGAGATGGCTAAAACCGATCCGACGATTGCGGATAAGAGAACACGAGGAAATCGGACATAGAGGAGGACTTCAAACCCATCTTTATGGAAAAGCAGTATGTGGGGGATATGCCACGGCAGGATCTGATATGCTCCTACACCCGCTGCGACGCAAAGCGAAATTGGGAGTGAAATACCGAGGATAAGAAGGATTTTGGCTCGATTTGGCACTATTCACCGATCGCTACACAATGCGTTATGATTGGTTGTAAACTGGGGAGGTTATTCCCCCTTTGCAATGAAATGTCCCTCAGATTCATAGATGCCGCGAAATAGATCGAGGGCGGCTTTGCCACAACGGGGACCAAATCCCGACAGATACAATCCATCCATAGCAACCACTCGCTTATTCCGCCCTGCGGGTGTTTGTGCCAAACCGGGGACTTTAAGCAGCCCTTCGACGCCACCGATCGATTTCAATCCTGATTCAAACAGTACGTACACATCCGGCTGCGCGGCGATAACTGCCTCCGCTGTCATCGGCTTAGTGCCTTTGATTTCTCCTGCGGCATTGGCTGCGCCGACGAGTTCAAGCATCGCGCCAGGACCCGAATCTGTGCCGAGAACAAAGGCGGTTTGTGGTCCTCTTAGGTAGAGAAACAACGCTTTGAGTTTTGCTAGATTCTGTTGATCAGTGAGTTTTGATTTTAGCGTTTCGATGTCCTTATCTAAGGTTGAGATTAATGCAGTTGCTTGTTCCTCGCGACCCACCGCCTTCCCGATTATGCGGAGACGTTGCTTGGCTTCGTCAAAAGTTCTCGGTTCTTTAAACAGCATCACTGTTACGCCCGCCATGCGTAGCTGCTCGATGACTTGAGGTGGTTTCACGTCCGATCGCCCAATCACCAGCGTTGGTTTCAAGGAAAGGATACCCTCAGCGTTGAGCCGGTACTGATACCCGACCGACGGTAACGTCTCTTTGGCATGTTTTGGATAGGTGGAAGAGGCATCGCAGCCGACAACATTTGCACCTATATCGAGTGCAAAGAGAATCTCAGTAATGCTGCCGTTGAGGGAAACGATGCGCTCGGCTGAGTGAATAATAATAGTTTCGCCGCTCGCGTCGGTTACCTCGACAGGTTGCGCTATGGCGATTGATGCAGCCAGACAGAACAGTATTGCGAGTTGTTGTATTTTCATTGTTGGCTCCTTGTGTTGGAAACGGAACATTGAAATTGGTCGCTTATGTCAGGAGAAGATAAAAAGAAACCGAGTTTCTTCTGGAAAAACTCGGTTTCTTCCGGAGAGGTAGGAGACACAGCAGCCTCTCGCAGCAGCACGAATTATTCGTCAGAAATTGCGGCTTCCATCGGGCTGATGGATGTATTCAAAGGTTATAAAACCGCCATCCTTTCTGTTTTCATTGTCTTTGTAGTAGCCGATGAAGTGCACCTTCGCAAATGTACCATCCGCCGCTTGAATCACAAACACCCGTTGCTCCAGTGGCAAAACCCAATGATTGGGTGGTCCGGTGTAGATATACCACCCCTCCTCACTCGCTGCAACGATAGCGAGATTCGCGTCTGAATCGGCGGCGTACCCATCTGCGGGTGCTTCTTTCACCCCTTCTAACTCCACATCTTTGAGCATCACAGCAGCGCCCTTTCCTGGGCCACTTATACCGCCATTGAGTTTCACCTTCGTCCTTTGGAATCCGAGATCCCAATCCATTGAATTAAGTGGATCTGCAACTTCAACGGTATCGCCTGTGGTGAAGGAGAAATACGCCCATGCCTCTCTGCTGGTAGCATCAATGGTGAAGCTGATAACATCGAGTTGTGGTGTGACTTCGGCGGGAGATTGATTAGTCGATGGTAGGGTTGTATCTGTGGGAGGTTGTTCCGTAAGCGGTTGCTCAAGTGTCTCGTCGTCATCATTACCGCAACCGGTAAACAGAACAGTCCCAATAAACAGAATTGACCAGATAATGAGTCGCCAAGTAGCGAACTTTCTAAAGGTTTTCATTATATCCTCCTACTGAGTACTTGAAATGATGGGTTAGACAGTGATCGGCTGATCCCTGTCGTTTAAAGACTTTGTGTTTTCTTCGTTGATGGTCAACATAGCTTCAGCGATAGTGCCGGCAACTTGGTAGAAATCTTCTGGAGGCATCGCAATATCGATACCCCGGTATTTGAAGTGAATGTGCCCCTCAAGGCATTGGTAGACAGCGCATATGTTGTTGCTTGACAAAGACTCTTTTGTGTAATTCATTTGGTTTCCTTTCTTGATAGGGTTCAGTGATGTAGGAAAGAATCAACTTTCTATTACCACTGGAAGGATGCGTATAGAAATAGTAGGATTGAAAAACAGGTGATTGAGACATAAGCCGACTTTCTTCCACGTCGGCATAGTGCAAATCGGACGAACAGCTGCAGCAGATAGACCAACCACACACAACGCGCGACTGATATTTGTTGCTCCCAATCGCTGTGATAATTGTTGTGCAATAGAAAAGCGGTTAGCAATCCGAAGCCCGACAGTGAGACACCAATGATCACACTCTGATAGCAGAATGTGTCTAAGCGCTCAAGTGCCGGCAGGTGGTAAAATGCCAATAGAAATCGTTTCTGTTTAAGCTGGACCTCTTGGAAGAGGTAAACTAATGATGACGCACACGCACATGCAAAAGCACCAGCTGCGAGCAGAAGTGCCTGTGAATACAACAACAGGCATAACCGTTGCAATAGGGGCGTGAATGACATCAACGTCCCAGTGAAAAGTATCGAAGTAAAACCGACTACCCCTAAGAGATGTGCTCTGCTGAGTTCCATCTTTTCTTCTATTGGCGCGATTGATTGTTAGGGTTCTCACACTCGGCTCCTAACCAGAGCCTAAGGTTGATTAATCGACAGGCTTTCTCCACCCTATGAGAGAAATCCTGTGGTCGTGTGACAGTCCTTTCAATAAGTCAATGAGAGTCCGCCATAAAATGACCGCCCGGTAAAGGTGTAAAAGGTTGGAATTTTGAAGTCGAAGATGTTATTAACACCGACAGAGGCTTTGAGCCATTTGAGAATTTGCTTTGACCCCCGAAGATTCCAGATCCAGTTGCTCGGCGCGTACTCTTCATCCTCAAGGACATTGTCGCCGTCGTCGAAGAATCCCCACCTGCTGGCATAACGCCCGCGCAGATCTACGTTGAAACCAGCGCCTTGGTTAGCGTAGGCAAGTTTGAGGTTGCCGCTATGTTTTGACCGATTGAGCAGTGTCAGCCCTGTCTCCTTATCCTCACCGTTGAGATGTGCGTAGCCGATTGTTGCGGAGAAACCCCCGATTGAACGGGTGGAAAGCTCAACCTCAACCCCTTCGGTGAATGCTTCGCTGACGTTGAAATATTGAAATTTACTTCCACCGAGTACGCTCTGCCCGATCCGCTCTGTCTCGATCAGGTTTTGCAGGTTGTTTCGATACAGATGTACCCGTCCGAGTAGTGCGGATCTAAACCGATATTCAACGCCAAAATTCCAATTACCCGATGACTCCGGTTGTAGATCTGGGTTTCCAAGCACCTGATAGCCGGAGGTCGGATTGCTGAAATCGAGGTAGAGGTCTTTAAAGTCAGGCGCACGAAAGCCTTGACCAAAGGAGGTCCGGATCGTGACATCAGGGGTCACGCGATACATCCCGCTCAACTTCGGGCTGAAGTGTGTTCCAAATTCGGAGTGATAGTCCAGTCTTCCGCCCAAGACGAATGCAAGGTTTGCCATCGGTCGAAATTCGTTTTGGAAGAAGAGTGAATCGGTTGTAATCTCCCGCTCGCCGCCTGTAATGCGTTGCGATTCAAGATTTTCAAAGATTAACTCCGCACCAACGGTCAGTTGATTCTTCGATCCGAGGGCGGTATCAAATTGTGCTTCGCCTTTTATCAGGTCTTGAATCGTCACGTTCGATGATGCGGTAAGGGAGGTGCCACGGTCAATAACCGTTGATTCATCGCGGTAGCGTGTGGTGTATATCTTGCCCACCAACTTTGAGCGCGAGCCGAGTTGGTATCCTGTGCCGACGCTTCCACTGAAGTTGTCGATATCACCGAGGCGGTCAAAGATGACACCCTCTCTTTCGCTGACACCTTCCTGCTTTTGAGCAAAATACTGTCCCGAAAATAGTAGAGTCGATTTTGGGGTCAGTTGATACTCAGTTCGTGCGGAATGGGTCCAGTTCTGATAGCCATCAATTGTTGTCGTTAGATCTGACTCATCTAAGTCGATTGGATTTCGACGGTTTGCTGCAAGGGTCAACAGCGCGTTGAGCTTGGCGCGGTTCAATTCAACTGTGGTGCGGCTGTCGATGGTATTGTGAGTCTCAAGGTTGTTGGTAAATTGAGCAGCAAATGGGGACGATGCGCTGCGCGTGATGACGTTGATTACGCCGCCCATCGCAGCACTGCCAAAGAGCGCGGAGGAGGCACCTTTAACAATCTCGATTCGCTCAACGTTTTCGACCGCAATCCGTGCGAGATCGATTTTGCCAGCGATTCGACCGACTTGGGGTTCGCCATCGAGCAGAATCAGGATGTAATCCGAATCGAGCCCCTGTAATTGAACCCCGTCGCCGTGGGCATCGCGATCAACGACGATTCCCACCCGATGTTCAAGCACCTCGCCGATGTTTTCTGCGCCCGTTGCTTCGATCTCACTGCGTGTGATGACCTCTGTGATAACGGGTGTGTCTTTCAATCGACGTTCGGTTTTTGTGCCAGTGATGACCACTTCATCCATCTGAAAGAGGTCAGTTTTTAACTCTGTTGCAGCGAAACTTAACCTCGCTCCACCGACCATGAGGATAGCGAAGAATCCTATCCAAAGTCGTTTATGTGAGTGCATGAATTTGCTCCTTTCTGTGTAATGATTCTGACAATCTGTGCACGATTGATTGTTGTGTAACGCGTCATGCGTAACGGGAGGCAAATGTTTTTTTGCGTTACGCATGACTTGCTACACCAGGCTCCCGCGCTTGATTCCTCACCCCAACAAGCTGGAGAGCTTAGGGTTGATTATCATCAAGCCTTCTCCACCCTATGAGAGAAGGTCTGTGGTCATTTAGCATCCCCTTCAATGGGTCGAACAAGCAGGGGCTGCCCTAAGATGACCGCTCAATAAGTCGATTAGAAAGTTCGCCAAACAAAGAAGATTGCAAGGGTCAGTGATCCGAAACCGAGCCCCGCGGCGAATAGACGGGGACCGTGAAGTCGCGTCCAGAGCAGTATCCCGGTAAGCGAGAGGATGATTAAGCTGCCAGCGATCGAATCGGCGAGAAGAATCCACGCGGTCCCCACTCCGCTTGCCATGTGCAGACGGTTGAGAAATGCAAAGACATTTCGATCAAACCGTGTGACGCTGGCGTAACTGTTGCCTACCCAATAGTCCGCGCTGTAGGTACGTTGTGGGTTACTGAAGCTAACACGCCATTTTTCAGGCTGGACCACTGACTGCCCATCCCAGCTAATTTCTTGTGGCGGCTCTGAACGCGCACGGCTCCACTTCTTCTCGATATCCAGTTCGACTTGAAGCCACATTGCAAAATCCTCGACGCTTTCCGGTCGAACTTCTGGTAGCGCAAGCTCAATCTTTGTCCGTTCGGTTTTAGCGGCGTTAATCTTCATGACGCCTCGATGGTTGAGTAAAATCCCGGTGATGCCGAAGAGAATACCCAACGTTGCACCCCAGAGTCCAAGCCAAGCGTGTGTTCGACGCAACCATTTGAGAAAGGCACCCCGGCTCCACGACGTTGGCAGAAAGGCGTAGGGCGAGCGACGTTTGTCCTGTTTTTTCTGTTTTTTCTCTATGGTTGTTGGAGGTGAACTTGTGTTATCTTGCACCTTAGCCTCCCTTTTACGTGCACTACGTTTTCTCGAGGGTTGCACAGCCACTGGTCCATTTCTAATCAGTGCAGAAAAAGCGTGGACGCAAAAAAGCCCCAATACATCAAGTCGATAGAGATATGGGAGATAGCTAACAATTGGCCGTTGGGAGCAGTCCCTTTTTCTATCGTTCGCCTTTTCTTTTTTAATAATGAGTCTCAATATCAATAATCGTGCAATTTTATTGAGCAATATCTATACTCTTAGAAATTACGTACTTCAGATTGTAATTGCCCGATTCATTGGGCATTAAGAGTTCACTTTACCCGTCTCTCTGCTTGTTCCCCATATCGGAATGCTTGGAACCACACGAGGGATAGAGGGGTAAGCATTCAACTGTGTAGGTCCTTCAGCATTTGAGAAGGCGTGAAAACGTGCGGTCTGAGTCATGTCTGTTCCTAACGATAGGAATAATGTTTTCATTGGGGTTCCTTTGTGCGATGAGTTGACTGCCTTTGGCTTCAAAGCGGAACCCCAGCCGCAAGAGCCCTAACTCGGTGAGAATGCTTGTTACTATCCCCTGTTTCTCCTTGGGAATATAAAATAGAAAATATCCCCCGCCGCCTGCTCCCAGAATCTTGCCACCCAACGCACCCGCAGCAATGGCACGCTTATAGATGGTATCTAGCTTATGGTTTGAAATGCTATCACAGAGGGTACGTTTCAAACTCCAACCGCGATGTAACAGATGTCCGATCTCGCAGAGGCAACCTTTGTGATTGTCATTTTTGTAGGGGCAATCCTTGTGGTTGTCCTCGACGAGAACATCGTAAAACGCTGACACGAGTGCCTTGATTCGCAGTAGCGTCTGGGGACTCGCAGTACGTTTCTGTTCGTGGAATATGGTTTCGGCGCGTCGTTGAATTCCTGTGTAGAATAGGGTGAGATTCTCTTCTAAATGGGCTACCATTTCAGAGGTTACCGGGATAGCTTGCGTATTGACACTTTCATCTTTGTTAAACCGAATCCGCCTCAACCCGCCGTAAGCGGCGATGTACTGATCTTGCTTCCCGATGGGCTGATTCAAGTGCTCTATCTCAATGTTACATGCCTGATGTGCGAGGGTTTCCGGGGACATTTCGATTCCCCGATAGGCGTACAGCGCATTGAGGAGTCCAACGGTTAACGCGCTTGACGACCCCAACCCACAGCCGCGTGAGGGGATATCGGAGCGCACTGTGATAGTCATCCCGCCCCCTGTATACTCCCCGCAAACGGTGGGAAAGGTTTTTCGCACTGCTTCTCGAATCAAAGGGTGCTGAATGTGATTCGGATCAGCAACCGTTTCACGATGATGTGGGGTGTCGATAGCAATTTGAGAGTTTCGCTGTCTCGTGATACGAACAGAGATATATTTGTCGATGGTGGTGCTGATGGTTTCGCCCCCATGTTCTCGATAAAAACTGGCGATATCGGTGCTACCGCCTACCAAACTGATTCGTATCGGTGTCCGTGAAATAATCATGAGTTCACCTTATGCAGATTAATTAGGTCTTACGCACCTCGGTTGTAAAAATCGTCTCTGATTTTATACGTCGTATGACTTTGACACGTGCTAAGGGTTATTCAGTTGTGGATACAGGTTGTCTTAGTCTGCCGCCCACAACAGGGGTTAAATCAAAGTTCCGATTTATCAAACGCGTAACTCCTAACTCTATCAGAGCTCCTTCCGATTCCGATGTAATGAAATCCAGCGGCTTCCGCTTCTTGGGGAGTATAAACGTTGCGCCCGTCGATGAGAAACGGTGTATTCATTCGTTTAGCGAGTGCCTTTAAGTCCATGTTCTGGTACTCCTCCCAATCGGTGATGAGCACCAACGCATCTGCCTTGTGAGTGAGTTCACACACATTGTTGGTAAAAACGACAGGGAATCCGTTAAGGGCGTGCCTTGCGTTCTGGATAGCGACGGGATCGTGTGCACGAATATTTGCCCCCTCCTTAATAAGTTGGCGGATAATGTATAGCGCTGGCGCTTCTCGGATATCATCTGTGTTTGGCTTGAAGGCAAGACCGAGGATACCGATGGTTTTCCCCTTGAGGGTTATCAGCGCGTCTTGCAACTTTTCGACGATGCGTCCTCGTTGTCGGAAGTTGACGGTACGTGCTGCTTCAGTGATAGGCATCGCGTATTCGGATTGTGCAGCGACACCTAATAGTGCCGCTGTATCTTTGGGATAGCAGCTGCCACCCCAGCCGACGCCTGCGTTGAGGAACCGTGGACCTATACGAGAGTCAAGTCCGATGCCTCGGGCAACCTCCGTTACATCCGCGCTTACTTTCTCACAGAGCCCTGCGATTTCATTAATGAAACTAATTTTAAGCGCGAGGAAAGTATTCGCGGCGTATTTGAGCATCTCTGCACTGTTTGGATCCGTCGTTACCATCGGTGGCGGTTGGTAGCCCGCCGGACGTGGTAATGAACTTGGTGAGTCAAACGTCTGTTCAAGTATCGGTTGATAGAGACAGCGTAAGGTGTTTACCGCCTCCTCACAATCTGCTCCAACAACAATCCGATCTGGATAGAACGAACCTTGCAGCGCCAACCCCTCCTGCAAAAACTCCGGATTGGAAGCAACAGAAACATTCCCTCGTACCCCTCGTGCTGCAAAGACTTTCTCAATGATTTTAGCGACATGCCGATTGGTACCGGTTGGCACCGTGGATTTGATAGCGAGGGTATAGTGCCGATCTGGATGACAGACCTGTGCAACTTCCAGTGCTGCTTGTTTCACAAACCGCGTATTTGCCCCACCATTTTTCAGTGGAGTGCCAACAGTAATCAGGATCAGTTCTGCTTCTGGAACCGCTTCAGCCACATCAGGTGTGAAACAGATAGTGTGTCGCACTTTGTCAAAAAGGTTCTGGATGCCAGGTTCATGGATAGGGACCTTCCCGGCGTGTAAAAGACCGAGTTTGCCCTTGTCTGTATCCACTGCAGTAACATCATGGTTGAGGGTGGCGAGCACGACGGCGGTGGTTAACCCAACGTATCCAGTACCGATAATTGCAACTTTCATATCTTCACCTGTTCTTTGCATGTCTGACCGGTTGTGTTAAGCCAAACATAATCTATCCCAATTTTCGTGCTTTAGTGCCGTTTCCCTCATGCACGATCTGATCTATCAATTCTCTCCCTGTTTTGAACAGGTCGTGGAGGTGCAAGTAGCTAAAGCGGGCGCTTCTTCCTGTCACGTGCAGGTTCTCAAATGTCTCAAAGTATTCGACCAAACGCGCCACCTTCTCTGCGAACCCGACCTCAAGTACAGGATACGCGAATGGCAATTTATAAGTTTGATAACAGATAACTTCTTCTATTAGTATTGGTTTTATGCGACGCAACGCTTCCCAGACCTTGGCTCTTAGTGTTTCTTCGGACATATTCCAGACCGGATCATCGCTGTAACACGGCAGTTCAAGTACAATTACTGTCTGGTTTGTGGGTGCCATGTGAACACTGCGATTTTTGGGTTCATAAAGCCGTGTAAATGGAAACTCCTCGCTCGGAAAATAGAGTGAAGCGTTTGGCGAAAAGGCGGTTCGATTCAAGCCGAATACACATAACACTAGATTTCTATATTTGATCGAGTCAGCGATAGCTAAAAGTTCCGATGGTGGCGGCGGATCGAGAATTTTTGCTGAGAGTGTTAGTGGCAGTGTGCTAATCACCGTATCTGCAGTTAGTTCAACATCGCCATTATTTAATATGACCCGCTCAATTTTGCCGTTTTTGTGAATCAGTCGGCTCACTCTACTGTTGATGTGGATATGTTTGTCACCAATAAATTCGCTCAACTTATCGACGATCATCCCGAAGCCGTATTTGGGATAAAAGAAACTACCATCCAGATGTCTCGGCTTTTGTTCCTCACCCAGCAGAGAAGCACGGATAAAGGTTTTCAGATCGAGTCCTTTTAACCGCTTTCCCGATATAGCTGTAGATAGTTTGTGTGTGGTTTCGCCCCACAGTTTTTGAGAGTAGTTGAGCAGAAAACGTTCTGCCAACGTTCTACCGTACTGATTGACTGCAAATGTCTCAAAGTTATCTGTTACTGTTTCACTCGGTGCTTGCAACTTATCCCAAGTAATTTTCAGCAGCGTCTTGGCATCCAGTTTTCCAGCCAAATCATTCAATGTCAGCGGAAATCGGAAAAATTGCCCCTCGAAAAAGATTTCGCTCGGTGCATCAACGCGTAGCAATGCGTCGCCTAACAGTTTTTTGACCTCACTTGTGACTTCAGGATCTTTATCGTGAAATCGGTGGGCACCGGTATCAAACCGGAAATCCCCGGCCTGAAGCGTACGGCAATTCCCTCCGACATCTGTACCTGCTTCAAAGAGAGCGAAATCAAGCCCACGTTTCTTTGCGTAATAACCGGCTGTCAGTGCTGCGGGACCTCCACCGAGAATTTGGATGTCAGTTTCAATAGGTTGCATTTTACTTAATACTCAAACACAGATAATTCTGACCACATCCGGTTGACATACGGATTGTGATAGAATGTCTTTTTCGTTTTCGGTATCCGGTCTTGGAGTGGACTACCGATGACTACTAACCTTGATGTGTCGTCCAATTTTTCGTCAAGTTTTGCAAGGTCCTCCGCGGTTTTAATCGGGGTATAGACTGCCTGCAACCCTTGAGCAGCGAGATAAAATTTAATTAACGTTACCGAGACCACATGTAGTTTATCGCCCTGTTTGGTCTTGAGGTACTGGTGTATCTGCGCGATAGCGGTCGGCTTTTTGTGCTGCGCTACCAAATGGAGGGCGACATAACCGTAACAGCAGAGAAAAACGATTACAGCAACCTTGAATATTCGGTTCGGTTGTTCAACTATTTTGGCACAGGCACAGGCGATAAACAGTGCCAAAAAAGGCACGAGCGGCAGAACATGCCGACTCTTATACACGACATTCTGGAAGCAGAAAATCCAGATTAAGTAGACCATACACCCAATGAAACTGGCACTCAGAAAACTTGAACGCTTTACGTTTTTTTTAGTACGCCGATTTGCGACCAGAATTCCAAGTAGGGCAGCTGTTGTGCAGACAGTAATGGGGTGCCGTCCGTTCCAATAAAGCCCAAAACCGTCTGCCCAGATGCTCTCAAAAAGTTTCGCCAATCGAATCCCCAATCCGGGTTCACTAGAAATGGTGCCGCCAAAGTCTAGAAAATGCCCTCGACTGTGTGTCTGGGCGGCATTAACGAGTGGTTCCCAACCCGTGAGGATAATTAACGGTGCCAGCCAAATAGCAACGCCTGCTGCGCCCGCCGCGATAAATCTAAGTGTTTGCCACCGTCCTCGCATTTGCATCAGCAGTGCGGGGATCAGTATCGGCAAACAGGAGAGACGAACCCCGCCCAAGACCCCAGCGAGAAAAAATCCTAAACAGATTTTACGCGGTTGCTCGTCCTGAACTGTCGTGAAATAGAGACTTGCCAATACAAGCCCAACTCCCATTGTATCGGGCATATAGCGATTGCTCATCAACCACAGTAGGGGGTTAGCGAGCAACATCAAAATGGCAATAAGCCCAACAGATGAGATGTTTCTAATTCCTGCAATCTTGAATAGGAAAAAGATGGTCAAAAATATTGATACGCCCCCGATAAGCGAAAAAGCCAAAGCGTAACGTCCTGTGATGGCGTAGATGAGCTTGCCAACAAAACAGAAAACGGGGTAAGCTGGGAAGTGGGGTTGCAACTTGGTGACATCATAGTCAACCATGCTTAACGCGAAGCGAAGGCTATCTAAATCTTCGATGTAGTATATAGCCGTGAGTAGCCGCGATCCAACACAGAGGACCAACACGATGCCCCACATTTTGGTTTCAGTGATACGCCAATCCGAAAATTTACGTATCACCAACCCGCCAAGATTTCGATAATTGTTTTGCCTACGTGTGTTCACGATTTCTTAGTACCTGTTTTGAAAAGAGTACAACCCCATCCCAACACCTCATGACAACTTTTCAAACAGGTGCTTAATTTTACCAGTTTGCCATGTTGGCAGCGGAGAATCCATAGGCTGCCTGCAACACATCCTTAGCACGGTTGTAATTTCTAACCGTCGTATCATAAGCGGGGGCACCTGGCGCATCGTAGCTGGGTGCCTGCCCCATGATGCCGTGCAACTCCCTAAGTTGTCCATCACCAATCAGCTTGAACGGATTATACTGTAGGGCAACGGTAAACCCTTTCATCTCCGCCCAGTGCTTGTTTAGGTTCACACGGTTTTCAGCGTCCGTACCTAAATTGGACATATCACTCAGGGTATCGTTGATGTAGTGTACAACTGTTGCGGCGATAACCTTCTCCATGCCGTTAGCAGCGAGCTGGCGTTGTTGAATGATGTCAACTTCGGTGCCTTGGTTGGCAATTAGGGTACGTCCTCTGAGAAATGCGTCGAAAATCTCCCGAGTAAGATCAACGCCTGAGCCGCCTTTATCGCGCTTGCCGGCATTTCTGGAGAGCCCAAAATTATACTCCGATTTGAAGTCGATACTACCATCGCCGTTGGAGTCGAAGGTGTAATCGTCGGTCTTACCGGCGAGCTGCTCATCGGTATAGCGGAAGTAGTCACGAGCGGCGCCAAAGTAGCCGAAGGCTTCATCCCACCCGTGTTCCATAGCGGTATAGGGATCGGTTCCGTTTCGCGCCTCACTATTGTCACGCTCTAGTAGACCGTTGAGGTAAACACCTGTGGCTTGGTAGTAAGGGACTGCGCCGATAAGCACTTTGTTAATCATCTGCGTTAGGTCTACCCCGTTGTCGTCGGTGTAGACTGCCGGAGTTCCAAGTTTGTCGGGGTTCTGCGAGTTGTCTGCGATGACTTGGAACCACTCACGCACCAAGTCGTCCGCGGTACGGTTATAGCCGATGACGATATCGCCCGAAATCTTTCCGTCCAGACTCTTACCCGTCGAAATTGCGGAATAGTGACTCTCCAACACGGACAGTGCACCGGCGGTGGTCAGTGATTGTAGGTTCAGTGCATCGTCATACGCGTACAAGTTAAGCATATCTTGTACAGCGATAGGTTGTGCGCCATCCTTGCCGAGACTATCGATAAGGATTTTTAGGTCTTGCAACAACAGATTGCGGACGGTCTGCCCAGAATAGGCAACGCTGCTTTCGCCTTCAACAAAACGGCTATCAAAGACATAAGCAGGAGGAACGTCAATGAGGGTGGTACCTACCTCTGCTTCTTCTTCTAAAAGTAGATCCGCCACGTCTGTTTCATCATCATCATCACCACAGCCAACAATAAATAGGCTAGTTACCAAGAGTAACACAGCCATCCAGAGAATCCGCTCGGTAAAGGTTTTCATATGTTTTCCTTTGTAAAGTTAATGGTTAAGTGATTTAATTGAATAAACATCTCTTTTGAGAAGTTTTGACTACAACCCATGCCTGATACCAACAAGTATCTGTCGCCTGGGTCCAACAAGTATCCCTGAGCTTAGATTTGCTTCAGGTTGACCAGCGTTCGAGTGTAATCTTGACCCAATGTAGACTTTATCGAAGAGATTTTTACCTGTAATAAAAACCTTCCATTGATCGAAGGCTTTGTAATCTACACTCGCACTGAAAATCGTGTAACTCGGAATTGGACCGGTATCGCCACGGTTAAAAGTCCGCTTTAGATTCTCGAAGTCCGTAAAAACCTCGTCAACAAATCGCATATCCGCTCGCATCCGCAGAGCATCGCCAATCTGTTTTGCCAATCCGACCGTTAGGGTGTGCCGCGGTGCATAGGGCAATTCGTTACCGGCGATGTTTACAGGTACATTTCCAGCAATGGTGGCAGATGTAACAATGCCTTTTTTAATCTCGGTTTGGAGATAGGTATAAGAAAGGTTAATGTCGGGTAGCAGCGGCACAAAGCGTGAAACTCCAAATCCCAATGCCGTTTCCAGACCGTAGGTGTCAGCCCTGCCCAAATTCCTAAATGCTGTGCCGCGTCCCGCTGCGACGATATCTGAGATTTTAATCAGGAATCCGGAGACTTCTAAGGTAAGTCCTGGTCTCCAAGATCGGAACCCAGCTTCCATGTTCCAGCTTTTTTCAGCTTCGAGGTCAAGTCCACCGGCATCAACGTTTTGTCCGAACTGAGTAATCTTCAATGCCCCACTCGATGGTGCGGTGTAGCCCCGGTGAATTCCTCCGAACAGATTAAAGCGGCCGAGCTGGTAGTTTGCACCGATGCCGGGCAACAGGACAGCAGATACTTTGTCTGAGAATATAGCACCGTATAACCGATCAACTCGTTGTTGCTTAAACACCTCGAAACGAACGCCTGGCGTTACGGTCAGTTTTTCCCACTCGCGTTGCTCTTTGAGATATAGAGCGAGGGCGGTAGTCTCATAGTGATGGCTCTGTCCCACGATATTCACTGGGTCCTCTGGATCGTCTGGATTGCCGGTATAGTACACACCATCGCGTGCATCAGTGGCATCGCCAACCTTTCTGTCATCAATAAAGCGTTCCCAATGAACACGGGCTCCCATTTCGGCATGGCCCTGAGATCCAGCAAGGTCGTGCTTGAAAGTATAGTTTTGCTCAGCCCCACCGACGTAAAAGGTCCGCAGGATACCAAAGTTGTCTATTCCGCCACCGATTCGGACCAAATGGCCGGTTTGGTAGTACGGCACCGGTGTCAAATCTCCTTTTACAAATGTCCTGGCGCGCACAAAGATGTCATTCTCACGCCACCACCGACGGTCAAACACGCTTGTATACACCGTCGTATTGCTTACTAGATTCGTCGAGATTTTGTTTGTGTAGATGAGGTCGAGCGAAGTGCGCAGAATCTTAAAATTATCGTCCGATTTCGGATTGAAGTTTGGATCGGTCAGGAAGGAAAACTCTGTCAAACCGGTATAGGTCGCGTTGGAATTTTCAAAGTTGCCGTTTGCTTTGAGGTAAAGCGTCTTCTTTTGGTTCAGTCGGAACAACGTCTTTACCGTTCCGTTCACTTGGTCGAACGTATTGTTATCCCGAAAACCATCGCCATGTTTGTAGAGTAGTTGAAGGTCGGAAGTGATATCCTTGGTGCCGAGACCGCGCCACTCCGAAAACGCACTGTAATACCCGTTATTGCCGACAGTCAACTGGTTCGTCAAGCCGTGAGTGCCATCCGGTTTGCGGGTGGTGTAGTTAATCACACCGCCCATTGTCTGGGGACCGAAGCGGAGGGCGGCACTCCCCTTGATGACCTCTACTGCGTCAATTCTATCTGATGGTGGGTTGTAGTAAGCGTTTGGATAGATATAGACCGCTGGTTGGATGGGTACACCGTCTTCGAGGATAAGGACGCGGGCACTCCGGCGCGGATTCAATCCACGGATACCGATGCTCAAACGTGAATTGCCGAATCCGTCGTCTGCATAACCGTTGATGCCGGGCATCAATTCGAGCAGCTCCTGTGTGCCGACGGGATGAATCAACTCAACGGTTTGTGGTTCCATCAGGGCGACGGTGCCGGTCAGTTTGTCGTTGACCTGTGACGATTCGCCGATAATTTCTATAGGAGCCAGTTCAAAGGGATGGCTTAATAAGGCGATATCTAAAGTGTGTGTTGAATCGGGAGTTAGCTCAAGCATCTCGCTGTAGCTATCGTAACCGCTTAAACTAACCTCAATCTGTCTCTGCCCAAGGGTATCCAGAGTAAGGTGAAAGGTGCCATCTCGGGCTGTCGTTGTCTCTTGTAAACCCTGCTCCTCCGATTCAATTTTAACAGTGGCACCCGAAAGGGGTTGTTCTGTCTCTTTATCAACGACTTTGCCACGAATCTCAATTGAACTGATGCATAGATTAGGCATACCCAAAAGAAGATTTAATGAGATCACAATTCCTAAAAATTGACGCATAGATTCTCTTCCCTACACTTTCAGAAAAGTTTTGGATTGGTACGTTTGCCGCGGTTGTCACCAACTTTACCATTTTGCTCGGCGTTGACCGCTTTTTGCGCGTTACCGGCTTCACTCGCAGGGAGTTTTGCCCTGCCATAACTACCGCCCTCGTCACCGGCCGCCTGTGGGGCGAGTAAAGGATCACTCTCACAGCCAGACAATATCAGGCCAATGATCAAAACAGTTGCCAACAACAAGCTGCTAAATTGGATAGGGGTTAATTTCATTATCTAAATCCTTATCAATATGGGCTAACAAAATGCTCATGCGTGCCAAAGATGTGCTCCAGTCTATAATTGCTGTAAGAAAGATATAAGGCGGACGGCATCTGTCCTGCTTTACGTGAACTGAATTTCCTTGACAATCGCAAATCGAGTGACTTATTCTTATAAATGCAGAAAGGGCGATGGGCGCAAAAAAAGCCCCAATACATCAAGTCGATAGAGATATGGGAGATAGCTAACAATTGGCCGTTGGGAGCTGTCCCTTTTTCTATCGTTCGCCTTTTCTGTTATTCAACCTTCGATTTAATAAAAATGAGTCTCAGTCTCAATAGGTATTCAATTTTATTAAGCGATACTTACCGCGGTAACGAATACTTGCTTAACTACTTCATGAGTTGATTTGACGAAAGTCGGTTTGGCTTTCATTTTTATGTGCTTTGCCTATCCGTTTGGATTTGTAAATCCAAGTGAGTCATATGCCCTAGTGCACCCTGAACGGTCCACCTTCTGGCTCCTCTTCGAGGTCGGGACGAGCAGAGTCGAGGAATACCTCATGGAGTTCCAGCTTGTTTGACTGCGTGAACGCTTCTTGGGGCAGTGTTCCTGATTGGGCGTGCCCCTTGCGAAATTCCTCCGATTCGACCCAGTTTTCAAAGTCTTTTCGTGATTCCCAAAGCGTGAACACAACGTAAGGATCATCGTCATTGACCGGACGCAACACTTGGTTGGAAATGAAGCCGGGCATCCCGTCAATGAGTCGAGCGCGGTTGCGGAAACGTTCCTCAAAGGCGTCTCGATATTCGGACGCGACGTAGATTCGATTTGCGACAGTGATCACGGTTTTGACCTCCGTTCTGCTTTCGTGTGATAAACGCGGATGGGGTTATGTTGGATTGGCTGACTGGGTGAATTGATATCGACAAGAATATGTTCCCCGTCAACCTTCACGGGATAGGTTGCAATCCCACATTTCCCGGGCCAGATACATTTGCCCGTTTTGACATCGAACTTCCATTGATGGATCGGGCAGACGATAACATCATTTTCTAACTGGCCCGCGTGTAAAATTCCGCCGACATGGGGACAGATGTTGTTCACGGCGTAGAACTTTCCATTGACGTTGTGGATACCGATGAAGTTACCTTCCAACTTTGCGCTGATGCCGTTGCCGGGACTCACCTCATCTGTCTTGGCTGCTTTTATGAAGCGAGGGACTCCCGGATTTCGTTGTAATTCTTGAACTTGTAAAGCCATAAGCCTCCTCTAATTGGCTCATATCAAAAACAGGGGCAAAGCTGCTGAGGGGACCCCGAGTTATTAGTTGGGTCAACCCTTCACTTTTCCGCAGCGTTATTATGTACGGTTTCGATTGACTCTAACTCATTTTAAATAAAAGGAAAAAACAATGAACGGACATCCTGAAATTATCGAAGTACTCAACGAAGTTTTAACTGCTGAACTTACCGCCATCAATCAATATTTTGCCCATTCCGAAATCTGCGAGAATTGGGGATATGAGCGGCTCCATCAAGCGATACGCGAACACGCTATCGGGGAGATGAAACATGCCGAAGAGCTTATCGCTCGTGTGCTCTATCTGAATGCGATGCCCAACATGGCACGCTATTTTGAGATTAAGATCGGAGCGAATGTCCAAGAGATGATGGACAATGACCTCGCCCTTGAGACAGAAGCGGTCGAACGGCTCAATGAATTTATCCAACTTGCCCATACCCACAAAGACTTTGGTTCGGAAGAGCTTCTTGAGCGTATCCTCAAAGATGAGGAAGAGCATATTGACTGGATAGAGGCTCAAATCGACCAGATTAACCAAGTGGGTATCCAAAACTATCTCGCACGACAGATTATTGCTGAAGAAGAAGCGGGAGCGTAACTTGCTTCCCTATACGCTACAACGATTCCAGAAAAGCGATGAGCGCGTTTCTGTCGCTTGCGGACATCCCCTGAACTGCATCACGCGATTGCTCTGCTTCTCCACCGTGCCACAAAACTGCTTCCAGTAACCCTCTCGCCCGACCATCGTGGAGGAAGTTGGTGTGCCCGTTGACCACTTTGACTAATCCGATACCCCATAAGGGCGGTGTGCGCCATTCCGACCCGCTCGCCCGAAAATCGGGGCGGTTGTCTGCTAACCCCGGACCCATATCGTGTAACAGCAGGTCGGTGTAGGGGTGAATTGTCTGATTGGAAACCTCTGGGACGTCGGATAACGTTCCTGTCTCTAATGTTGGGATATGACAACCGGAACACCCCGCACTTTCAAAGAGTTCCTCGCCACGTTGAACAATCGGATCATCAAGGTAACGACGAGCAGGAACCGCGAGGGTTTGGACGTAAAATGTCACTACATCCAAAATTTCATCGCTGAGTTCTGGATCATCGCTCCGCCCATCATATTGTGATTGTCCATCCGAACTCTCTCTCGGCAACAGCGAGGTTGTCACACCCATGTCGTCGTGGTAGGCGGAAGCGACCTGTTGAATCAGTGTCGGCTGGTTCGCCTTCCACCCGAATCGACCGAGGCTCAGTCCATTTTTCTGGACATCCCAGACATAATTTGGTTTTCCTGAAATCCCATCATCATCCTGATCGTCTTCGTCCGCCAAGGTGAGGATAGTCGCTTCGGGTACAGCTTCAAGTAGTCCTAATCCGAACACAACGGGTGCGACGCGGGGCGAGATTTCAACGTCATCGGGTAACGGTTGATACGCATTTTCAATTTTGTAACTCGGGGTGCGGAGATGCACCTTCACTCCATCACTTGTTATGAATTCGCCTTCGGTATAATTGATTGTTACCGTTCCCTCTGGGGGTACGCCGAAGATTGCACGGTTATTGAGTTGCGTCCCAAAACCGGGGACTGGCACAGGTCCGTGTGTGCCGTCACTATTTGGGTTTGGAAGACTCACGCGGAAAAGCATTGATGTGAACTTTTCGCCCGATGTCGGTGCGCGTCCCCGCCCATCTCGCGCATGACAGTTGATACAGGCAATATTATTGTAAACTGGACCGAGACCCGGGTTGAGCTCCGCCGGGACGGTGACAAAAACGGCTTCAAACTCGACATCGCCTTCGAGGTGCTTTGCTAACCCATCTGCCGAAAGGTTTGGCGCGGGTGTCGAAAACGCATGGCTTGTTGCGTCAAAGACGGTCGTCTCACCGCCAGAAAACTTCTTAACAGAAACATCCATCTTCTCAGGATCGGTTGGGTCACCCGAATCACAAGCGGCGATTGGGGTACAGAGTAAGGCTATAAGAAATAGAACGTATGAGGGGTGATTTGATTTCATGGTTTCAAACGTCATTTTTGGCTTCACGCATTCTCTCCGCCAACTGGTATAATTCCGCTAACTCAAACCGATTTATGTCCCGAAAGCGTTGAACGGCTTCTTCAGTAGGGATGAATTCGACGCTTGCTACCTGTTCGCCGCCCTCAGGGTTTTCGGGGTCCCCGATGATTTCCACCGCTCCGTAGCCCACAAGCCGATAGAATTCGGGGTGCGGCAGATGCGGACGATAGGGTTTCGGGGCGGTCGAGAAGCAGCGCCAAGCGCCGAGTGGTTCAAAGGTTATCAGACGCGCGCCGGCTTCTTCAATCAGCTCACGATTGATTGCGTCCGAATAGCTTTCGCCCGGCTCCAACGTGCCGCCCGGCACCTCCCATTCCCCCGTTTGTAAGCGGAGCACTAACCACCGATCCCCTTTGAACGGAACGAGGTTGACGTTACTGATTAAGTTCAGGGGCGGCATTTCGCTGAGGGGTTCAAACGTGCAGGTTACAGTTCCCCAACGGGTGTCTGCAAACAGATTTGGAAAGTTGCTCTGAATCCCGATCTTATCGGGGGCGTTTGTCGATATCAATTGTTCCCCTGTTGATTTCATTGCAGTTCCCAGACCTGCACGTCATGCCACGGCAGATCAAAGGGATACTCACCATACTCAAGCAACGCCAATCCGTTTTCATCCGTCCTGACGACAAGGTGAAGTTGATGCGGTGTAACACTGGTATCCACACGCTCAAGTAACAGAAATTGTGTACCGTCGTCGACTGTTATGTTTACCCTTGTCCACGAGATGTCTCCACCGTCTATGTATGTTCCCTCCGACAGTAAAATCTGGTGCGGTGTTTCTGGCGGCAAGGTGAAACTTTCGCCGATGACATAAGTTGACTTGAGGTTAGTACGCGATACGAGTACCCACGTTCCGGGTATAGGCACCTCAACGCCGTTCTGATCGACAACCCAAACGTGATCGCGTTCCTCCAGTGGGGTTGAGGTCTCTGTTTCAGGACTTCCCGGCAGTAGAAGTTGCCCAATCTGATCACAGGCGGGAAGCCCCACAACCATAGCCAATACAAACAGGAGTTTTGTGATTGTCCCGATATGAATATTGAATTTCATTGTCTTTATGGATCAATTGATGAATCGTGCAAAGAAACCGAGTTTTTATCGCGTGAGGGCGGGGCAACCCCGCCCCTACGATTTCTCTGTTATGTGCTAGCCTACGTTACTCGAAACTGCTGTCTAACACCAATTTCAAGATGTCGTTCTCCAGTGTCTGCTGGACTGTGCTGACCGCATCAATGGCTGCTTGGACAGCAGCCCGTTGAGCAGTGATTGAGTCGCGGAAGGGATCCGGAATCGCACCGATGGTGTCGATGGCGGTCTGGACTTCGGTTTGGAATCTCGCGTCTAAGGCGGCATCCGCCCCGTTTACAAATTCGTTAAGTCCCTGACCATCTGCGGTGAACTTGCCCATGTAGACGTTTTGGATACCACGAATATTGTCTTGGAAGTCACTAATCGAGTTAAAGCTAAACTGTGACTCAACAAGGGTTGTGTCCTTCTCATTGAACGGGTCGGAGATTTTACCGTTGGCGACTTCATCGGCGATGACAATCATACCGTTGACCATCTCTTGCATTGCGTCTTTCTGTGATTGGTAAATAGTGCTGGTGTCACCGGCGTTGGCGACCTCTCCGGCATAATTTTCGCCTGACGGAGCCCATGCGTTAGCCAGTTGAGCAGTTTTTGCTTTCAGATTCTCCGTTGTTGCGGTGAGGTATTCCAATTCGCGGGGCGTAATATCCTCAGCTTTTCGCTGGTTGCCCTCGCGGAAGAGGAGATACTCGATGGTATGGAAACCTTTCAATGTGTCTTCAAGTGCGTCGATTGAGGCTTCGGTCAACGTTTGTCCGCTGCCAAGTACCCCGTCAAGATCAACCCGATTGACGGGCCAGCTATCGAGCGCTGGGTCAAGACCCTGCGTATCGACGGGACCGAACAGAAATGCCTCGCTCTGTTCCCACGGTCTCCGCGTGGCTTTCCATGCGTTCTGTGCCAGTTCCAAATGGGCTTGATTGGGAGCCGCGTTCAACGCCTGTACAGCGCCTAATAGCTCACCTGCTTTGTTGTCCAAGTCGGTGTAGGTGGCAAGTACGACTTTGTTAGCGAAGTCGTTCAAGGTGGTGCTTGCATCAAACGCTTCAGCTTCTCCAGCGGCAGTAGTGATAGCATCGTCATCATCGTCGTCGCTGCCACAACCGGTGAGGCTGCAACCGATGAAGAAAATTGATAGGACCAGAAGCACCGATAGGGTACAGCAAAAGAGTTTTGTTAAATACTGATTGAATCTCATAGGATTTCTCCTTTTTGATTTGCAGTTAAATTAGTATTGAAACCCGAAGCCGAGTGCGAAGGTATGTTCGTCCTCAAAATCGGTGTCCAATATGGGTATGGTGTCCAATATCTCTACGGGTGTGGACCCCAATGTTCGAGCGGAGTAATGTCCCTTAAAGACAAGTTGTGGGTGTGGGTGATAATTGAGACCGAGTATCCACGTCTGACGCTCCCAACGCGGATTATCAAAGATGTCTCCCTTCACCTCAGCCATTGTATCGTAGTTATCGTAACGGACGAACAGGTCAAGCGCTGCCGCCGTGTTCAACGATGATTTGAAAAACGAGAGCAGGTTGTAGCCAGCTTCGAGATACCCGCCAAAGGCCTGGCTACCAACAGGTGTCCGCTTTACATTTAGGTTGTTTGAAAGATTGCGATTGGTTTTGGAGATAAGTTCCGAATTTTCGAGGGTTCCGTAAAGGAACATCCCGCGAACCTTCAACGCGCCGACCTCATAAAATCCGTGTAGATCAACAATTGAGACGTGGGCATCTTCTCGGAAGTCCGGTTTAGGACGGTTGTCCGCGCTGTCTCCGTAGTAACCAGAGACACCGAGGACTGCTCCGTCCATGACTGTGTAATCGACACGACCGACAAGCGCAAAATCTTCGGCATTGGCGGCCTCAAAACGCAGTTGATGACCGCTGGCGATCCAACGGCGCGAGCTGAAGCCGGTGGAGTCCAAGCCGTTGACGACTTGCGCCTGATAGCTGAGCGCGCCAGCTTTGCCGAATAGCTCAATCCCATTTTCATGCCAGATGGTTGGAATCAGGTTAGATTCAGATTCGGGGCGGGTGGTTGTGAAGTAGTGTTGGGGACGATGCCGCTTGGCGGTTAAGCCGACCGGCACGATGATGTGACCTATCCGTAGGTTGAGCGTTGGGCGAAACTCAAAGACTGCGGCGAGTTTCTCAACGATGACCTCACCGCCTTTTTCGACTTCCATCTCGAATTCACCAAACTCCTCAAATTTATCAAACTCCATTGTGATGCCGGTCCCACCGTGCTCAAACTCGAGTTCCGATTCAAGACGGATGGTATCGTTAATCTGGAGTTTTGGCGCGATGACGAACCGTTCAACGTCAATGTGAGCCCGTCGCTCTGGATCGGTTTCCCAATAGAAATTAGCGTAATTGATTACTCCGTAGCCGGAGACACTGAACCGTTTGGATTCAGCCGGTGCAGCTTGAACCGTTAGGAGTAGAAGCAGAAGATAACAGAAGATTCGCAATTCTAACCTCTCGGATTATTTGATACTGAGTCTCAATCGCACCTTAGTGCAAAATAAAAACGGGCATATTCTGCCCGATTTGACTCTTCTAAAAACCCGATATTGAGACTCATTCGCAAGTTATTCTATAGTATTATAAACCGCTGCAAAAACGTATGTCAAGTTTTTTTTGCAATTTTTTTTACAAATAGGAGTTACGCAGTTCAGTAAGGAACAACGATCCTCCGTTCCGAGAGTCCGAGAGTTGTTCACTGCGAACTTCTTGATGGCGCGCCTATTGTAGTTGCCCAATTCATCGGGGTATCGGGGCAAGGATGCCCCTCTCACGTCCTGACGCGCAATGAATTACGCTACTACAAACTCAAGTACGTAACTCCTAACAAAAAGGATTTCGGGGGTGAATGCGGATTGAACGGATCAGGATTGACCGTTTCACAATCGCGCTACGAACACCAAGACTGAGAAAAGAAGATGCCAGAAAATATGAAATGCACTACCATTCGGTCTCTTTGACTTTTGCGGATACCGGGATCTCAAACTGAAGGATTGGGGGCGGCGGTTGTGGATTGAGTTGTGGATTTCCGTAAACAACATGTTCATGTTCCAGAACTTCAGATTCGGGACCGTATAGGCTGGAGGTAACCTCCATGGGAATATAATTGTCGCCGAGTTTGGTGTGGTTCCGATAATATGATTTTGCGGCAAGTTTGCCGTCGGAGGTTTTGACCTCAGTAGAGATGAGCCTATCAGCCCGGCTTCCCAGAATAACGGCACCGAGTTTATTCTTTGCTTTCTCGGGCGGTGTCCAATAGGTGTAGAGCACATCGTCTGCTATCTCGTGCCGGTCGAGGGAATACCCGATGGCGGTCAGTCCGTACTCTGCTTGTGTTGACTGGATGATAGATTCAACAAATGGGAGCGGAATTCGTCCTTTGGCGGTGAAGCGGAATGCTTGATTTTGGAGGGGATAATAGATTTCCAGCACCTCCTCCTGCACAATCATTATCTGCTTGAGCGGTTCCGTAACCTCAACGACAACCCGTGCTGCTTTTACATCGTAGTGGAGGGTGCCTGTTATGGTCTCTGTTTTGTCGTTTTCGGTTAATTCTCGCGTAAAGTCCAAGGAAAGGGTTTCTAATGGCGCGGCGTGGAGTCCGGTGCAAAGAAAGAAGGTGAGTAAAAGGGGGGGTGAGATTTTAGAAATTCCGAACATTTATTGTTTTCATGAGTGGAAAGGTGGCAAATGTTTAACACTTGCCACCACACTGCTTTTAGGCGACCTAGTAAGTAGACTCGCTATATGCTGCTATAGCAGCAGCAATATAAATTACGGTTGCAATACCACCGACAACACAACCTCCCAAGGCACTGTTAGCCTGAAGACTTTTGGCTTTTTCCGCATAGGCCTGGGTATAAAAGGCTACATATTCTGGTGACTTACCAAGGAGTCTTGTGGCAGGGGGCGCGGGCTCAACAGCATAGGCAACAATAACTCCGACTATGCCTCCCAAACAACCTCCCAAGAACCAAAGCCCTTTGTTGACGTCGTTCTGAGCATCGCGCTCGGCAGCGACTATTGCCTCCATTTGTAATGAATTCTGTTGAGCAAAAGTGACAAAAGGCATACTGAATGTCAGCATTGCCATCAAAAGTGCCAAAATTTGGAGGGGATTCCTTAATTCAATTTTCACAAAATATCTCCTTTTGTGAGTAAAGTGTTAGTGCTGGTATTACAGGTGGGTTTATATGTGGTTTTGTAGCCCCATTGGGACTTTATATGCTAACTTGCGTTATTATACATACATTACTGACAGATGTCAATTTTCTCTGGATAAAACGAAACTGAAATCCCGGTGCAATCTCAGAATTAGTGTGGCTGATTCAAACAAACTCTAAAATTAGAACAAGCAACCGCCGGGGTTATAATTCCGAGAAAAGGAGATGCCAAATGTAATCGGCATTATATCTTGGTTTTCTAACGTAAAAAAGGGTCTATCTATTCGCAGTTCAAGATTCAAGCGACTCTGGGTGAGGCGCAGTGCCTCTAGTCCAATAACGCCATAGGCACCCAAGCCGAAATCCCCTTCTGAATCGTAATAATTTTCTTCATGACCAACCCCGATCATGCCAAGCCCACCGCCCACATAGGGTGAAATATTCTGTTTATTGAGGAAGTAACGTCCGCCGATTACCCAAGAAAAGTAGCCGAAACCGTCGCTGTCGTCTTCATAGTCGGCCTCAATACCACTTATGGCAAACCGAAGGTCGGACCCCACAGCATACGAGGGTGTTTGATAAGACCAACCCCACCCATAGCCAGGCTCGGCCGCTACATCCGTGCCGGGGACAAAGGTTCCGAAGATTTCTATATGCCAAAGGGATTCACCCGATATTTTTCGAAGTTCGCGAGCCTCTTGTTCAGTGACGGTTTCCATATCAACCGTATCATTGATCGGCTTGTCGTGGACAAGTGCTTCAACCAGTCTCGGCGCTGCTGGGATCATCTCCTCGATATTTGCCAAGATCAGCTGCCGTTCGGTGATAATCGTGCCAACTGGGCTTTCATGACTCAAGCGCACGATAATCTTCTCACCCAAGCGGCGTAAAACAACGCGATAGGCATTCGCTGAAACGGGCGCGGCGGCTTCAAATACGGGATCGCTGACCGATATGCCCTGCTTGCGCAGCTCATCACACACCAACAACGCCGCGGTCTCTGCGTCGGAGTCGGGAATACCCGGATGGTCTGCAATCAGGCAGACAGCGGGAGCGTCAGTCTGCACGACGGCAGGAACAGCTGATAAAACAAGAAAAATAAAGCCAAATACGAATACCCAGATCCGCTTGAGATTAACCATATTAAAATCTCCTTCTGAATTGTTTCGTAATAAGTCTATAACGGTTTATTATATTTTCGGGTTAACAGGCTCTATCGATACGAGTGTCTGACAAAAACACCTGTGGCTTCGAGAATTGACACGTCAGCGGTGATTGTTTTTGGGGTCAGGGGGTTCGATCGAACATCTAAGTCTTTCAAATTGGTTAATGCGAGTAAGATCGATATATCCGATACCTCGTTGGCGCAAAGTCCGAGGTCTTTCAGGTTAGTTAGTCCCGCCAAGGGCGACGGATCTAAGACCTGGTTGTCGTAAAGGTTAAGTTGTTTTAGGTTTCTGAATCCCGCCAGGGGTGATATGTCCGATACACGATTGGAGCCAAGTCCCAACGTTTCCAAATTGGTTAATTTTGCGAGGGGTGATAGATCCGATACTTCGTTGGCATCAAGTGACAGGTTTTCAAGTTGGGAGAGGTGTGCCAAGGGTGATAGATCCGATAAACGGTTACTGCTAAGCCAAAGTTCCCTCAGATTCGCCAATCCTGCGAGAGGCGATAGATCTGATACATTGTTAATGGTAAGCTGCAATCTCCTCAAATTTACTAATCCCGCCAAAGGTGACAAATTTGATACACGGTTAACAGCAAGTTCCAATCGTTCCAGCTTTGTTAACTTTGCTAGCGGTGAGAGGTCCGATATTTTGTTTTCGTAAAGATCTAGCTCTGTCAGGTTTGTTAATTCTGCAAGAGGCGATAGGTCCGATACTCCACTCTCGTTAATACTCAGGTATTCCAGTTTTATCAATCCTGCGAGGGGCGATAGGTCCGATAACAACTGATTGTCGCTGATATCGAGATCTTCTAGGTTTATTAATCCTGCCAGAGGGGATAGATCTGTTACCTTACTATCGCTAATTTCCAACCATTTCAGTTTTGTTAGTCCCGCAAGGGGCGATAGATCCGATAGTTGGTTGTAGCTAAGGTGCAGTTCCGTGAGATTGGTGGCAAACTCAAGGCCGGTTAGATCGCGGATATCAGCCCTACCCCCTTCAAGATTCGTCAAGGTCGCCATGTCAACGTTCATGATTATAGTGCCCGTAGGCTTGTCGAGGGCACGCTCAATGACACTGCGGAGGTTGGTGTCCGGTATGTTGACCGGAGCACTCCTTTTCGTGCACCCAAACCATGCAATTCCCAGAACGAGTAATGTGAAGAACAGTGTGGAACGACGCAAGTAGTGTGACATGATTTTCCTCCAATCAATAGTATTTACTGATACTAATACCTGACATCAATACCTTTGGCTTCAAGGATCGGCACATCAGCGGTGATTGTCTTTGAGCTCAGGGGGTTTGATAGAATGGTTAGTTCTTTGAGATTTGTTAATTCCAGCAGGGACGATAGGTCTGATATGCAGTTGTGAGAAAGCCCTAGTTCTTTCAGGTTGGTTAGTCCTACCAAGGGCGATGGATCCAAGACTTGGTTACCGTAAAGGCCCAGTTCCTCTAGATTTGTTAGCTCCACCAACGGCGACAGGTCCGATATCTGATTGTCGGTAAGTCCTAAAAGTTTCAAATTGGTCAATTTTGGGAGAGGTGGGAGGTCTGATATCTCGTTTTCACCAAGTAGCAAAGTTTCAAGCTGGGAGAGTTCTGCCAAGGGCGACAGATCTGAGACCCGGTTACTCATGAGCCATATTGACCTCAGATGTATCAATCCCGCCAAGGGCGATAGGTCCGACACCTCGTTGTCGGTAATGTATAATCTCTGTAAATTTACCAATCCCGCCAAGGGTGACAGGTCCGATATACGGTTAACATCAAGTTCCAGCTCTTCCAGATCTGTTAGTCCCGCAAGGGGTGATAGGTCTGATACTTGGTTCCTGAAAAGATTTAAATCTCTCAATTTTGTTAATTCGATGAGAGGTGATATGTCTGCTATCCCACTCTCGCTAATGCTCAAGGAGTCCAGACTTGTCAATTCTGCGAGGGGTGATAAGTCCGATAGCGGATTGTTGCTGATATTAAGGGACTCTATGTTTGTTAATCCAGCTAAGGGTGATAGATCTGTCACGCCGCTCTCGCTAATATCTAAGAGTTTCAGATTTGTTAGTCTTGCAAGGGGTGATAGGTCCGACAGTTGATTGGACCGAAGGTGTAGGCTTATTAGGTTAGTGGCAAACTCAAGACCGGTTAGCTCGCGGATATTAGCTCGACTCGCTCCAAGACCCGTCAAGGTCGCCATATCAACGTTCGTGATTATAGCACCCGTAGGCTTGTCGAGGGCACGCTCAATTGCACTGCGGAGGTTAGCGTCCGGTATGTTGACCGGTTTCGGGGGAGACGGGATTTTCGCGTACCCAATCCATGCAATCCCTAGCGCGAGTAACATGATGAGCAGTGTGGAGCGACGCGATAAGCGTAACATGATATCCTCCTATTTTGGGCAAGATGGTTCTGAGACGGGTTGTTGTCAGACGAAATTCACTCCGTTAGTTGAGCACAAGCAATTTAGATGCCGCTGCTATCTCGATTCCCCGGAAGAAATTGCAAAAAAAACCGAGTTCTTCGGCAAACTCGCTCTCTGAGTGATTTTGGAATTGCTTTTGGGAGGAACTGCTATTACAAGGGGCAACCTCACTCAGAAGGGCGGTGTCGAAAATATGCCACTCTGTCGTTGCAAAAATGCTACACCATCAAATAACTTATGGCGTAACGAATACAGAACCAGTCTATTCATTTCTGTTTAGGTTGGATTATCAGATTAACCCCTCCCGTTTGGCGAGATAGGCGGAGAGGGCGTAATCAACGGGGGTTGCGGTGTCGATTGTGTTATAGTCGATGTCGGATCTACTCAGTTCTAACTTATAGTGGTTGATGAAATCGTGCAGATGGCTGAGGTAGCTTTCGCGGATCGCCTGTGGCGTTGCGATGACCTCTTCGTCCGTTTCAGCATCGACGAAACGCGCCACGCGATCAAAAGCGAATTCTAACTCCTGATTGTCTAAAATATGAAAGACAATCACCTCATGTCCGTCATAGCGGAGATGTTCAAGGGCTTTCACAACCGCGTTGGGATCGTCCTCATAGAGATCGGAGATCAGGATAACCAATCCGCGTTTGGTGAGGCGTTCGGCGATCTGGTGGATGGGCTCCCCCATGTGCGTGAGTTTATTGGTCTGGATCCGTTCAAGCGTCAGAAGAATTGCGTGGAGATGGGCGGGAGAACTTCGGGCGGGTAGGTATTCGTGGAGTTTTTCGTCAAAGTAGGCGAATCCGACGGCGTCACGTTGCTTCGCCATGAAGTAGGCGATTGATGCAATAAGGTAGCTGGCGTATTGCAACTTCGTCAGTTCGCCGGAACCGTAGTTCATTGATTCGCTGGTGTCGAGTAGGAGGTAGCAGTTTAGGTTCGTTTCTTCTTCAAACTGCTTGATGTAGTACCGATTGGTTCGTCCATAGGCTTTCCAGTCGAGATGTTTGATATCGTCGCCGGGCATGTATTGTCGGTACTGCGCGAACTCGACACTGAAACCGTGATAGGGGCTTTTGTGGAGACCTGAGATAAATCCTTCGACGACAGATTTCGCAATGAGTTCGAGGTTGCCAATTTTTGCCAGAGCGGCGGGATCCAGATAACGTTGCCCTTCTCGACTTTGCATCGATTTTGTCCTTTGGAGCGAAAGGTCGTCCGCTTGGACGAGGAGACCACTCCCCTACGCGAAAACGGCCGATTCTCAACTTGGGCTATGACACCTTTTTAAGCACCATCAATGTCAAGTCATCAAACTGCTCGGCTTCCCCCTGAAATGCCATAACGTCGTCGTAAATGGCTTGGCATATCTGATCCGCACTTTCGTTTTTCACCCGTTGTGCAACTGCTTCCAAACGTTCCTCTTCATACAGTTCTCCATCGGTGTTTACGGTTTCCGTCACCCCATCGGTGTAGAAAAGCACAACGTCCCCGCTGCCGAGTTGGGTCGTCTCCTGCTCAAATTCTGAGATTTCGGATAGGACATCGTTAGGAAACATGCCCAGCATCACCCCACCTTTTTCCAGTTCGTCACAACCTCCCTCGCTCCGGATGACGAGCGGGTAGTTGTGTCCGGCGTTGATTGAAGTAATCTGATCCGTTTCTGGATGTAGTTGAGCGTAGAAGAATGTGGCAAATTTGCCGGACGTACTGCTTGCGTATAGCAGTGAGTTAAGTGCTTCCGCCATACTCGGCAAATCTTCTTTTCGTGTTACCTCTGAGTGCAATCCCGCTCGCAGGGTCGCCATGAGCAGCGCAGCCTGCATCCCTTTACCGGAAACGTCGGCGATTGCAAGGCCCCACGTATCGTTTGCATCTGGGAGGCAGTCGTAGTAGTCGCCGCCGACACCGCCGCGCGGAAAATAAAGCCCCGTTGCCTCATAGCCGGAGATATCGGGGAGTGTATCAGGGATTAGATTCTGCTGAATCTTTGCTGCTTCATCCATCTCCGCCTGTAGTTGACGTCCTTCCAGTGCTTCTTGGTAGAGTTGTGCGTTTTCGATCGATACGCCCGCTTGATTGGCGAAAGCTTCGAGCAGAACCCTATCTTCGTCAGTAAAATCCGGAGTAGTACCCCCTCTCCCTTCTTTATCTGCGACGATCAACACGCCCAACGTTTCTTCGCGTCCACGCATGGGGACCGCCATCAGATTTCTACGACCAAGCAAGCCCTCTACTTCATCATTGGAAATCAGCGTTTCACCCTCTTGGGTAGCAACTTGAGCGATGGGGGTGAGTGCTGACGAGGTCTCCTGATCCGTTTGTAGGGGAATCGATAGATTTTCCAGTTGGGTGTTGGCTTCCGGCTCAAGAGCAAAAAGGGATTTCATTTCAAGCCGTTGTGTGATTGGATTGATGAGCAACAGTCCCCCCGCGCTTGCGTCTAATAATGTGATCGCATGTGTTACCACCTCTTCCTGCACAGCCTCTGTATCGAGCGATTTGCATATTTGGGTGGCGGTGTCAGAAAGCATGAAAAGACGGAACTGTTCAGCACGGGTTTTATCCACCAAGCGCGAGTAAGCGATTGCAACGGAGATCTGGTTTGCCAGCACCGGCAAGAGCTCCCGATTCCAGTCTTCCAAGTTATCCTGTGTTCTGAAACTGCCCAGACTGACAACCCCCAGAAACTCATCGCGTATCTTGAGGGGTGCCCATAAATTGGCACCGAGGTGTTCCAATTGAGGTTGGACTGGGTTAAGGAAGTTCTCCAAGGTAGGCGGTGGGTTAGAGATATCAATGGTCGAAGATTCAAGTATCGCCGCGATGTCGTCGTGATTGACTGGAATGCTCAACGATTCGTCCTTGACATTAATCGCCGCTTCGACTGCGAGACAATTTTCGGCGGGCTGATAGAGCAGAATTGCGCAACTGGTTACTTGCAATGTACCGTGGATGATTCGCAGATAAGTCCGACTCGATACATTAAAGTTACCGCGCCCAGAGATAATTGTCTCACCCAGTTGTTCAAGTTCAGACAGGCTAAAAATCAGTCGTTGTATTGTTTCTTCTGCGGAAACAGATTGCATCTCTTAATTACCTCGGCTCGATTGGTTGGGATTGATGATTTATCCCAGCGTGCGATGGTGTGGATTGGTGTTATCCGTTGATCTAGCGCATCTGTGTCCAGCCAATCCAATTACAGGTTAGCAGTTGCAGACGCCTCATCGGAATGGAGCTCAGCGTGTTGAGCAAGCCCCATCATTTTGAAAGTTCGCTCGATGACGGGCGTTAAATGACAGAAATGCACCGATCCCCCGTGCTCTTGAAGGTATTCAATAATCTCAATCAGGATAGAGATACCGATACTGTTAACCAGTCGTGTTTTCTCAAGGTTGATTACAAGTGTATTGTATCCTTGATTCATAAGGTCTTTGGCGGTTTCGGCAAGTTTTTCGCCTGTGGGACCGTTCAGATATCCATCAGTTTCAATAACAGCGTAACCCTCTTCGGTACGTGTACTGACATTAAAAGATGATGCCATTTGTTTCCTCCTTCATCAAGATTTTTGGGTGGTGACTGTGTTTTGCTATTTTTGATTATATTCGTTTCTTCAGCATTGTGATGGTTGTACCCTCATCACTGCTGTCGATTTCCACTTCATCCATCATCTCTCGAATAATCTCCAAGCCCCACCCTCGTTTTTGCATAGCGCGAGCCCGAGCCTCTCCAGTTAACAGCTCGGTTTGCTCTGCGCCAAATCCAGTGCCGTGATCTGTAATTTTTAGCTCTAATTCACCATCTGTGAGGACGTAGGTGACTGTTACTTTACTGTCTCTGCTATTACTGTGTTCAAAAGCGTTGATGCAGGTTTCAATAATCGCCAATTGAATCTCATCGATATGAGTTTCCTCAAACTCCATGATTTCCGCGAGGATAGAAGCGGTATGGGCAGCGACTAATTCCATGTTCGGATGTATCGGAATGTTTAGAATCACTTCACGTTTTTCTTCTGCCATTGGAGTCTCCTTCTTTATTGGGAATAGGCTGTGTTGCGTTTGTTACCCTTCGCAGCAAAATTGATCGGATTAGATCCGGATAGGTAGCAGCCATTCAATTTTGCTAAAATTGGAACATTTTTTTATTAGACAAAGTTTGCTTATTTTAGGATTTTTGACACGGGGGCAAAACGATATTTGAACAGGGTCCACCCTGCGCGAATGCCCTCCCGCCAGAATTGGAGTTTTTTCCCACCACGCTTTGTGCGTGGAAAATAGGAAATAGGCACCTCATGGATATGATAGCCTGCACGTAGCACCTTTGCTGTCACTTCTGGGCAAAATTCAAACCCTTGACCGATCAAATTGAGGCTGGCTATCAGGCTCGTATTAAATGCCTTATAACAGGTTGCTTCATCAGTGATATGTACATGATACAACAGATTTGTGAAACTGGCAAGCATACGATTTGCTATGTATGTTTTCAGGCTTGCCCGTTTTTTACCGTTCAGGAATCTTGAACCGTAAACTACTTTGGAAATATCTTTTTGTAACGCTTCCAGGATTGGTATCAGATCTCTCGGGCGGAGTTCAAGGTCCGCATCTTGAATAACCACAAACTGACCGGTGACCTGTTCCAGTCCAAGCTGAATTGCCCCTCCTTTTCCTCGATTTTCTTTCGACTGTAGGATCTTTAACCTCGGGTCATTGCGCATCTGTTCCAAGATCTCAGATGTCTCGTCGGTCGAACCGTCGTTGACGACAATGATTTCTTTGTCGATTGGTATTTCCTGAACTGCTTCAACAACCTGTCGAATCGTTTGCGCTTCGTTGAAGGCTGGGATAATGACCGACAGGATTGGGGAACGGTGTTCGGAATGTTCGCTCACCGATTGTCTCAATTATAACAACCCCTTTGACATACCGCCATCCACTTGGATAGTGGTGCCGGTGATATAACTTGCGCGGCCGGAGGCGAGGAACACGACAAGATTAGCGAATTCCGTGGGGTCGCCAATCCGACCGAGTGGTATATCTTGGTTCATATTTGCAAGGGCTTCCTCATACGTGATACCCGCTTCCTCTGCCCTCACAGTAGCTAATTGTTTAATTCGATCGGTAAAGATAACCCCCGGACAGACATTGTTTACAAGAATATTGTCAGCTGCAAGTTCGGACGCAAGCGTTTTGGCGAACCCGATGACGCCGGTTCGCGCCATGTTGGATAGCATCAATCCATCTACCGGCTGTTTGACGGAAATAGAGGTGAGGTTGATGATGCGACCCCCTCCTCGTGCCTTCATGCTTGGCACAACACCGCGGCACAGATTAATCGTGCTGAGTAGGTTGAGATGCAGGGCATCTTGGTAATCTTCGGGAGATAAATCTGCAAACCTGCCCGCCCTGGGACCACCGGCGTTACTGACCAGAATATCGATACCACCGAATCGATTGACGGTTTTATCAATCAGCCCGCTAACCTGATCAGGTTGGCTGACATCTGCGGGGACAGCCAAGACTTCCGTCCCTGTTTTCTCACGAATTTCGGCGGCTGTCTTCTCCAGTGTGTCCGCATCCCGCGCGCAGATGGTCACCTGCGCGCCCTCTTCCGCCAGACCGAGTGCGATGGCTCTGCCGAGCCCTTTGCTTGATGCTCCAACGAGTGCAACTTTATCCTTGAGTCCGAGATCCATTAGTTCTCCTTATTGATACATTTTTTTATCCGATCTATGCCCGACGTTTCAAATAGTCAAAAAATCACTGCTCGCAGCGGATTGACAAATCCGCTGTACACGCGCAAAGATGGCTGGGGTATGTCTGTTCCAGCCGAGCGGGGTCCGCCTTTACCTATTACTCATTACGCACTGTTCCTAAGAAAAACTCATATCTATCTATAGCGAAAGGTAAATATATCATTACCTTAAAATTGTGTCAACCTCAAATTAGCCGGTCACGGTTCAAGCATCACCTTACCTGCCTGACCATTGGCAAATTTGCTAAACGCCGTCTGTGCTTCAACAAGCGGGAAGTGATCGGTAACCATCCGTCCGATGGGTAAGCCACGCCGATACAGATCGAGCATGGCGGGATATTCCGAGTAGTGATAGAACCAACTCCCCATTAACGTGATGTCCTTCCGTATTAGATCGCGGCTTGGGCTGATTGGCAGCTCGCCCTGCTCGCCAACGCACATGATTGTCCCCGCCACCGCAACCAAAGTGAAGGCAAGTCTGAGCGTCTCCGGGCGTCCAGCCGCCTCGATGCACTTGTCCACAAGCATACCGTGGGTAATTTCTGTGATTGCCTCAAGGGGGTCGGCTTCCTTTGAGTTAATAGTGTGTGCGGCCCCGGCTTCCTTTGCGAGGGAGAGTCGATAGTTGTTGATGTCAATGACTATCACTTCCGCACCGAGGAACGATTGCACGATCGTATTTCCAAGCCCCACGGGACCTGCACCCAAAACGCATACAAAATCTCCGCCTTTGGTGTTAAGGCGTTGACTGACGCGATAAGGCACTCCACAGCCATCGCCGGTCAGAAGCACACCTATATCAAACGGGACATCTTCAGGTAGGTTGAGACAAACATGGTCTGGGACGGCGAGACGCTCCGCATGGGTTCCCGTGCCACCGCCGCCTATATGGTTGCGGCAATAGGTATATTTTCCAACGGAACACCACCGACACTCCCCGCACCCCCGAACGGCGTGGACACCAACGCGATCCCCAACCTTGAATTTTGTTGACTGACCCGCGTCGATGACTTCTCCTGCGACTTCGTGACCGCCATTGGATTCATGAGGGATTGGACTGCGGTAACCGTGCATCTCGCTCCCACAGATTCCTGACGCCTTAACCTGAATCAGTAGATCGTTCTTATAGGTGAGTATTGGTTCGGGGTATTCTTTGATGGTGACTGATTCGTTTCCCAAGAGTTGGACACCAAGCATCTGATTTCTCCCAATAGTGGTTGGCGGCACTGCATTTCTACGTCGGGTGCCGGGGTTGTTTAGGTGCGTGCGAAGATCGATACATCAATACCTCTATCGTAATGTTGGATCTGGTTTTTCAGCGTTGCTTCGTGGTGGAAGCCTGCATTTTGGAGTGCTTCGGCTTTGCTCGTTGAGGTTGACTCAGTATAACACTGAATTTTGGTATCTGGGAAATTGATCGCTTCGAGCAGAACCGATGCCGACGAACAAAAGTTCGGATGGACGAAAACATCTAACACCGCTGTGTTGGGTTGCCAGCGCGTATCCCAAGAGACTGTCGCCATGCCGACGATTGCGCCGGAGTCAGATTCAAGCAGCTTGGCGTCGTGGTAGGTATCCCCATTCTCCAGCGATTGTTTGAATCCAAGGAAGCCGCCCTCGAAATTTGCGGGACCGTAGATGCCGAATGCGATGCTGCGGAGATAATCGCCCTCTACGATGCCTGTTAGGGCAGTCATTTTTGCCCAATCGTTCCAGACTACATCCTTCGCGTGAACGGGAGCTTCGGCAAAGTAGCGTTCATCAAAATCTTCGACTGCACGGTATTTCATGAAGCCCGAACGGGGGAAAACACTCTCAAAACCGAAACTGTTATAGATAAAGTAGGGGTGGCTGTTGTATCCGGTTCCGAGGTAGAGTGCCTCACCATTGCGCTCGCGAAAGTCTTCCATTTGATACTGCATCACCGATTTACAAGCACCTTTGCGACGTTGTGTTGGTGTTGTAAAAACATGCCCAAGGATACCGACGTGCTGGTGTTCGACTATCATTATGTTAGCGATGATTTCCCCATCCAATTTACCGATGTAGAAGCGTGTCTCCAAGTCGTCAAGCGACTCAACAACAGAGCGTTCAAGATGCCACTTGAAGCCACCGCCCTTGTGCGCCAAGAACGGTTTAATCTGTTCCGCGTATGCTTCGTCTGGGGCAATGATAACGCCAACTTCCATCGTCTCGTCAGTTCTGAGTTCAACATCTGCCAGTTTATTGTACATTTTGTTATTCAGAATTTATGTTGAGGAGGGATTGTTGATAGGGCGAAACCGACACCGTCAATCTCTCCTGTTTCGGGTAAACAAAAAAACTCCCAAGAATCTGGGAGCGGACTATTGTTTGCTGTCAAGAAAGGTTTGGCAGCTATGCGTGGCATTATATCACGCCCTCATCATGAAATGCAAGCGGATCCAAGGTGCGTAGAATCCTGCCTCGAATTTCCCCCTTTACACTCTCATCCCTTCGGCGTATAATGTCCCTCTATAGGGAACGCAGATCTGCGTTCCCTACTTGCTGCCGTTAGAACCAGAAATGCGATTATGTTTTTTGCCGACTGAAAGGACTGACGGATGACGCTGACAAAGGAACAACTTGAGCATTTCAAAGAAGAGGGGTACGTGGTGCTTGAAGCGGCGCTACAGGATGCCGATTTTGAGCCGGTGATTCAGGACTACGAGAGGGTTATTGACAAGCTCGCCAAGGATCTGTACGCTGATGGTCGAATCGGCCAACTGTACGCGGACGAACCGTTTGAAACACGCCTCGCCCGGATATGCGACGAAGATGAGGCAACCTATTTTGAATCGGACACCTTTCTGGATGTGGGGCATATCCGAGGGGAAGGGACATTCCATTTTATGCGGAATAAACGACTACTCGATCTGATAGAGGGGCTTATCGGTCCTGAGATCTGCTGTAGTCCGATGACGCATATACGAGCGAAACTGCCCTCGGACTTGGAGCGGGGACGGAACTCGAATGTGGTCTTCTGGCACCAGGATGCAATATTCTTCCATGAGGAAGCGGATACAACCTTCGTCCTGACTGTCTGGATCCCGCTGTGCGATACCACAGAGAAGAACGGCTGTCTACGGGTGATGCCCCGGATACACAAGCACCGCACGGTGTACTGGGCGGATAGCCTGCCAGACGGGGATTGGGTTTCGGTGCCGATGAAAAAGGGAGATGTCATCTTTATTCACAAGCTCACACCCCATTCGTCAGGTACGAACAACACGGACGCTATCCGTTGGAGTTTGGATATACGCTACCAGAAAAGGGGAACGCCTACGGGGCGCGCATTCTGGCCCAGCTTTGATGCGCGTAGTCGTCTGTCTCCAGATTCCGAAACGGACTACGAGGATTGGCGAGAGGCTTGGGTTGCGGCACTCGAAAAGTATCCGACAAAGGTGCCACGTAAGAACCGACCGGAGGGACCAACTCCGTACCGGGGCGATATGTAAAGACGAGATAGTGCAGGGAACGCGGATCTACGAATTAACCTTGCTGAATCGTTGGTGTTGGGCAGGATGCTCGATTTGCGGATAGGTGCACAAGTTACGGTATCCGGAGGCTACGGCATACGGCGTATGCTTGCTATAGGGTCATTTATGGTAGATTTTACAATTACTTAGACACTTCCAGTGTACGGTTAACCCCCTAAATCCCGCCCCCGATAAGTCGGGATGTACCACTTGTCAGGGGGACTTCAGAAACTGCTCAAAGGTCGAAGTTGCCGGCACATGTCCACTTATTTGTCTAATTCACCATAGTTTTACTGTAGGAGGGATCTCCGAATCCCGACATCTCACTGTGGGCGTGATCTCCCGGTTGCGCCTTTTCAAACAAAATAGTTAAAAAGCCGAAAACTGAATAGCCTTAATGCCTGCTACTATACTGGTTGACAGAAAACAAGGAGAACGCATTTCTAATGAACCACATATCTGCTAACGTGCCGATTACGACTCCGCCCTCTTGGGCAGTTTGGGAGCGGCGGTTATTCGATACGATGAACCAATCTGTCCAGCCTTTTCTCGACCACTTCACACGGGAGGATGGTGAGTTTATCTGGAACGATGAATGGGGTGGTGGCAGTCCCGACGACTATTACGAACCTTTCTTTAATTGGCCCCTCGTTTATCTGATGGGCGGCGGCGATCATCTGCTCTCGTTGGCAGACCGCCAGTGGGAGGCAGTTACCAAGCAGTTGACGCGGCTCGGCACGGTCTACAAAGAGTACGGTATCCAAGAAGATCAGATGCACCAGTCCGAAAGTGACATCCTCTTTTTCCACCTATGTTTGGCGTATCCAAATGGACACAAGCGACGAGAGCGTGCGCAGCGTTTTGCGGGTTTCTACCTCAACGAGGATCCTAACGCCATCAATTACGACCCTGAACACAAAATTGTCCTCTCCGGACTTAGCGGCAGCAAGGGGGCGTATTACGCACCGCTATCTGAGCGAGAAGCCGCGAACTATGCTCCGCTTGGCAGCACCATGGAACGGTATAGCTTACCCTTTTTCGATCTGCCCGGTATCACCACCGTGCAAGATTTGGGAGACCCGGATAACGCTCGCGCTATGGGGCAGGCGTTGTTTGATCGTTGGAGGATGGGTGACACCCCGACAAACCTGTCTATTACATCATTGGTTACGAATGCCTTTCTGCTGACCGGCGAGGAGAAGTACCGCGATTGGGTGGTTGAGTACACCGATGCTTGGGTTGAACGCGCCCAACGGAACAACGGGCTCCTGCCGGATAACGTCGGACACTCGGGGGAGGTGGGCGAATACTGTAGTGGTAAGTGGTATGGGGGACGCTACGGCTGGACGTTTCCGCACGGATTCCTGACCCTTCAGAAAGCGACACTGGATGCAGGTGCCAACGCGTATCTGCTGACTCGCGACGACGCATATCTTGAACTGCCACGGCAGCAGATGAACCGAATTCTTGAGCTTGGAGAGATCAGGGACATCCGCGAATTTGACATGAGTGTCAGTGAACGGTGGGATAGTCAGTTTGCCTCAATGGGCGAGCGGTACGAGACCTTCTTGGTGCCTTACCGATACGGGGACGCGGGCTGGTTCGACTGGCAGCCTATATCGCCGGTGTATCTGGTGACGTTGTGGAATCTCTCGATGGCGGACGAGGACTGGGAGAGTATGGAGCGGGTCCGGAGTGCGGAGGCTTTCGATTGGAACGCGACCTTTGCTTTCCACAACAAGGAAGATTCCGGACATGAACAACCGTGGGTTCGGTATTTGGCAGGACAGAATGCGAGCTATCCTGAACAGATCCTTCATGCCAGTCATCAGATAATGTGTCGTCGCCTTGCGCTGCTTCGGGAGGATGAAGCGGTGGGAACGCATCATCACGTCCATCATTGGCAATGGGGCAATCCGCTTTCGTCCGAAGCGTTGATCCAATTGACACTTGGTGCGCCCCAACCGATCTACAACGGCGGATTGCTCCACTGTCGTCTGCGCTATTTCGACGTCCACCGCCGTCGTCCCGGTCTGCCCGAAGATGTGGGTGCGTTGGTCGAGAAGTTAGAAGCAGCGCGCACGGTTGTTCGATTGGTGAATCTCAATCCTAACGAAGGACGGGAACTGATCATCCAAGCTGGTGGCTTCGGAGAACACCGATTCGGTAGGGCAGAATACGTTGTACGCACGAGTGAATGGCCTGGAGAACTTGGCGGATATGCTGGCAGCTATGCCCCTCCGCCGCTGGAGACAGAAGGGCGGATGATCGCTGTAGACAACAAACACCTACGCCTCACGCTTCCACCGGGTGCTGAGATTACGCTCGATCTGGCGACCGAACGTTATGTGAACGAGCCATCTTACTCTGAACCGTGGTAGTTCTTAAAGTGTATTGACGCGAGTGAATGAGGGAAAGATTCTTGTGTTCCCTATATTCCTTGAAGTCGTGCGTTGACCTGGTCCAACGTTGGGATGCCTGCTGTTCCGTGTCCTTCGACTGCAAACGATGCCGTACAGTGTGCGAAGTTCAGTGCTACCTGTGGTGAACGGGTCTCATGATATTTGATTAGGAACGCTGCCGCGAACACATCCCCGGCGCCCGTCGGATCAACTGCGTGTGCGGGGTAGGCAACGGACTCCAAGATTTTACCATCTTCGTACAGCGTTGCGCCGTGTTGTCCTTTCGTTAGCACAACAAGCCGCGTCCACTGAATGTATTGTTCGAGGTCTTCGGGCGAGGCAGCGATATCCTCCTCACTTAAAATCAAAGCATCTGCGTGAGGCAGGATGGCTTCGGCGGTCTCCCACCGTTTCGAGCGGACGCGCCGACTGTCATCCCACGCGCGCATCCATCCTTGCGGTGTGACACCGATTAGCGCGTGATCGAAGCATTGGGCTACCGAGGAATCTACCTCACCGGTGAGTGGACAAAGATAGGCGATGCCTGTGTCTTTCCATTGAGATGGGATGTGATGTTCCTGTAACTCGCCACCGACCCCCAAGATCAGTTGTTGACGCCTACCATCTGAGTCATACCGGTTATCAAAGATAGTGGTTTCGGGTGATTCGTGGTAGGCAACCTCAATCCCATCTAAGATAGGTTGTTGCCGGTCAAAATCCCCACCGACAGCGGTAACTGCACAAGCACGGCAGCCGAGGTTACGCGCTGTGATCGTCGAGTAAGCCGCACCCCCGCCCAGCACATATCCATCTGATGCTACATCGTAGCAGAAGTGGCCGATGGCTAAAAAGAGCGGTGACATTGTCTTCACTATTTTTCTCGGTGCGAATATGCAGGTCCCAATCCTACTGGGGCGGGTTGAACATCTTTAACCATTGCTGGAGGCTTTGCTGGATCTCATCGCGGACTCGACAAAAAACAGTGAACCGCTCCGGTTCGCTCCCTTCTGCCTCTGCTGGATCGTCAAACCCCCAATGATGGCTTTCTCCAGTGCCGGGGAAAATTGGGCAACTTTCCTTTGCATGGTCGCAGACGGTAATCAGATGATGGAAGTTTTGGTCAAGATATTTATCGAGCGAATCGGAGGTATGGGATGAAATATCAATCCCGACGCCATCCATCGCCTTAATTGCCAGCGGATTAACAGATGATGGCTTCAATCCCGCACTATAGACCTCGAAGCGATCATCAGCCATGTTCCTCAAAAAGCCTTCTGCCATTTGACTCCGGCATGAGTTCCCTGTACAGAGAAACAGCACTTTTTGCTTCTCGACCATTTTTTCCTCTATTGCTCGGTGGACTATTTTGGAATTGTTTTCGCATTATACGCATTCACAAACCTGTGTCAAGATAAATCCTTAGGTTTCGTGGTTGAGGCCGTTACTGTACACGCGCAGCTTATCCAATGGTATATGTGCCCCCCCAATTTTTTGTTGACTGTAGCGCGAAAATGTCGCTAAAATATCTAATGATATTTTCAACTGATAGGCAGTGAAAATCGAACCTTAATCCCGAAACAACAAACACGTGGAATATAGACAATGAAAATCACAGAAATATCCGTGACACCGGTTCCCTCGTATTATCCAAAGGAGCTCGGTAAAAATGCGTTCTCAGATAATATTGGTTTGCAACGATTGGAGTGGATCGTGCGTGCCCGGACGGATAGCGATGTAGAAGGCGTAGGCAGCGCTAACCGAGCGATGGGGCGGGGACGGGTAGAAGACCTGCTCAAGCTGCTAAAAACAACGCTTTTGGGCAGAGAGGTGGACTCGCTGCTACAGGTGGAGAACGGGGTTGTTACGGGACCCGGCACCGAGGTAGCACGCACCTTCCGCAGCACCAGATGGATGGATGCCCTCGCCTTCGATCTCTACGGCAAAGCCCACGGCGTCTCAGCTATCAGTCTACTTGGGGGAAAAGTGCGTGATGCAGTGCCAGCTTATGACACGACGCTCTACTTCCAAGACTTTCTTGTCCCTGAGAAAGGCGCGAAGCAGGTCGCTGAAGAGGCTGCTGAAGCGAAGGCTGCCGGATATCGGGCGCTCAAGATAAAAACTGGACGCGGCGGTCGGTGGATGATACCGGAAGACGGTATGCGCCGGGACGCTGATGTAGTTTTAGGTGTTCGGGAAGCCGTTGGGGAAGATTTCCATATCTACGTTGACGCCAACTTCGGCTATGATGATCGGCTTAATCTGCTCGAAGATTTCATCCGGGAGACGATTCCCGCAAACATTTACTGGTTGGAAGAGATGATAACACACGACGTAGCCGGTTACCGCGCTATGCGGGAGATGCAGGCGAAACACGGTTCCAAAGCACTGCTCGTGTGCGGCGAAACCGACCGCGATCCCATCAGCGAAACCTTTCAGCATCTGATCGAGGATGGCTTAATTGACGGCTACCAGCCGGACATCGTGGGTGCCGGTTACCTCCGCTGGATAGAGATTGAGGAGGCATTGCGCGGAACACAAGTACGCTCGATTCCGCATAATTTCGGCAACGGCACTTTCGGCACCTTTGCGACGCTAGCGTTCGGTGCGGCATCTAAGACCTTCGTGTCGCTCGAAGACGAGCGTAACCTCCCCCACATCTTTGGTCCGTTCCCTCCTTTCAAGGACGGAGCCTATCAGGTAGAGGAACACCCTGGACTCGGCATTGCTGTTGACGAAGACCTATTCCAGAAAAAATATGCTTTACACGAATGGCAGGTGGAGTGAGATTTTTCAGTCCTGCCGAACCCGAAGGAAACCATGTCAGAAAAACATATCATCAAAGACATTCGGATAGCACCGGTCGAAACGTACTTCGGCGCTCCCGGCGTTGGTCGGATCGTCGGTCGTAACTCGAAGGGTCAAAATTATGGTTACAATCAGCGTGAATGGTTGGTGCAAGTCACCACCGACAGCGGCCTTACCGGTGTAACAAACGCACGACCTGCGATGAATCGGAGCAAGTTGACGACGCTTTACGCCACGCTCCAGTTACTACTGGACCGAGACGTGTTCGAGTTTTATCGCGTGAGCGGAGGTCGCGTTACAGATGTGAACCCTCGCTGGGAGGCATTGCTGCGAGAGAACGGATTCATCGATTTCGTGATCTTCGATCTGATGGGGCGGGCGCTGGATGTTCCGGCGTATCGTCTACTGGGCGACCGCGTTCGTGAGTGGGTTGAAGGCTACGACTCCACCCTGTACTTCCAGGACCTGGTGCACCCGGAAGCGGGTGCCGATGCCGTGGCTCGTGAAGCGAAGGAGGCTGTCGCTAACGGGTGGCGGGCAATGAAACTGAAGCTCGGCCGACCGGGGCGCTGGTTCGAGCCGAATGCCGGCGTAGCGCGCGACATTGAAGTTGTGCACGCGGTGCGGGAAGCGGTGGGTCCAGAGATCAAGATCCTCGTTGACGCAAACAACGGTTACGATGGCAAATTGCCGCTTCTGGAAACCTTTGTGCGTGAAACGGGTCCGGATAAGGCATTCTGGATGGAAGAGATGGTCACTGAAAACGTAACGGACTACCGAAAATTGAAGGCATGGCGAGACCGATGGTCGCCAGAGACGATGATCGTGGACGGCGAGGGGCATCGCGGTCGCAACACCATTTACTGGCAGTTGATGGAGGAAGGTCTGCTGGACGGTATACAGCCTGACATGCTGGATATGGGTTTCTGGCCGTTCCACACGCTCGCCCGCGACATCGAGGATTCTGGTTATGCGACGATGATCTGTCCGCACAACTACAATGCTGCGGCGATTGGTCTACGCGGTGATATTCAGTTCGGCGCGGTGACGGAGCGGTTCGTCATTGCTGAAGATTCGACCCTACACTTTGATCTGTATAAGATGGAGGGGTATGAGTTTGAAAACGGTTGTTACCGAGTGCCATCTGCCCCGGGGTTAGGGATAGAGATTGATCAGGAGCTTTACGCACAGGTTTATCGGCAGCACGAAACCGTTGTGAGATAGACCGTCGCCGTATGGGGATATGAATCTCGACCTACAAGGTTCTTATTTCCGTCCCCCACTGTTTATGGGATCTGCGCGCCTTGTGTTTCGACATAGACGGAGTAAAGGGATTGGCTGCCTGTCATGAACAAGCGGTTCCGCTTGATGCCGCCGAAGCATACGTTGGAGCAGACCTCCGGGAGATGGATCTTGCCGATAAGGGCGCCATCGGGCGCGAAAATATGCACGCCATCAAACCCCTCACCGACCCATCCCGCACTTGACCAGAGGTTCCCATCAATATCGCAGCGGATACCGTCTGCGAACCCGGATCCCATGTCGCAAAACGGTTTGCCATTTTCCAAGCGAGCGTTATCCACCACGTCATAGACATGGACGTAACTGGGATGACCGGGGGTGTGTGAAACGCCGGTGTCAGAGACGTAGAGTTTGGAAAAGTCGGGGGAGAAACAGAGACCGTTCGGTTTTTCGAGTTCGTCCGTAACGACTGTGGCTTCGCCGGTATCCGGGTTGAGTCGATAGACGTTGGTGGGTAATTCAAACGCTGCGCGGTGTCCTTCATAGTTCAGGAGGATGCCGTATCCGGGGTCGGTGAACCAGACATGTCCGTCTGGATGAACAATTACATCATTTGGGGCGTTCAGCCGACCGCTCTCAAAGCTGTCGATAAGCACCGTGACGCTTCCGTCGTATTCGGTACGGGTTACGCGGCGTGAACCGTGCTCGCAGGAAATGAGTCGTCCCTGTTTATCGCGGGTATTGCCGTTCGTGTTGTTGGAAGGGGTGCGGAAAACGCTGGTTTCACCGGTTTCCTCCATCCAACGCATTATCCGGTTATTCGGGATGTCACTGAAGAGCAGATAGCGACCATCCCCGAACCAGACCGGTCCCTCCGCCCATCGTGCACCTGTCCAGAGCCGCTCGACCGCTGCGTTACCAATTTTGTATTTTGAAAAACGTGGGTCAATTACTTCGATGGAAGGGTCTGGATACCTAACGATATCTTGATTCCAATCTCTCATAGGCCTTGTTTCCCTCTGTTAAACTTGATTTGTGTTGGCTGTCTGTGGTTTCACCCATCAATAACTCTCCGAAGCACAATTCTAAACCAACTTCCATATTAAATCAAGGATTTCTACAGAGTGAACAGACTTATTGCTCGGCGGCGAGAATCAATGACTCAGCAACCTTAACGAGTTCGTCGCGATGGAGTTCGCCCATCACCGTAAAATTCACATTGGAAATAGACCATTGCAGGATATTTGTCGGGCCGCGCTTTTCGTGCCGTGCCGATTTTCCGTGGATCTGTATATGCTGCACACCTGCCCTTTTACGGTTTCGGTTGCGTTCCTGTCCGCTGCTCGACTCAAACAGTGTAAATGTCAGCATACCGTCTGTGTACCGTAAATATACTGTGTCTGAGCGATGTTTGAAATATCGGGCTTCTAATAACGCAAAGCCGGGGGGAAGATAAGTGGGTACGATGAGTTTGTCATCTAACACCTTATTTGCCTCGTCGAACGTAATTGGCTGACTTCGACGACGGCGCTTTTCAACTGTCGATTTTCCGTCACGGTTCCGCTCGGTTAACTTCTGCTGGATGGCTTCTGTCTCAAAGCTAATCTGTGTGTAGACGGACATAAAACGGAGGTTTCCATCTGAATCAAAGTCCTCAATCCGCAAGATAATGCCCGTATCACGTGCAAGATAGAGCCGTTTTGTTGGACGCGCCTCAAATCGCGGAGATACCGTTACCAGATCCGTTTCCTGCCCAGCGATCGGATCCGCGGTAACCGAATCGAATGTATAATTCTGCGCGAGTAGTTCGATTTCTTTTTCGGAGAGAGTTGCTATCGGTCTTCGATTCAGCGGGAACCGTCTTCGGTCTCTACGCCCTTCATCTCGCCTACCATTCCGCCGATTTTGCTCGCTGCCTTTGCGGGGTTCTTGATCGCTGAGTTTTAAGGGGCGGCTATCTTCTAAGGTTGGCAATACTGTGACAACATGAATCTCCGGGGGCTGATGGATAACCGCTTCCTCACGGACAACTGTCCCGCGTGAGGTATTCACAACAATCATGCGAGTGCCGACGTAGGCGACCTCCTTCTCTGCGTTCGCTACGCGCTTGAGGATTTCCAACGATTGAGATGATACCTCCGAGTACGCGTTCGCTGTTAAAATCAGCAGAATAAGCATGGTTGGTAATAACTTACCCACGTCCCTTGGTTTCAAAATCATGGTTGTTAGTCTCCTAAATGGACCTCCAGAAGAAGGTTAGTGCTATCTTCAACAGCGGTATCTGATATAGCGGTGTCTGCCCCCAATGAATCCACAACGGTGTACGAATATAGCGGATTGTGAGCAGCGTCTTCAGTGTGCATCGTCAGATAGAAATCAAGCGGATCTGAGGTAGAGATATCTTCGGAACTTGGCATCATCATATTAAAATAGACAAGTGCGAGAACCAAGCCAACCATTGCCAATGCTCCAACGCCGCTGATGGCTGGACGGCATACCCAATCCCAGAGTTCTCCAAAGGTGGGGAGAACCCTCTGTCGAACGGGACCTCGGTCTGCCAACTGTGGCAAGACCAGATCCACGATTGGGGGCGCTTCGTGCATTAACGCACCAATCGACTGACGATTTTGTTGGAAGTCAGCAAGTATCTCGGCACACTCATGGCATTCGCTCAGATGTTCCTCGATGCTGATGCGTTGTTCTGGACTTAGCTCATCGTCCAAATATGCAGAGAGTTGGTTTTGAATACGGTTATGATTCTTCATTGTGGTACCCTTGTTAGGAGATGTTTCTGGTCTCTCAGTTCCGATGGTCTTCGAGTTTGATAATTTCCCCATTTTCTTGGGCAATGTACATAAATCCCATTTTGTCGATTGCAATCCCTTCTTGGTCATGCCCCGGTATCAGGTACTGGTTGCGGACATTCCCTTCCAATGTTATTTCCTGCACCAAGTTAGTCGTATCACTCATTACGAGTAGACACTGCCGTTCTAAGTCGTAGGCAAGCCCGGAGATGTCAATGATTGAAAGCGGAAAGAAGCGAGAGATTTGTCCTTCTGCTTGCTGCGTCTTGGCTTTCTTAGCACCCGGAGCGCGTTTTGATGAAACGAGTGGAACAATGACTTCACAGATGACCGACGGTTCTTTCCCCTGCTTCAGACTGAACGATTGATTTCCGACCCAGAATGTCCCGCCCTCAGGATGAAAAGCGTTCGGAATAAAAACGATCGCTTCTAATCCCATACCTCCTTTTTTAAGGAGGTCTACCCCCTCAAACTGCCGGTTGACTCTGAAGGTCCGGGTGACACGGAAGGTTTGGGGAGCAATTTCAAGGATTACTTCGTTGTCCTCAACTACGGCATATAGGCGCCCTGTCTCTGGGTGAACTGTAATGCCTTCGATGTCGGTCTGCTTCAAATAGCCCTGTCGGATTAATCCGCCATCGGTCCGTATTTCGTAGATGTCCCCCTCATCGCCGACAACAAACACGGTTTGGCGTTGTGGATGATATGTAGCACCCGATAATTCACGCATCGGGATTGGAGCGATATTACCGATCGACTTGTGTGGGAGTTGAACCGGCGCTAATCCGTATAATGGGTTCTGTTTATGTGCGAACCGCTGCGTTTGACGCAGTAGAAATATCAGCAGCCCGCTGATGACGACAACCAGAATTAGGATAAGGATCTTCTTTCTCATTTCTGATGCGCCTTTATCGATTCCCGCCGAAAGATTTATTGTTTCTGCAATCTCACATTGGTGATGTTTTCCAGTGCAGAAAGTGCTTGGGCGAAACTGGTCCAGCGTTTCGAATCTTTCAATTTTACATGAAATCTCAGTTCGGCGGTTCCTGACTTTGTTGTTCTCTGACCGATGAGTTGGCTTGTTAGCACCTGCTCACTAAAAATGGGTTCATAACTCTGTTGGTACTCGGACTCAAGTGGTTCTTGGAACGTCAGGAGAAATTCTGCATCATTGGATCCAGTCGTATGCCAGCGGTGGAGTCCAATAATGACCACACTTATCAGGAATGTCCCAATGACAGCCACAGGCGGATTGCCGGCACCGATAGCCATGCCAACAGCTAACGAGAAAAAGACGAAGGCGATGTCCCGCGCATCCTGAACCACAGTGCGGAAGCGGATAATTGACAGGGCACCTACGAGGCTGAAGGCGCGCGCTACACTATCGCCAATCACTACCATGACGACGGCAATGAGCATACAGAGAATGATTAGTGCATCGGTCATTGCATTTTCTGCTACATCAGCAGTCCATCGGTAGACCGTGGCAATGACCATACCGAGTCCAAATGCGAGTATCAGGTTGAGAACGATAGTCCCCAGCGTTGCGAGGGAGTATGGGGCAAAAATCTCACGGATTATGTCCATCGGTTTGCTTATTTCCTAATGAATTGTTTTGTTTCCCGTCTGGGCACTTTCTGTTCTTTTGATCTTTGTTTGGGCATATCTGGATTCAATTCATTAGGCAGATAAACTTTACCTTAGTTCGAAAAAAATAAGCGAATCCCAAAAAATGGGTGGATCGCTCTCCCATTCTATAGCAGCGCTGATGTCAGGGCAGTTACCGCATCGATACTTTTGTATCACCAATCTCTCTGCGAAGCACAACACCCCATTGCCCAACAACCCAGAGTGTATTTCCTTCCTTCGCATGGACAATTCTGTACAGGTTATTCCCGATATCGGTGTGTTCCTGCTCCCATGTATCCCCACCATCGGTTGAATGGACAATTGTGCCTTTGGCGCCGACAGCGTAGAGTTCAGTCGCCGACAATGCAGTAATACTGTACAGATCTGCTGTAACATCGCTAGACAGGGCTTCCCACTTGAATCCACCGCCGGTGGTTCGGAGAATTATGCCGTAGGCTCCAACCGCCCAACCTTTGCGTTTGGTAGTAAATGAGACGTCATATAGACTGTAGCCCGTACCTGTTTCATGAAATTTCCAGTAGCCGCCGCCATTGATGGTGCGTTGAACAATGCCGTCGTCACCTACCGCCCATCCAAGCGGTGCGTGTTGCATCTCGATCCCGTAAAGATCTTTTCCGGTTGAAGTCCGTTGTGGTGTCCAGATGGGACCACCATCTTGATTATGAATGATCTGCCCATCTCCACCCGCTGCCCAACCTTCAGAAAACTGCATAAAGGCAACGTCGTTTATCGTGAAAGGTCGCGGCGGATCATCTTCGAGGAAGCCGGGTCGCATCGGTGTCTCTCCAGAGGACCAGTTTGAACCATCGGTCGTGTAGAGGACGGTGCCATCGCGCCGCATTGCCCAACCCCACTTCGGGTCGAGACTGGGGAAGTGGACACCAATCAATCGCTGGCGTGCGCCACTTTTCAAGGTCATCCATGTGGCACCACCGTCCTGCGTTTCTATCAGCAAGCCGTTGTCACCGGCGATCCAACCCTGTTGGTCATCGAGGAACAGTACATCTCGGAAATCATCCAACTGTTCACCGAGCTGTCGCTCCCATGTCTTTCCACCGTCTGCGGTATGAAAGATGTGTCCAGCATCACCAACCGCCCACGCAATCTGGGGACTGACGAAATGGATGTTGTTAATCAAACGGTTCCCACGTCCTCTGCCGCGCCTTCTTTGCGGACGCTCTTGCTGGGCATTCTGCCGTTGTCGCCGCGCTTGGTTGGGCATTCTGACGTTTTCTCCGCCGAGATCACCTTCTGGTGTGAAGCGTCCGGTACGCTGACGTCTATCGCTCATATCTGTTTGGAACTGTTCCGCGAAATCCTGGTCCCATTCCAGATTGTCGGTGTCGTCAGATTCTTGTTCGTCCGTCGTATCGTCTGACTCCCCTTGCTCCTGTGCCCAGAGCGAGAGCCAATCGATATCCTCTCCGGCGACCGTGCCAGAGTTGACTGAACTTTCGTGCTGTGGGACCTCCACCCCTTCCCACGTCTGACCACCGTTGTGTGTGGTGAAAAGTGCACCGTTTCCTCCAAGCGCCCATGCTGTTTGATGGTCTTGGAAAGTTATTCGACCAATTCGTTGGGGAGGCCATCCGCTGTCCGAATCGGAGGGGACACGCTTCCAAGTAACGCCTGCGTCATCGGTTACGATCGATACGCCGTTTGTCAACACGACCCACCCTGATTGTGCGTCAGCAAAATGGACCGCAATGGCGGGCTGATTGGTGTTATCAAGGACACCCCAATAGTTTCCTCCATCGGTGGTATGCAGAATGACTCCGCCTTCTCTTGCCCCACCATCGAGGCGTTCTCGCAAGACTGCCCATCCTTCAAGATTGTTAATGAAATGGAGGTCGACGATGGGATTTTCGTTCATCCCGGTCCGCTGGCGTTGCCACGTCAATCCGCCGTCATTGGTGTGGAGCATCTCCGCGGCACCAACTCCCAGCCAGCCTTCTTTGGGGTTGATAAACTGCATCGTATTGACACGGCGGAAGTTTTGTAGAACACCCTTTACGACCTGCCATGTTTTCCCGCCATCTTCGGTGCGGAGCAGCATACGACTGCCAAGAATCCAGCCATGCGATTCATCGACAAATTTGACCTGGTGCAGGTCCGCATCGACGCTGCTATGTTGCGGCAGCCATGTTTTCCCACCATCGGTTGTGTGAGCGATAACACCGCCTCTCCCGACTGTCCAGCCAGTATGCTCGTCGAGGAAATAGGTATCTGAAAAATCGGTCTGCCATGTGGCGCGCCGGATAATATCCCAATGGTAGGTTACCTCCTCGACGGTTACCTCCTCTTCGGGAGTTTCGGGTTCCTCAACGATCTCTGCGATAGGTGGTAGGCTTACAGGGAGCTGCTCTGGGTCAATCGAATATCGCATCGCTATCCCGCCGCGTCCGACTGCGACCATTCCGTCTGGTGAGAACGAGAATCCCAAGAGATCGTTCTCTGTACCGCTTTCCTGTTTTTCCCATTTTTTGCCACCGTTGGTCGTGATTAAAATTACTCCCTTGTCGCCAACGATGATTCCGTACGACGTATCGGCGAGGTAGACTTTATTTAGATTTTCTTCAACACCGCTCGGTTGGAATCTCCATGTTTTTCCGCCGTCCTTTGTATGCAAAATCTCACCGAACTGACCGACGATCCAGCCGTGATTGCTGTCTGTGAAGTGAACCCCGTATAGTTCGTTGAAGGTTCCAGAGGTCTGCGGTGTCCACGATAACCCACCGTTAGTGGTGTGGTAGACAACCCCGGGCCAACCGACGACCCAGCCCTCTTTCTCGTTCAGGAAGAAGGCACCCTTGAGCGAGTTAAATTCGGTTGGTGTCTGGGGCACCCACGATGCGCCACCGTCAGCGGTATGCACGACTGTGCCGAGCTCACCGACCGCCCATCCCTTTTTCCGCGTTACAAAGAAGATTCCATTGAGCATGTGCTCCGCCCCGGCGTATTGACGGTCCCAGGTCCGTCCACCATCGGTGGTGTGGGCAATCATGTTTCGCTCACCAATCAACCAACCCTCTTTATCAGAAATGAAGAAGACGTTGCGGATATTATCCCAGATATCAGTGTCAACCTCTTCCCACGTTTGTCCCCCGTCTTCGGATACCACGATGGCACCGCGTTGTCCAACAGCGATAGCACGGTTCTCCGAGGTGAACTGGATGTTTTCTAAATCGTTTGCTGTAGTGCCGCTCCGCATGGTCCATGTCTTCCCACCATCTGTGGATTGCATAATTGTGCCGTGCCAACCGACCGCCCAAGCGTCGGTTGGACTTGTGAACTGAACAGCCATCAGGTTGTTTTCTGTGATACTATCCAACAACCGCCAGTTATTGCCACCATCTTCGGTGAACGTGATAAATCCGATATCGGCGACAGCCAAGCCACGCTTGTTGTCTGCGAAATGGATGCCGTTGATGGTTTCCTTGACGTGACCGTTGATGTTTGGAATACGGCTATCTTGCATATTCCATTGGGTGCCGCCGTTCTGTGTATGGAAAATTGACCCGTCCGTGCCAGCCAACCAGCCTTCGTTCTCATTCACGAAAACGACGCGCCGGTTGTCGTTGACCAATCGGGTTCGTGCAAATTGGTGTCGGGTTGTCTGTTCTTCCCATGTCTTTCCGCCATCGTTCGTGTGGAGAATACGTTCATATTCTCCGACAATCCAGCCCCGCTGATCATCGATAAACCAGATTTCGTTCAGAGGAAAGTCGCTCAGATAGCCTTGGCGTCCCCATGTCTTCCCCCCGTTCTTTGTAGCGATTACATAATTGTCTTCCCCAACAACCCAGCCCTCATGGGAATCAGCGAAGAAGACATCTCTGAGCATGCCGGATGTATTACTATCTTGGAGATACCAATGTCTGCCGCCATCATCGGTCGAAGCAACGACACCGTTGTCTCCCGCGACCCAACCGTTTTTCAGGTTCGTAAAATAGACAGCTTTGAGATCCTCCGTCGTGGCAACCTCTTGGCGATCCCACGTTTTACCGCCGTTGTTTGTGTGAACGATGAACCCTTTCTCTCCAACAATCCAACCGTACGTGGAGTTGGCGAAGTGGATGTCTGTAAAATGGGTTTCCCAATCAGCTTTGCGGGTTGCCTCTTGCGTACAACCGGTGAGTAACATAGCGAACGTAAAAGTGACTATCCCGGTTTGATAGATGTATCGAAAGCTCCGTTTCATCAGTGTCCTCCCGATGAGCACTTTGAGGATATTATATCGCGTTTAAGGTTGGATTTACTCTATTGACGTTCCCAAGATTTGATACACTTCGAATTGAGGTGCGCCGGCTTGCGCCTTCATCCCCTCGCCATATTCCCTCAAAGCCGCAGTTGGTGCTGCAAGAAGTTTGGCAAAGACCATCTCATCCGTGAGCTCCGCCATCATCACAAAATCGGGTTGATTGGTATCTGCCGGTGCGCCTGGTCCCGGAATTTCCATCCGTTTAAGTGCAGTGATTTTCAATCCATCGATTCCCTTTGCGGCTGCCAACAATTTTTCCTTCAGGAGTTTCTCCGCGACTTCCGCATCTCCGGTAGGTGTCAAATGCAATTTGGCGAAAACCAAGAGGGTGTATTTGGCGTCGTCTTCCTGCTGCGCTTTGGCTATCAATGATATGCCTATCCCCAGCATACAGATGAGAATAAGTCCGATACATAGACTTTTGAAACTGATTCGCTTCATCATTATTCACCTCGTCTTAGAAGTTGGGTTTTGAATGTGAGACTTGTGTTCTATTGGTTAGGTTTCGTTGATCGGATTTACTATAAGTTATTTAGGACGACAAAGTCAGTTTTTGTTCGGAAAAAAATGGACTGGGACAGATTGGAAATGCATCATGAAGTTTTACAGGTTCGGCATTATACCACGAAATCAAATAAGTAACCACCTCTGGAAAATATCGAAAAAAAAAGCAGCCAAGCGAAGGGCTTGGCTGCTCGATACCGCATAATATAAGGGTTTGTACAAATCAGTAAGGTTTATTCAACGGCGCCAATCTTTGCAGCTTCAGGAGCACTGGTCGGCAGTTTCTTCTTTGCCATTGTATCTTCTGGCACATAACCCGAGTAGTCGGAAATCGAGCCGTGCGTCAGTGCATAAACTGCAACGTTGGTCATGAAACGATAAACGCCTGGTGAATAGTGGACACTACGAGTTGGCAAACTCACCGACTCCATCGCACACATATAATCGCGACGGAATACTAACACGGAGATATGGTCACCAACCATAACGCCTTCGAGATAGTTCCGTTTCGGCGGGTGAGTTCCCCACCACCACAGGTCGAATCCAACCGGAGGACCGCCCATCTCGTAGAAGTTGCTGTAAATCTCATGGTCGTTCGGAATTCGTGTTACCTGATATTCAGGCATAACGAAACGCATCTGAGCCAAGAACAGACGAATCATTGCTTGTGCGGGTGCGTTGACACCACAGTCATCAAAAGCAAGGACGCCGCCTCTTTCGACGAGGTAGCGACGGAGTGATGCCGCTTCGCTTTCAGACAGACGGTTGTCCAATTTACCACCGCCGTACTGACGACTCATCAGGTTCTTGGAACGGGTGAGTGAAGGATCGTGACCCGTCATGAAAAGCATAGGGGCTTTGTGCAAGTTCGCATCGGTGAACTTGAGCGCGCCACCTTCGACGTTCATGTCTGTTTTAATTTTCGTCCGTTCGTTCATCCATTTTGTCCACGCGTTCAGCGAGGAGGCATCAGCCCACCAGTCGGAGAGGCTGTGACGGACACGGGTGAAGCGGAAGACACCGCGAATATCGGCACCACGACCAATAACGCGACCACCGGGTTCACCACGGGGCAGTGGAGGCACTTCGACGTTACCCAAAGTAATGTTTTCAACGACATCACCAAGAGCATCGCGAGTTGCACCAACGTGTTCGACCATAGCAAGTCCAGCCGGACGCTCAAAGGCGACCTTCACCTGCACGATACCGCCGATACCACGACCGATGTTAGCGGGTGCGGCACTTGGAGCTGTGGCGACGGGTGCGGAGAATGCCAGTGCGCCGGGCGCGTCAGAGACGGGCAGGTCGGCATGTGTCACAACTTGCGGCACTGGGGCATTGGGACTTGTTACTTTCGGAACGTTGGGGTTGAGGGGTGCATCCAACTTCACCACTTTATTGGAAAACTCTAAAACGGTTTGTGGTTGCACGGAGGTCGGACGCACAACGGCTGCTGTCGTCACTCTGGGCTGGACCTGAACCTGCTCGACAACCACTGTATTTGTGGTCGGAACGGTTGGTTTAACCACCGGCTTAATGACCGGTTTACGAACTTGAGGTTTGGGGGGCTCTTTCGCCTGTAGCACTTCGGCACCGACCAAATCTTTGAACTGCTGGGTCTGGGTGACGAGATAGATACCCGCGATAACAAAGGCGACTCCGTGAACAATCAACGAGGTCATTAAAGCCCCTGAGGTCTTCTTGGCACTCATATTTTTCCTCCAAAAATGTTGTTTGTATATAAAGATTTGAAACGAACCCTCACATCATGCGTGATGCAAAAGTAGACTACGATGACCCGATTAATAGCAATTAGTGTGCCATGTCCTACAAACTTAGGGATACCCGCAGATAGCAGGATTTCTATTGCCGATTAATCGATTTAATGCACCAAATGGGGTAGAATGAATCTTTAGAATTGCACCAAATGGTGCAGTTTTCGCGTTAATCCCACTATTGACCGAACAAGGATTAGGCAGGAAAGGGTTATCCTAACGCAAGTTGCCATTAATAGGAAAAGTTGCAAGCTAGGAGCATGAGAGCGAAATTGGACCAATCACCGCTCGCAGTGGATTGCCAAATCCACTGCACACGTACAAAGATGGCTCCGTTCCGCCTGTCCCGATCTTATCGGGGAGAGTCCGAGACTTGGATATGTCTATCCAAGCCGAGCGGGTTTGACAACTAGCAGGAAAGGGTTATCCTATCAAGTCGAAGCGATTGAAATCGACTGTGCCAACAACAGGTCTATTCGCGAAAAAATCCTCCAACGCTGCAAGTGTCGACTCGCCGATCTTGGCGTAGCCGTAAGCGCCGGTTCCAGAGACGTGAGGGGTAACAAAGACGTTTGGCAATCCCAGGAACGGGCTATCTGGCGGTAACGGTTCCGGAGTTGTGACATCAAGTGTGATAAAGATACGACCGGTCCGCGCTTCAGTCAGTAAGGCATCATGGTCGATGACGCTGCCCCGCGAAGTGTTGACCAACGTGGCTCCGTCCCGAAGCAGTTTCAATTGTTCCTCACCGATCATCTTATCTGTTTCTGAGATACTTGGTGCGTGAACGGTCACAATATCGGCTGCGGCAAAGAGATCGTTGAGCGAAACTTTCTCCACGCCAAGCGCGCCTGCCTCCCAATCTGAAAGGTACGGATCGTAGATCAGTTTCCTTGCCTCGAAAGACTGCAAGAGCTTAATCACCTGTCTTCCAACTTTGCTTGCCGAAATTATGCCGACGGTACTTCCACGTAAAGAGGGCGCTACGGAAGCCACCTCACTACGATTCCACTTCCCTGATCGGGTGTGCAGGATAAAGTCAACCCATCGGCGGGTGGTCATAATCATTGCACCAATCGTGTATTCGGCGACATTGTAAGCGATAGCTTCGTTGGCATTGAACACACAGATCTGGCGCGGTAGGATGTATTTCTCAAGAACCTCACCGACAAGACGCTTTATGGAACCCGCTGAATGGGCGATGATTCGGAGTGCGTCTGCATTAGCCATCACTTTTTCAGTTATCGGTGACACACCCCAACCGGTGACTACACCCTCGAACCCAGCAACACGTTCAGCGATTTGATCGCTTGTGTAGCTTGAGCCGGTTTCATTCAGGGTTACATCGAATTGTTCCTGAAATCGCGCGAAAACTTCTGGCGGGAAAACCTCTGCGGTATGACCTGATGTGGGCAGGTATAAGATTTTCGGTTTGCTCATCGGTGCTCCTTTGATTGGTCTGGTTGTGTAAGTGCTAAAACAGCGGTCTATTTATAACGGCGTCTCGTGTGCTGGCGGGGGCAACGTCGTGATGAGAGAACTCCATTGTGAACATCCCACGTCCCTGAGTCAGTGAGCGTAACTCCGTTGTATATTGGAACATCTGCGCTAACGGAACCTGTGCATCAATGAATTCCGATGTTCCCACTGCCCCGGTTTCGTGGATTTGGGCGCGGCGTGCATTGAGGTCGCCAATTACCTTGCCAATATGCTCACTCGGTGCGATCACCTGAATTTGCATAATCGGCTCTAACAGGACGGGCGATGCCTTTTGGGCGGCGTTCTCAACAGCGATGACGGACGCGGCCTCAAAGGCTGCGTCCGATGAGTCTGTCTGATGGTATGACCCTCCGAGGAGGACCACTTTGATGTCTTGCATGGGGAAGCCACTTAACACTCCGTTGGACATCGCGCCTCGCGCCCCTTGTTCGATGGCGCCGACATATTGGCGAGGGATATCTAATTCGTTGCTTTCATCCGCAAACTCAAAACCCGTTCCTCTTGGTAGAGGTTCCAGTCTGAGTATGACATCTCCGTAGATGCCCTCATCATCAATCTTGTGAATGTACTTCCCTTGGGCTTCGGCGACTTGGTTGATTGTTTCACGGTAGGCAACCTGCAATTTGCTGACACGCGCGTTCACTTGGAATTCGCGCAGCATCCGATCTGTCAGAATCTCCAGATGCAGCTCTCCCATGCCTGAGATCACGCGCTGCCCGGTTTCATCGTCGATCTGTACAGTGAAGGTCGGATCCTCTTCCATCATGAAGTCCAATGTTTCTTCAAGGGCATCTTTGTCTCTTTCGGACCGCGGCTCAATGGCGACAGATATGACCGGCTCTGGAAACACCATCGATTCCAGCAGAATTGGATGCGAGGCAGTCGTCAACGTGTCCCCGGTGGTGGTGTCTTTCAACCCGACCAGCGCGACGATGTCTCCTGCGTGGGCTTCATCACAGGTTTCCCGTTTATTAGCGTGCATCTGCAAGATTCGCGTCGCCCGTTCTTTTGTGTCTTTTGTTACATTATAAACGACCTCCCCACGTTTGAGCGTTCCAGAGTAGATGCGGCAGTAGACAATTTTCGCTACATTTGGGTCCCGGGCAATCTTGAACGCTAATGCGGCAAACGGCGCGTCATCTTTCGACTCACGATCTTCCTCACGATCTTTTCCCGGGACGATGCCCTCAATCGGTGGCACATCAGTTGGTGATGGCAGGAAATCGATAATCGCATCGAGCAACGGTTGAACACCTTGATTCTTCAGAGCCGTTCCACATAGCACTGGGACAAGGCTGTTGTTTAACGTTGCCAGACGGATTCCACTCAGGAGTTCTGCTTCTGTAATCTCTTCGCCTTCGAGATACTTTTCCAACAGAGCGTCGTCTTCACTCGCCACGGCTTCAATTAATGCTTCACGCGCTTCCTGCGCTGCTACCTCTAACTCGTCGGGGATATCTGTTAGATCAAAGGTCTGTCCCTGATCCTCCTCATGCCAACGGAGGGCTTTCATACGGATGAGATCTACGACACCTGAAAACTCGCTTTCAGCACCGATTGGTAGCTGGAGGAGTACGGGATTGGCTCCCAGTCGCGCTTTCATCATCTCGATAACGCGCGGAAAATCGGCACCCATTCGATCCATCTTGTTCACGAAAGCGATTCGTGGGATATGATAACGCTCTGCTTGACGCCATACCGTTTCGGATTGGGGCTCAACGCCGCCGACCGCGCAGAATAGAGCGACCGCGCCATCCAAGATACGCAGGGAACGCTCAACCTCGACGGTGAAGTCAACATGCCCCGGTGTATCGATCAGATGGATCGCGTGGTCAGCCCAGAAGCAGGTTGTCGCCGCCGCTGTGATGGTTACACCGCGCTCGCGCTCTTGGACCATCCAATCCATATCCGTGGTCCCGTCGTCGATGTCGCCGATTTTATGTTTTTTACCGGTGTAGAATAGGATGCGTTCGGTGGTCGTTGTTTTGCCGGCGTCGATATGCGCCATGATACCGATGTTTCGTACCTGTTCAATCTCATATTCCCTTGGCATATATCTCTCCGTATCCATTTCCTCAAGGTCAGTTTGATGGCGGTTTCATAAGTCCCCCTGTGACAAATTTCCCCCTTGATAAGGGGGGGTGGGGGATTTAGGGGGTTAAAAGTCAAAAATCTACCCCCTGCGTGCTAAATTTGCG
>JAJECO010000052.1 GCA_022822005.1 Candidatus Poribacteria bacterium
TTAAAACGCTGGCAAAACAGATTCAACAGGCATGTGAGGAAAAGACTGAGGGCGAATGTTCTCACTCTTACTAGTACAGCAAATCAGTTGCAATTCGTTGGGCAGATTCAGTTAGGCGGATTTTTCAATCTGTTTACGAAAGGAGGGAAAAATTATGATTACCGAACTCAGAACACAAAATTTCAAGTCATGGCAAGATACCAGCGCGCTGCAATTCGCCCCATTGACCGGGCTTTTCGGGGCGAATAGCTCCGGCAAAACCAGTATCTTACAGGTCCTACTCATGCTCAAGCAGACCGTGGAACAGCCATCAGATTGGAATAAACCACTCTACTTTGGTGATGAGGAGTCATTGGTCAATTTAGGTAACTTCAATGATGTTATCCACAAACACAAACTGAATTTAAGTCTTGACATTTCTGTGTCGTGGAAGTCTTCTACAGTTTCAGATATTAATAAATATATTAGATCTTATAACTTGAATGTAGAAACATTGCTTCCTAGTCAAGGCGATCGAGATCGATCAGGAGAGATTTCTTTTTCAACCAATATTTTCCGGGGTGCCGTGAATAATTTTCATTATAAAACTGATCTATATAGATTTGATGGTCAGCAACCAGAGCTATTTCGGTGTTACGGGCTTCGCACTGCACGAACTGAAATTGGGGATATTTTTTCCAGATTTGAAGAGGCTTTTGAAAACCTATTCTCCCGAATTCTTTACCTCGGTCCACTCCGCGAGTATCCCCGCCCCCGTTACATCTGGAAAGGAGATCATCCAGAAGGCATTGGACAGGAAGGGGAAAAGGCGATTCCTGCGCTGCTCTCCCGACGGGTTCGACACCTTTCTATTGACAAGCAGATACTGAGTTGGCTACAGCGACTGGATCTGATTGACTCCTACGATCTTCGACCTATCTCTGACACAAACCAAGATTACGAATTCCTTGTCAAACAGTACAAAGGCGGTCCCGAAGTCCAACTGATAGATATCGGGTTTGGCGTTTCCCAAGTTTTGCCGGTGCTAATTCTCTGCTATTACGCTCCTGAAGGTTCAATCCTCATCCTTGAACAACCAGAGGCACATCTGCATCCGAAGGCACAAACAGAGTTGGCGGATGTTCTGATTGATGCCGTGACAAATCGGAATGTACAGATTATCCTTGAAAGCCACAGCGAGTATCTGCTTAGCCGACTGCAACGACGTATCGCCGAGAAAGCAATTGCTTCGGTTGATACAGCACTCTATTTCTGTGAAATCAACGACGGCACATCCGAAATTGAACAACTTGACGTTGACCAATACGGCAACATCCGGAATTGGCCCCAAGATTTTTTCGGCGATGTTACAGGCGAATTAATTAAAAAGACCAAAGTCGAGATGCAGCAGCGGAAAGTGATGAGTTGATGGTTGTTGTAGATACAAATGTCGCTGTGGTTGCCAACGCGCTCTCAGAACAGGCCTCCGAAGATTGTGTGGAAACTTGTGCCGAGAAGCTTGAAGAAATTATGCGAGGTGAGGTGAAATTAGTGCTCGATGATAACTGGCAAATTCTCGGTGAGTACGCCCAAAACCTCCACTTCACAGGTAATGACGTCGGCGATAGGTTTCTCCGGTGGGTACTGCGAAACTGGAGAAACCCGCAACAGTGTGATCTAATCTACATTACGCCCGTTGATGGGTCAGAAAATGAGTTTGAAGAGTTTCCAGACGATCCGGCGGTGGATGGGTTTGATCCAGATGATCGGAAATTTATCGCGGTTGCAGTTGCCCATCCAGAGAGGCCGGCTATCCTGCAAGCGGTGGATAGCCAATGGTGGGATTTCCGTGATGCCTTCCGCCGAAATGGTGTGGCAGTGGAATTTATTTGTGAGGATGATATACAACGGCTGCGCGAGGATACTTAGGATTTTTTTTAGAATGTGCATTTCTAACAACGGAAATGGTATCATATATGTAAAGGGAAAAAAGAACGTGAAGCGGGATGTGGTGCATGGGTGTATTTAGCCCCAGAGGGGCGACATGTCTATAGCCGGGCAATAGGCCCCTCCTTTCAAGCCCCAGAGGGGCGACATGTGCGTAGATCCTATTATAATCAATCGGAGATAAAGGATGAATTCTAATACTATTTTCACCGTCACAAACGATGATCTTGGCAGGCTTGGTTCAACAGAAGCAGTTCTGTTTTTTAGAGAGCTGCTTTGGGCTGAAGCGCGAAGACTTGGTATAGAAATTAACAAGATTAATGTTTCAATTCAAACTAATGTTCCAGACGGAGGAGTTGATGGAGTCGTTGTTGAAAATAAAACCTCAACTACAAGTGGTCTGATAAAGACAGATCAGACCAGTTACCAGATTAAATCGGGGGAAGACTTTAAGCCATGGCGAAAGAAGTCAGTCATTAAGAAAGAACTTTTTGGTGCCAAAGAGCCTGAGCGCGATAACCTCGGTAGAAGTATTCGGGAGTGCCTTAATGCCTGTGGAACTTACGTTCTCGTTTGTACTGGAATTGATCTTGTTGAGCCGCGACCTACAGATGCCCACAATCACATTAAGAATTACCTTGAGCAGTGTGGTTATCGGCACCCCAAAGTTGAAGTGTGGAGTCAGAATAAACTAATCGGTTTTCTTAAGATATTTCCATCTTTGGCCTTGCAAGTAAATGGGCGTGGGGAAACAGTATTTCAAACACACAATAGCTGGGAGCAAGATGATGACATGCAATTTCCATTCGCTTCTGGTCAATCGCAGAACGAATTGATTGTGAGCATTCAAAACGAGTTGAGGCGAAATGACGACACGGTTCATGTACGGGTGTTGGGAGAACCCGGTATTGGTAAGACAAAACTCGTTTTAGAAGCAACAAAAACTGAGGATTTATCTCCACTTGTTATTTACTGCTCGGCTGCTCAGTTTCGAGATAGTGTTTTAATGAATGAGCTTCTCCGAGATGACAATCGTTTCTCCGCCATTGTGGTGATTGATGAGTGTGATACGGAGAGCCGATCATATATCTGGAATAAACTGCGGCATCGTGGTCCAAGGATTAAATTGATTACCATCTATAATGATTACGAGGAGAGGGCCGGAGGCATCGCCTATTATGATACCCCACCACTAGAGCGCGAACAGATTCGTCACATCATTCAGGGATATCAGATACCCGCAGACCGAGCCAACCGATGGGCTGAACTTTGTGATGGCTCACCGAGGGTAGCACATGTTATAGGTCAGAACTTGCTGAATCATCCAGAAGATCTGCTCAAACCATCAGGCACGGTAGATATTTGGGATCGGTACATTGTTGGAAGAGCAGATATAGATAAACAAGAAGTTAAAAATAGGCGACGAGTACTTCGATACATCGCGCTCTTTAAGCGATTTGGTTTCGAGCGTTCTGTTGTAGATGAAGCCCAAGCCATTGCCCAAAAGATCGGGATTGAATGGGATGAATTTCAAGAAATTGTTGATGATTTGAAAAATCGTAAAATCCTTCAAGGTGAGTTTACGTTGTATATTACGCCAAAACTACTCCATATTAAGTTGTGGACAGAGTGGTGGGATATTTATGGTAGAGGGTTTGACCTTGAGGAATTTAGGCAAGGCTTAACACCAGAACTATTTGATGGGTTTTGTGAGATGTTCAAGTATGCCGCCGAATCAGAAGCCGCCTCAAGAATTATCGAGGACCTTCTCGGTCCTAACGGTCCCTTTCATACCGATGCAAATCTGAGGACTAGACTAGGCAGCCATTTTTTTTCAGCACTGACTGAAGCAAGTCCAAAATCTGCTCTGAGATGTTTGACGAGAATAATGGAAGATTGGAATAAAGAAGACTTTTTGCACTTCACAGAGGGACGTAGGGAAGTGGTATGGGCACTTGAAAAAATTGCCATGCACAAAGATCTGTTTGCCGGTGCAGCCCAGTTACTCCTTGCCCTTGGTGAAGCAGAGAACGAAGATTGGTCAAACAATGCAAGCGGCGTATTCGCGGAGCTCTTTTCACCGGCTTATAGTATGGGTGCACCAACCGAAGCAGCTCCGGCAGATCGTTTTCCTATCTTGGAAAAGGCGTTTAAATCCGGATCAAGGGACCGACGGCTGCTAGCATTAGAGGCTTGCAAAATTGGATTACAGCCAATGAGGATGTGGAGTCGAACTATAGGGGCAGAACATCAAGGATTACGCCCAGAACCTAAGCAGTGGGAGCCCAAAACATACGGCGAACTTTGGGATGTATATCGTCAGGTATGGCAACTATTGTTTGATCAATTAGAATATCTGCCAGCAGATGAGCGTGAAAAAGGGGTAGCCATTCTGCTAGAACACGTACGCGAGCTGGGACAGATTCCGACGCTCATTGATATGATCGTAGACACGGTTGGTGTAATGTCAAAAAGAAGATACGTGAGCGAAAAACAGGTTATGGCAACCATTAACTCAATCCTGTTCCGTGATGGTAAGGAACTACCCCCGAAAAGCCGACAGCGTTGGGAACAACTCATGGATGAATTGGTGGGTTCGGACTTTCATTCCATGATGCAGCGGTACGTTGGACTGAGTTTGCCAGAGGACGAATTCGACGAAAATCGAAATCATGTGAATCAAGCACAACCTCAGATTGAAAAACTCGCCCAGCAAGCTGTTAATACTCCATGCCTTTTGCAAGCCGAACTTCACTGGCTCGTCACATCCGAGGCACAGAATGGTTATAAGTTTGGATATGAACTTGGAAAAAGGGATGATGGATTTACTCTGTTATTATCAAAACTTCTTAAGGCCCAACGAAACGCAGCAACCAATGCAAATGTCTCCTTTCTGGGCGGCTATTTCCGCGCGATCTTCGACAAAGATCAGTCTCTATGGGAAGAACACCTTGATGCACTAGTAGATGATACCAAACTCAATATAGCAATTTCGGGTCTTACGCTCTGCTCTGGCTTGACAGATCGGGCGGGTTTGCGTCTGCTTAACCTCGCTAAAAATGACACTATTGATGTAAACCACCTCGGAATTTTCTTCTACGGAAAAGCAACTGAGAATCTATCCGAGGAAGTTTTCACTGCATGGATCGAGTTCCTGCTCAGTGCCAGGGATAAATTTGCTGCATCAATTGCATTGAAGCTTTACTATTCTTACTATGTTTTTGAAAAGCCAGAGCCAGCTTTACCACGTAACTTGACGTTCCGGTTGCTCGCGCTTCCAACCCCGTTTGAAAAACCGGATGGATATATGTTGAACTCAATGACGGATCACTATTGGACAGAAATCGGGAAAGCATTTCTAAAAAGCTTTCCCGAAAAAAGTTTAGAACTGGTGGAGCCAATGCTCTCTCACTTTGGTCACCATGGGTCAATTTTTAGTGTTAATTCTGCAACATGCTCGGTGCTATATCAGATTGCGGAACAGTATCCTGTGGAGGTGTGGGAACAGGTTAGTAAACACTTAGACGACCAAACGAATACCTCAAGAGCATTTTCCCTAGAACAGTGGTTGAGAGAGGGTTCGCTAGAAGAAGAAGGAGAAGGAGCACTGACACTTATTCCGCAGGAAAAAATATGGGAGTGGATTGATAAAGAGATGGAAAACCGGGCGTGGTATGTTGCCTACCGATTTGTGCCTAAAACCCTTTCAGCAGAGGAATGGCCGACTTCTCTGGTGCGAGCGTTCCTCATTCGTTATGGGGAACGAGAGGATGTCCGCAGAAATCTGAGGGCAAATTATTCAACGGAGGTGTGGCAGGGTTCTCTGAGTTTGCACTATGAAAATAAACAGCAGAAGCTGCTTCGTCTCAAGGATGGAGAAGATAACGAGAACGTTAAACGATGGATTGATGAATTTGTGGAGGAGTTGGAAAAGGACATTGAACACGCGAAGATTGACGAGGAAAGAGAGTAGGGGCAGATCTTGTGCCTGCCCAAAAGGGCAACTGAAGGGGATTATCGGTGAGTTGCTAGCACTTGAGCGAAAGAGTAAGGGCTTACCGAGAGAGGTTTAGAATTATGAAGCGTTATCCTGAATATAAAGCGAGTAGTGTAGAGTGGATTGGCGAGATACCGGTACATTGGGAAGTGAAAAGAATTAAACATTTAGCAAGTTTAATCTCAAAAGGAACAACGCCTACAACGATAGGTAGAGAAATCTTGGACGAAGGTGAAATTCGATTTATCAAAGGCGAAAACATCGTGGACAATCAAATCGAACTTAAACCTGAATACTACATTGATGAAGAAACGAACCAAATGCTGAAGAGGTCACAGCTCAAAGAAGACGACCTTCTTTTTGTTATTGCGGGTACGATAGGAAAAGTTGGCTTTGTCAGATCAAATCACTTGCCAGCAAATACTAATCAAGCTATTTCATTTATTCGACCTTACGAAAAAGAATCGCCTAAGTTTATTTACTATTGGCTACAGTCCGATAATATGCAAAAAATAACATGGTTGGAGGTGGTTCAATCAGCACAGCCGAACTTATCAATGGAAAATTTAGGGAACCTTTATATACCTTACCCAAACATTACTGAACAACGTGCCATCATAGACTTCCTTGATTGTAAAACAGGACAGATCGATGAGCTCATCCGCATCAAAGAGCGACAGGTAGAACTGCTGCAAGAACAACGAACCGCACTGATAAATCAGGCGGTGACGGAGGGGCTTGACCCGACTGTGGAGATGAAACCGTCGGGGGTGGAGTGGATTGGGGAAATACCGGTACATTGGGAAGTGAAAAGAATTAAACATTTAACAAGTTTAATCTCAAAAGGAACAACACCGACAACGATAGGAAGAGAAATCTTAGACGAAGGTGAAATTCGATTTATCAAAGCAGAAAACATTGTGGATAATCAAATAGAACTTAAACCTGAATACTACATTGATGAAGAAACGAATCAAATGCTGCAGAGATCGCAGTTAAAGGAGAACGACCTTCTTTTTGTCATTGCAGGTGCCACGATAGGAAAAGTCAGTCTTGTTAAATCAAATCATCTACCAGCAAATACCAATCAAGCTGTTTCATTTATCAGACCTCACGAGAAAGAATTCTCTGATTTTATCTACTATTGGCTACGGGCCGACAATATCCAAAAAATAATATGGCTGAAAGCTGTTCAATCAGCACAGCCGAACTTGTCAATGGAAGATTTAGGTAATCTTTACATACCTTACCCAAGTATTACCGAACAACATCGCATCGTTGAGTGCATAGCGAACAAAACGCAAACTATTGTTAACCTTCTGCAACAGGCTTACAAACAAATCGAACTTCTCAAAGAATACCGTCAATCTCTCATCTCCGAAGCGGTGACAGGCAAGATAGATGTCCGAAACGAGGCGTAGACCATGCCGACCTATAGAGAAGAAAATTTTGAGGATCACATCGAAGGGCACCTGAATCGGTCCGACTACCATTCCCGACAATCTGTCCTCTATAATAAAGACCTCTGCCTAATCCCCACTGAAACACTGCAATTTATTCAGGATACGCAACCGGATGAGTATCAGAGACTAGAGCGCCAGTATGGGGAGGAGACATCAATTAAACTCCTCAAACGTGTCAGTAGAGAGATTGCGCGTCGTGGGGTGTTAGACGTGCTGCGGAAAGGCGTTAAGGATCGGGGTTGTCACTTTAACCTGACCTACTTCCGCCCGTCAAGCGGCATGAATCCTGAGCATCAACGGCTTTATAAGAAGAACCGATTCTCCCTGATTCGGCAGCTGAGGTATTCGCAGCGGAACGAAAAATCGATCGATATGGCGTTATTCCTCAACGGTCTGCCGTTGGTGACGATGGAACTCAAGAACAGCCTCACCGGTCAGACGGTGACAGATGCCGAGAAACAGTACCGGGCCGACCGGGATCCGAGGGAGCCGTTGTTCCAATTCAGGCGGTGTCTGGTTCACTTTGCGGTGGGCAACGAAAAAGCCTCAATGACAACCCGATTACAGGGAGGTGATACACGGTTCTTTCCGTTTAACCAAGGTATCGAAAACCCGGTGAACCCGGACGGTCACAAGACCGCATACCTGTGGGAAGACATCCTAAAGCCCAAGAACCTGATGGAGTTGATTAACAACTTCATTCACGAGCAGGAGACCACAGAAAAGGTCTACGATCCCGACATCGGTGGGGTGAGAGATGTGAAGCACACCGCCCTCGTTTTCCCGCGATACCATCAACTTGACGTGATCCGTAAATTGCAAGCGGCTATCGTGGCGGAGGGTGTCGGGCACAACTACCTGATCCAACACACCACAGGGAGTGGCAAATCGAATTCCATCGCATGGTTGGCGCACCTTCTCACGCATCTCTACGCTTCTTCATCGGATACCAATCGAATCTTCGACTCTGTCATCGTCGTGACCGATCGGCGTGTGCTTGACAAGCAGCTTCAAGATACGATTAAGCAGGTGGCACAAGTGGACGGTGTGGTTCATGCCGTTGATCAGACCTCAGCACAACTTAGAGGTTTCCTCGAATCCGGCAAAGACATCATCATCTCGACAATACAGAAATTTAGCGTGATTGCAGCGGAGATTGGTCAACTCAAAAGCAAGACCTTTGCTGTAATTGTTGATGAGGCACACTCCTCGCAGAGTGGAGAATCCGCAAGGAATCTCAGGGTGTCGCTTTCACATGGAATTGAGGGAGGAGTAACGGAAGATAACGCCGACGACGTATCGGACATAGACGCTCGGATTCTTGAGGAGATGGAGGGGCGTAGAATGCGGGATCATATCTCCTACTTCGCTTTTAGCGGCACACCAAAGAATAAAACCTTAGAACTGTTCGGACGCCAGCACGAAGACGGGCAGTTTTTCCCGTTTCACGTCTATTCGATGCGGCAGAGTATCAGCGAAGGCTTCACATTGGACGTGCTGCAGAACTACACCACCTTTCAGAGATACTTTCAACTGGTCAAAAGTGTCTCGGAGGATAAGGAGTATGAGAAAGCGCGGACGCTGCGGGCGTTGACCAACCACGTTGATCTACAACCCCACAGCATTGAGACCAAGACCCGGATTATCCTAGAACACTTCACCGCACGAACCGAAAAGGCAATTGAAGGAAAAGGGCGGGCGATGTTGGTCACGCCGTCCCGGTTGCACTGTGTCAGATACAAATTGGAATTTGATCGACAGATGCGGGAGATGAATCTTCCCTACGGCTGTCTGGTGGCGTTCAGCGGCACGGTACACGACACCGACAACGGGCGGGACTACACGGAAGATGGTATGAACGATTTACCGCCGCGTGTTTCGATTGCGAACAGTTTCAAGAGTCCTGAGTATCGGATTCTGATTGTGTCGAATAAGTTCCAGACCGGTTTCGATGAACCGATGCTGCATACGATGTACGTCGATAAACGGTTGGACGGGCTGCAGTGTGTCCAGAGCTTGAGCCGCCTGAACCGCGTCGCGACCGGAAAGACGGATACGCTGGTGCTTGACTTTGTAAATGAACCAGATCAGGTGCGGGAAGCGTTTCAGGATTATTATCAGACCACGACGCTCCCGGAGGAGACCGACCCGAATCGGCTGTATGACCTACAGCGTCAGTTGGAGGGTTTTGACCTTTATGATGAGGATCAGATTGATCGCTTTTGCGGTATCTTTTATGGTTCAGATCAACCGGATGAGTTTCTACAGGGCATCCTTGATGGCGTCGTCGAAAAGTGGTCAGGGCTTGAGGCGAATGAGCGGGAAGATTTTCGATCTAACTTGCGCAGTTATATTCGGCTCTACGGCTACATCTCACAGCTGATCACCTTCACCGATGTCGCGTTAGAAAAGTTGTATATCTTCGGTCGTCATCTCAACAAGAAGCTGCCGAAACGGGATCATCCCGACCTGCAAGATGTTTTGGATTCTGTGGACTTGGATTCGTTTCGGGTGCAAATAACGCATGACAGCTTACAGCTATCCCTTGACGCGGAAGATAGCGAAGTCGAAGGGATCAGTAGTGAGGTGGCTACAATCAGGGAGCCTGAGCAGGACTTTCTATCCAAGATCATTGACGCGCTTAACGATGCGTATCACACAGATTTCACAGGGGAAGATAAGGTTGATATTGCGACCATTAACCGAAAAGTGCATCAGCACGAGGAACTTCGGCAGGTGATGGAAGCCGACAATACGGAGTCTAATCGACAACACAAGTTTCATGAGGTGATCGATGAAATCTTATTGGATTTCGTCAATAGCAAGTTGGAGCTCTATACGAAATTATCAAAGCCGGAGGTCAATGCAGATCTCAAGCGTGAGCTCTATCAAGCTTATCGCGAGGGGCCAATACTCTCTTAAATGGGAAAAATGAAATTTTGATGTAGGTTGGGTTGAACGACTAAAAGCAAATCCCTGCCAAGGATAATAACGGTGCTGTTTTTCAACAAAACTGCCTTATAAATAGATGGAGTGAAACCCAACTCCCGAGTCCAGCTGACAATCAAATGTTGGGTTTCACGCTATTTATGCGATTTCGGTCAGAATCAACCCCCAAAGTTGTAGTGTCATACTTAGTGTCCCTCATTGTATTCGTTCAACCCAACCTACGTACTACAGTAGTTCTACATTAGTCGAGATGTGAATCTCGACCTACAGGTTCTGATGGATTTTCAATGACTGGCAACTTAGGTTAATTATAACCTAAGTTGCTAGTTGTAAGACCTGCTCGGCTTGGATAGACATATCCCAGCCATAACCGCTTGTGCTATACACATTGCGCTCCGCTGGAGCGCGAAAATCAGAGGCATCGGCATTCTATAGATATATCGCTCCTCTGGAGCGAAAGGCAGAATCCCTCAACCTGAACAACAAACCGATGGATTTTCAACACTAGCAACTTGCGTTAATTATAGTAAAGTTTAGGATTAATTGGACACTCTGTACCGGCGCGTCCCGATAAATCGGGATCCCGACTGTCGGGAGAAACAGCGCCTACCAAACATGGGGATCGAAAGTGTTTATTTATTTTTAGAATCCACTATAAAGGACAAAGCAACACAATAATTCCAATTCAAGACAGGAGATATTAATGGCAAATCCGAAAATTACCAAAATTGAAACAGTCAATTTTTCGTACGAGATTCAGGATATGGGCACCGATTACAACGGTTTTAATCTCGTCTACGAGAAGGGCAATGTCCATAAAATGCAATCATCGATCCTACGGATCCATACCAGTATCGGGGTAATCGGTGAATCGACGGGCAGGAATATAGCGGCAAACGTCGCCACCTATGCCTTAGGGAAGAATCCGTTTGAACGTGAAAAGATATACAACGACATCAAACGGGGTTTACGCCATACCGGCACCACTGCCCTCTGTGGGCTTGATGTTGCGTTGTGGGATTTTGCGGGCAAGGTATACAATGCTCCTATTTACCAACTGCTCGGTGGCTGGAGAGAAACCATCCCGGCGTATGCCAGTACCTACCACGGCGATGAGAACGGTGGACTGAGCACGCCGGAGGACTTTGCTGATTTTGCCGAGCAGTGCGCCGAGTTGGGATACCCCGCGTTTAAGATCCATGGCTGGGGCGACGCGCCTATTGAGCGGGAAGTGGCGAATATCCACGCGGTCGGGCAGCGCGTTGGCGATCGGATGGACCTGATGGTCGATCCTGCCTGTGAGTTAGAGACTTGGGCGGACGCGCTCAAGTTGGGTAGAGCGTGTGACGAGCAAAATTTCTTCTGGCTGGAGGATGCGTACAAAGATGGTGGTGTTTCGGTCTTCGGTCACAAGAAGCTGCGGGAGTTGATTAAGACACCGCTGTTGCAGACGGAACACATCTTTGGGTTGGAGCAGCATGTCGACTTTATTGTGAACGGCGGCACGGATTTTGTGCGAACTGGCACTTACGAGGACGGTGGTATCACCGGTGCGATGAAGGTGGCACGCGCTGCGGAAGGTTTTGGTTTGGATGTAGAGTTCCACGGTGGAGGTATACCACACCGCCACTGTATCGCCGCCATCCGTAACACTAACTACTACGAACTTGGGCTGCTGAATCCGCTAATCAAGCACACGAAACCGCCTATCCATCCGCCCGAATTTACTGATGAACTGGAGAACATCGACGCCAATGGGCATGTGCCGGTGCCGCAGGGACCAGGTTTAGGGGTAGAGATAGATTGGGACTACATTAACGCTCACCATGTGGATACGGTTGTCTATGAGTGACCTTGTCTTGCCCTTTTACAATCCCTTAGAACCTGATCGCAGGGTAGGGGTTGAGTTCCTCAACTCGTTGGGCGAGGGGACCTCGCCCCTATGAAACCAAGCTCCTACTATCAACCTGACACGGTTCACTATGGTGAATTCTATAATTACTTATACACTTTCGACACACAACCAACCCCCCTAGCCCCCCTTGTCAGGGGGGAAAATTGGCAGGAGGAGTTGATGAGGCTTCGATAAGGGGCACTATTAGTGAACGTCTACATATTCATATCGTTCACCATAATAGACCTTGTGCTTGCGCTGGAAGGGTGATAACAT
>JAJECO010000034.1 GCA_022822005.1 Candidatus Poribacteria bacterium
CAATGAATCCTGATCCTGCCACACATCCACAGAATAACACGATGGGGAGCGCGAAGAAGAGGTGAGAAAGGGCTGACTGGACTTTCATTCGGTCTTACCTCCCAAGTTGGTCCTGGTTCGCCTCCATAATGGCTGCCATAATTTGTTCTTTGGTTATACGGCGGACATCAAATTGAAGTTCTTCAAAAAAAGGAACAAGATCCTCACCGGCAGCTTGGCTCAAATAATATGCTAAGAAACTGGTAGTCATCTCACCGGGTAATCTTTGATGGAGTTGATCTGCTTCCATTAAACGAAAGACGGTTGGGTAAAAACCTTCGCCAAACCGTTTCTTCAGTTCCGCCACAATCGAGTAGGAATAGCTATACCGCCATTCAGTCAACTGGTCTCTACTCAGATGCCCTTCCCAATACTGGACTGCATTACGTCCATCGAGGTCTGTCTTCAGATCTTCATGGAGATCGAGCCGGCGGAAGCTTTTCCCTCGGGCATACTCGACCTGAACCAAAACGGCAATGCCTTCTGTGAACCATGTGGGAAGCAGATAGATATTTGTGAAGGCGTGGGTCAACTCATGCGCCCGGACATCCCGTTGGTTAAACATCGTAACGGGAAAATCCATCTCGATTCCTTGAACAATTTTCAACCATCCGCCATTTCGGTACACGGTTTGGGTGCGAGTTGATGTGGTTGCAAGATGTTGAGAGCCGTGATGGGTCTGACGGAGGTTGACTATTAACTGGTGCTCTGGCTCAAAGCCGAAGATGTCGTGAACGTAGCTGTAGAGGCTCTCCATAAACAGCAAGGCACCTCTTCCCACATTCTGACGTTCCTCGGGCTCATCATAGTCTGGGTGTGTCAACAGATCCTCGGCAAAAGTAAAGGTGTAATGCTCGCTCTCAAGCATCAAGCCATCTTCTGCCATCTGAATTTCAGTTGTCGGCCGCTCAAATGTCACATACCGTTCTTGTTGTTGCTGTCTGGTTCGCTCCTGCTTGCGTTGTTGCGCCTCTTCTAAGGCTGCACAACCTACGAAAATAAAAATTAAAAGTGAAATTACTATCGGAGCTAAGCAGTTGTTTAATTGGTTACGGTTTTTCATCGGTTATTTTCCCCTTCTGACTGAGAGGCAAAAACTGGGCGTAATCGAGTTGTCTTATTCCATCTTGTGGTCCGTCCTTTTGCCATTTCAATATTCCTTCGGGAGCCCACTGCACAGAACTGCCTTGTTCAACTCTTGCCAGCCTGTGTAGTTGGGCAATCGCCTCTGTATTTCCTTTTTTTTACCTAACGATCGTGCGCCTATGAACGGAGGCAGCGTCTACCGACTTTCGACCGAGACGCTAAAATCGTCGAGTTGCTTCGAATCCCGATGCGGTCAGGGAGAATTCCGAAAACCAGAAGAGTTAATCGGCTGCAATGTCAGCCGACTCCGGCTGTGCCGCGCGAATCGCATCACAGAGATAGCCAATACCCTCGGCTACATAATCAAGATGCGTGTATGCGTATGCCAAGCGGATACTCTTGACGGGGTCGCCTCGATAATGGAATGCACTGCCAGTACTGTAACCCACGTTGTGTTGAGCAGCAATTTCTGCAACCTTGTCCATATCCGTTGCTTCCGGAAGATCAATCCAGAGGAAAAGCCCACCCCGCGGCTCAGTCCACGTGCAGATGTCGCTCACATCCTCTCGGAGTGTCCCAACAACGGCACGACATTTAGCGCCTACCGCAGCGTTGGTCCGGGCAAGATGTTCATCGAGATGTTCTTTGAAGAATTCGGCTACGATTGCGCTCGCTAATGCGCTACAGCCCCCATCCCACCGATTTGCATGAATCATCTCTTTATGCGGCGATTTGGCGACGAAATATCCCTGACGAAGACCACAACCAAGAATCTTCGAGAATGTTGCAATTAAAATGACGCGGTTGGAGGTATCAAGTTTGTATAGTGCATCTGGCGTCGGGTTCGGCACAAAGTCAATATCGCCGTAGCAATCGTCTTCAACAATCAACGTATCATACTCTTCCGCCAATTCCAACATCCGTTCGCGGCGTTCAAGCGAAAGAATTGCCGACGTGGGATTCTGGTGATTAGAGGTAGTATAGATGAAACTGGGCTTAATATTCTGAGCCTTGAGTTCTTTCAGCTTTTCCTCAAGTGCGTCCATGTTCATGCCGTCGATGTAATCCATCGGCACGCCTACGATATTCGCTTTGAGGTGTCGCATGATGCCGAGCGTACCGCTGTAGGTATACTCTTCCGTTAAAACTGTATCTCCGGGTTGGATGAAAGCCCCCAGTACCAGTTCAAGTGCCTGCATGGAGCCTGAAGTGATTGAGATATCATCAACATTCAGCGGCACACCTTCCCGCCGTTCAAACCGCATTGACGCCAACTCACGCAAGCCCTCATATCCCTGCTCACCAGGATAGTTCACAAGGTCGCCACCCAATTTGCGTAGCGCTTTTTCACTGGCTTCAATCAAACCCTCTGTTGGAAAGGTAAACGGATCGGGGCGTCCACCTGTAAATGCAAAGTCTTTATCCATAATATTCTCCTCCAAAAGCGGTGATCAGATTTACGCAAGCAAAGTCTTGATATACTTCCACACACTAAAGCTGTGGCGTTGTTGCAACGCTTGCGACTCATACGTCTTCATTAGAGTCAATTATAGCGCATTTCCACTAGAATTACAACCTTTTAGGGAGACGCGGTAAGGTGATCCAAAAGAACACCTTAAGATTCTGATGGGTGTCAGAGCGATACAACGGAATTGGGAAAGAAAGGGTTGACCATTGGATTGGAAAGATCAACGAGGGTTGCTACCTGTCGGCCTACTGATTGATTGACAGAAACCTGACAGTTTATTGGCTCTCTGTAAAAAGTGTTAGATTCTCTTAGATTAGGTTTGGTTCTGTGAAACAGAAAACCCCGGTATCGAGCGATAATGTGTCCGACACCGGGGCTTTCTACCATTGATTGTTGATCTGTCTGCTCTTTTCAGACAGCCTCCGGAGCGATGAGGTTGTTTGCCGCATGAACAGGGCGGAAAAGAGTGCGACGTTTTGGTGGCATTGATTCTAGGAGTGTCGGATGCGGATCCCAATCGTGCCATTTGGTGTCAACTGTGTTGTAACAGCTAAAGATAGCCAGCCGATCATTTTCTGTATTTGTCCACGCCGAGCTGCTATGAGTAATAGCTTCGGTGAAAAACATCAATGAGCCGGCAGGACAGGAATAGGTGTCCCAGAGAGGTGAATTGGGATTCTGAATGCTTGGAGGGGCGGTGTATACTGCCTTATGGCTCGCGGTGACGAACAGTGTACCGCCCTGTCCTTCCTTCACCGGATTAAACTCCCAAACCACACGGGTTAGACCGCTGTGCGCCCTACCGGGGACACAGTGGTAGAAATGGGAATCCCCCGGAAAGCGCCACAGTCCATTACCGTTGTGTGGTCCGAATGGTGTGTCACCGATTGTCCGGTACATGAGGCTGCAAGATTCCATACGGAATCCGTAGCAATCTTGGCTTGCCAACGCCGGATATGCCACAAACTCATTCATGAACCCCACGACGAGCGGATGGTCAGAGAGTTTCTGCATCGGCCCACCGAGAGGAGAACGTTCATGTTCAGGGATAGAATCCGGGTCATTACGCAACTGGTAACCAAATTCTCTCATCTCCTTAACTTCGTTCTCTGTCAACACGCCGGGAATCAAGACCCACCCTTTACTATCGAAGACATACTTCTGTTCCTGAGTGGGTTCGACCACCGGTTTATCGTCCGAATTGGTTCGGGTTAAATCGGTCTGATCTGGATCTAAATTCGCTCCCAAGTTCTTATCGACAATGAACGGTTTCGCGTAGGTGTTGTCTGTTGATGCCATAGAAGAATATCTCCTCCAATAATCGATTGGGATTCAGGAGTCAATAGAATCAGGTAGTCCTGTCCCCCACCTCCTTAACGATTAGCTCGCGGCTTGATTTGTCTTATAGCCGGATACAATGGTGTTCGTGTTACCTTCTAGTACGTTGTTGGGATCAATCCGGTATGGGTCATCATCGTATCGACCGACGGGGCGCATCGCCGAATCGTGATAGCCGAAGCGGACAGATCGACGCCACTTATCGGTACGGTTGACATTGGACCAGTGGATAGTGCAGTAGCTGAAGAATATCACATCCCCGGCTTTTGCGGGTATGGGAATAGACTCTACTTTGTCCGGGTGGTACACGTCGGTTGGCAGATGCGGTGCGGTGTCGGGACCCATGATATGTTCAAGTCCGCCGTCCTTATGGCTTCCCGGCACGACGCAAAGGCTTCCGCTCTCAAGCGGCGTATCATCGAGATGAAGTAGACAGTCGACAAAATCTAAGCCATCGTGGGGATAGAAGGGATAGTCCTGATGCATCGGAAAGGGGGTCCCTCGTTCCGGGGGCTTTGCGTGTAAAACGGTGTGATGCCACTGAACACTGGAACCAATAAGATCTTGCACGCAACCCACTAGCTTTTCGTTGAACATCACGCGTCCCCAGGTTGCTGAATAAAAATGCGGATTGTGCATCAGCACTGCCTTAGTCGCTTGCTGTTCATCTTCGGCGAGGTATTTCTCGCGCCACGGTCCCCGCCACCCAATCGTTTCCTCTCCCCAGTCGCCAATAATCCGAATCATTTCAGATCCAAGGTCTTCAACCTCTTTGGGAGTGAAAAGCCCTTCTACCTTGACATAACCGTCTTCGTTGTACGTTTTGATCTGCTCTTGTGTTAGCATGGAAAACCTCCTGTGGTAGACAATTGATCCAATTCTTCGATTCCGTTCCCATACCGTGAAACGGTTCTATTTACTTTGCGTTGTGTTGACATAGGAAATATTAAACAACATCCATACCGAATGTGTCAAGCCAATCTTGGTTTAATGTCAGCGCGGGGGCATCTGAATATCCTATCCAACTTTGGCAGCCGCTTGCACCACACGTTTTCAACCTATTGCCGTCCTATTGATAAGAATCCCAGCACCTTAGCCCGCGGGCGAATCTTAGTCCTCCTTGCGGAAGATCAAGCTGAATTGGTGAAGCTGATTAGAAACGTACGCGTACGGATAACCGAATGGGTAGAGCTTCAACGATTTATCGTACCAGATTTTGTAGCCGCGGAATCGCAAATTGGCGATATCAGCAAGGGTCTCGACAACGTCGGCATGAATCATGTTATGGTACTTTTCTGTTGGTTGGAGATCCTTGCAGAAAATAACCACATATCCTTTCGGTTTGAGGTGCTGCATCGCCTGAACAATCACTGTCTTGAGCGAGTCGTAAAACTGAGAGGGCGGCATATTCCCCAAATCATCAGGACTATCTGTGAAAGGCGTTGGACTATCATCTCCTGTTCTCTTTTTTCGGTCACCACTGCGTTTCCGAGAAAGCATGTCACCGTAGGGCGGGTCGGTCAAGATCAGATCGAATGGTTCAACTTCCCGTAAGAGATTTTCTAAGTTCCTTGCATCTCCGCAAAGGAAAGGTTGCGGTTCCAAACCAAGTTCAGTAGAGGCTTGGTGGTAAATCTCAAGATATTCCTGCGAGAGATCGACTCCAATACCATGCCTGTCCGCCATTGAACACGCCAACAGCGTTCCACCAACCCCAACAAACGGATCTAGAACACGCCCACCCTTTTTTGTAAAAAACTCAATTAGGCGTTTCATCAGGGCGGGTGGTTTTGGCGATGGGTGCTGCTTCCGAATGTGATGGGCATCGGATTGGGGCCCACTGGTCGAATAGTGTGTATCCCAAACAGGAGCCGATGCTACTGCCCACTCATCTTCAGACAGATCGTTGAGGCTCCCGATCTCGTGTGCGTTCCCTTCCAATTCCACCGAGTTGAGGAAATATGTCCACTCACTCCCAGATAGATCGTTGAGCGGATTTCGCGGATCATAACGGCGCTTTGGCTCTTTTTCTTTACTTTTTGGTCGAGATCGTTTTGGAGATGTTTTCACTTCGAGGTGAAACAGTAATTCCTGTACACGATTGTCTAAGGTGGGTTGATCGCCATGAGAGTTGCTTTTGAATCGCCGATAGTCGATAGAAAAGTCACAGCGGGGTTCACCCCGAAGCGAAAGAATAGACATTACTTCGTCGTGTGACAGAATGCCTTCGTTGTTGTAACTTACTAGAATATGTTGTGCGTCTGTCTTTTCGATCAGGTCTTGGAAGGCACGATGACAATCTGATTTGGAGCAGTACGCCGATTTCTCTCCGTCTCCATAGTTACGCAGCCCCGTTTTCCCATGAAGCGCAGGTGTGTCATACCGCGCAATTGTCTCTAGTAAGTGGTAGTTGGTGATATACTGACGGGTGTTGTACGGCGGATCGAGATAGAGAACATCGCACCGAATATCTTCAATTAATTGGTTCGCATCACCCCGAAATACTTGATGCGGCACCTCCGACCGGATAATCTCAGCTGGAACCAAAGGCAAATCTTTGTAAGTCCGAGGATCCCAGTGTTTGAGATACGCGCCGTAAGTTCCTGAAATATTAGCGACCTTCGCTGTCGCCTGCAACAGCGGTAGGAGCAGCAGATAAAACTCGTTCTCCGTGATCTCACCCGCATTGCGCCACTGTTGAATTTGTTGGCGGATCGCGTCAATCTTTTGTCCATTGCTATCGGACAGGTATTGCCGACCGTATTCGTTATTCCCTGAGGGACAGTAGTTATGAAAGATGAACCCTTTCTTGCTGGGGAGACAGTTTAACCAAGCAACCACCTTATGGTACGGTGAAAGATTAGCAAAGAGGTTATCACCTTGTACATCACCGAGTGTTTCGACAATACCGGCAAATTTGGGTTCCTCGTTGTTAGCAATCAACGCTCGTTGAAAGGTGTAGGAGAGTTCGAGGAGATCATTAGAGATAATCTGAAATCCTCGACGTTTGAAGTGCGCTGCAACGCACGCTGTTCCTGCGAACAGGTCACAAAATATCCCCTTCTTAACCCCTAAATTGTCAACCACCCCTTCAATATGGGTTAGCAAATTAAATTTACTGCCGATATAGCGCATAAGCCACCTAGGTTTGATTGGTTCAAGCCATCATACCCTTCTACGGCTAACACTCAACGTCTTTGCCCTCGCTCCCAAAGGCTTCCATCCGTTCTTCGGTCTCGATGCTTCCGGTGCTTTCGGGGCAATAGTGGAACTGCAGCGCCCGACGACGCAAGTTCGATCGATTAGCGGGTGTACCATGATGCAGCAGCCCATGCCATAGCAGACATCCTCCTGCCTTAAGTGGAACCATCACCTCTCTGTCTACGGGCACATGTGTGTCGCATATCTGCCAATCACGTCGGTTGAAATGCACCACGGGACCTTCCCTGTGAGAGCCGGAAATGATGTGCATACATCCATTCTCCGCGGTAGCTTCATCTAACGCAATCCACGCAGCAACGACCGGTGTATCCAACGGCAAATTGAAGTAGGCACAATCTTGGTGCCACGGTTTCTCTGAGCCAATATGCGGCGGTTTAATTAATCCCATATCTTGGAACAGCTTGGGTGTTGCCCCTATTATATGCTGAACGACCTTGATTAGTCCTTCATGTTCGGATATCGCTTTCAGACGTGGCTCAAAGTTCACAAAACTGGCAATCTTCCGAATAATATCGCGTCTCGCCTTAGTGGACAGGTCCGACTTTTGCTTCACCAGCTTCGGTTCATATTGGATTCCTCGGAAATCTGGGTTTTTCCCGTCCATCAGGTGCAGCATCCCATCTAACGTTTCGCGCACCTCAGCCGGAGTGAACGCATCGTGGATGACCAGATATCCGTGCTTATGGAAAAACTGCATCTCCGCATCTGTTACAGCTTCAAAACCGCCCCATATCCCCTCCGCAATTGAGTCGTAGCTATACAGCTCCGACGGATATAAAATCGCTTGGGCAGCGTCTATTACATCTTTACTTATGGACTTCAGCATTTGGCAACCCCTTTCTCACATTGAACTCGCTACGACACCGAACTGCTTTCAACCTTAAAACCCCAGCAACTGAACTTCCATCTCCAGATCAACCCCACGTTCCCGTTTGACGTGGTCTTGGATATGACGGACGAGCGATAGCACGTCGTGAGCGGTTGCACTGTTGAGGTTGAGGATAAAATTTCCATGGATCTTGGATACCTCCGCACCACCGATCCGGTGACCCTTCAGACCGCACTCATCGATTAGCTTGCCAGCAGAATGACCGGAGGGATTCTTGAACATACACCCCGCGTTCTCTTCCGCAAAAGGTTGGCTCGTGATTTTCTGGTTATAGAGATCCTGCATAAGGTTCTCGACTTCCCCCGCATCGCCGTGAGTCAGGGTGAGCGTTGCCCCTGTAACGCAGAAGTAGGACCTCAGTCCGCTATGACGATAGCTAAATTGTGCGTCATCATGGCTAAGATTTACGAATTCTCCTTTGTCTGTCATTACCTGTACACGCTCGACCAAATCCCCGAAGCTGCTACCCCATGCACCTGCATTCATAATCAGCGCACCGCCGACAGAACCCGGAATCCCAAGTGCAAATTCGACTCCGCTCAATCCGTGGCTCGCCGCTATTTTCGACAGTCGTGGCAAGGAAACACCCGCGCCTACCTCAACACGGTTTCGATCAAATTCAAGTCGATTAAAGTCCCCGCTTAATCGGATAACAATCCCCGGATATCCGGCATCGCTCACCAACAGATTTGATCCCCGACCAATGATAGCAACCGGTACACTCCTACGCTTTTTCAGCCGTGCCACATGCGCCAATTCGTCGGTTGTGCTCACTTCAAAATACGCTGCAGCATTACCACCTATTCCAAAATAGTTGTACTTGCTCAGCGGCTCATCAAAGCGTAGTTTAGAAGGGGTGTTTCGATTTTGGGTGAGGGAGGCGAGTTCTTCTTTCCAGCCCATTTTAATTCCTTGCTTTAACTCGGATAGATAACATGCGAATTTCGAGGGATAATCAACGGCTGAGGTCCATCAGTGGGAAATTGTGCCGCCCACTCATTCGGATCATAATCTCGCGTGACAAAGCAGGAACGATGGGCAGGAACAGCGTGTTTAAGTCCGATACGTTGTGCCATTTTGACGCAGCCATCATAGAACGGAAATTCCCCTTCCGTCGGATGATTCGTCAAGAATCCGATAGCCGGATTGTGTGAAGCGACAGCGTTCACCAACTCATCGTGATCGGCGAATGTGTTGATGGGATCGCCAGAAAAGTAGAGTGTCACGCTATCTGCCTTGAGAACATAACCGAGATGGGTTACATCGGGTGGGGCGATATCCGCGGCGGGATGTCCGTTAGGCGGCTTTGCATACACCGCATCAACGGTAACCGTTCCGAGTACCGACGATTCACCGGCGCGGACTATCGTCGTATGATCTGCGCCAACAGTCGTGTCTGAGAGCACCTGCGCGATACTCTCTTCCGGTCCCACGCATTTCACCCCCGGCGAAATTTGATGGATGCGATTGATTGATTCGGGACAAGTGTGGTCGCCGTGGTTATGTGTTAACAGGACATAATCTGTCGGGAGTTGAGATTCATCCAACGGCGGCTCAGTATGGATAAATCTATCAGCGGGACGGTCAT
>JAJECO010000021.1 GCA_022822005.1 Candidatus Poribacteria bacterium
TCCATGAATACCTCGACTTCTTCGCCCGTGCCTACGGATTGGTTGGGGTGCAACGTCGTCAAGTGGTCGAAAATGTCGAAGAATTCACCAATCTCACAGCCATGCGGGGAAAAACCTTGCACGCTCTTTCAAAAGGAATGAAACAGCGAGTTAGCTTGGCACGATCCCTACTTCATGACCCGCCAGTGCTGGTGATGGACGAACCTGCGGCCGGACTGGATCCACGGGCTCGAGTGGAATTGCGGGAACTGCTGAGAATCCTTTCGAGCCAGGAAAAAGCCATCCTGATTAGTTCCCATATCCTAACCGAACTTTCAGAAATTTGTGACGGAGCCGTTATTATTGAACAGGGGCGGATCATCACTTTGGGGACATTGGAAGACATTGCCAAGCCAGAAGTCGAGCAGCACACTGTCCTGATCCGAGCGCTTAATCGACAAGATGATATGTACAATTCTCTGTTGTTGCATCCGAATATTGCAGCGGTCAGTCGATTAGGAAACGAGATAGAGGTGAAAATCACCGGCTCTGAAGAGGTCTGCAGCGATCTTCTCGAGAATCTGATCCGAGATGGCTATCGCATCGTCGAGTTCAAGCAACAGGGTAGTGATCTAGAAACTGTATTCATGAACGTGACAAAGGGAGAGGAATAATGAGATCTATCGATAATCTCCTTGACAGAATTGATAACCGGCTCAATCCCATCGTTGTCAAAGAGTTACGGCAAGCGGTGCAGGGAAAGTTCCTAATTGTGATACTAATCTGTTTTCTTTGTCTTCAACTACTAATCATGGGACTATTCCTGATAACAGATGAATCTATTTCTACATCTTTCAATGCGGGTCTGAACACCTTTCGGGTATTACAGAGCATTCTGTTTGGGACCTGCCTGCTGTTTGTTCCCGCTTATACAGGCGTTCGGCTGGCGAGCGAGCGAGCGGATGCCAATGTGGATCTCCTATTTATAACGACCCTTGCGCCGCGATCGATCATCTGGGGAAAGTTCCTCGCGGGGATTGTAATTACCGTCCTGCTTTATAGTGCCGGTATGCCATTTATGACCTTCACCTACCTGTTACGTGGTGTTGATTTGCCGTCTGTTTTCATTCTACTTGCACTCAATTTCATTGTGGTGGCGGCAAGCATCCAGTGTGCCCTGTTCATAGGCTGCATACCCGCTAATCGGGTTTTCAAGGTGATTCTCGGTGTGGGTTGGTTTGTTATTATCATTGTTATTTTTTTTACTCTAATTGCAATCACGTTTGCGCCTAATGGACTTCTGGACGCTGGCATGGGGAGTCAACTCGGATCTTGGAAATTCTGGCGAAATGCTTTGACTGTGCTCGTCGGTGGACTGTCACTTATCGGTATCTGTGCCTTACTGTCAACCGCGCTCATAAGTCCTGTCTCCACCAATCGGGCACTGCCTGTGCGCATCTTTATTACGGCAGTGTGGATTTTGAGCGGAGCCAGTGCAGCGATCTGGAGCATAGATGTTAATGACTTCAACCCTATTATGGTATGGGCAATCGTAAATACTCTCTTGCATTCCATCGGGTTATTTGTTGCTGTCAGTGAACGGGAGCGTTTGGGGTGGCGGGTTCGCCGCACTGTTCCACGCAGATGGGTGTTTCAGCCACTGGCATTTCTCTTTTATAGCGGTGCTGGCGGCGGCGTAGCGTGGTCTTCTTTGATAATAACCTTGACGGTACTATCCGCGGTGACTTGGTTGACTGTTTTTCCGCACATGGGAACTGGTGATGAGATGCACCGCATCGCACCGTTAGCTATTTTGGGGTTGTATGCATTCAGTTACACGTTGGGAGCTTCGCTGGTAAGAAGAAACTTTCTAGCGGACCGAGTTGCCAGTGCCTACACATGGATAATCGCCCTCGTTCTGTTAGGTGTTACAACAACAATCATACCGCTCATTCTCTTCTTTTTTTACGGAAAGTGGGAGGAGAACTGGCTGGTTATGAGTCCTCTGGGTCCATTTCTATTCAATGAAAGTGAGATTGTGCCTTTTAGTTTAACTGTCTCGATCTTTTGTGCCGTGGTCATCGGTGCGCTCAGTCTACCGTGGTTTTTCAGGCAGTTTGGCAACTTTCGACCGCCCCTGGAAAGAAAACAGAAAACCGTTCCCAAAGAAACTAATCTGGATAGTGAAACCGAGTTTCCCAAGTCCCCCTGACAAGGGGGATTTAGGGGGTTGTGGGTCAAGCTCGCTGAACTACTGAACCAACATGGTCCGAGCGGGGTAGCAGGTGAGAACTTGCCCTATTCCAGACCTAAGAACCCCGGACCATTGGTGGTGATTCATGATCCCTACCTTCACATTTCCACTTGGCTTCCTCTCACTGCTTGCGATTCTGGGGCTTGCCGCGATCTACCTGCTCCGCACCCGATCCCGGCGTTACCCTGTGTCCAGCCTGATGCTCTGGGTCAACCAGCAGCAGGCGCGAGAAGGTGGCTTGCGCGTTGAGCGGCTGCAAACACCGCTGCTGTTCTTTCTGGAATTACTGGCTATTATACTGCTCTCCCTCGCAGTAGCAGCACCAATCATTCGGACGGCGCAAGGGGCTATACCACTGATGGTAGTGCTCGATGATTCCTTCTCAATGTTGGCAGGTGTTGACGAGACCCCCAAAAGTCGAGCGATTGCAGCACTTGAGGAACAACTTTCCGCCCAAGGGTTTAATCCACTTCGGAACCGTCGCTATGCGGTACGCTACGTGCTTGCTGGCACAGAACCACAGCTGTTAAACGAAAGTGCACGAACAACAGCCGAAGCAGTTGCACAACTCGACGCGTGGCGTTGTCTTTCACCTTTTGCAGACTTGGAAGCAGCGATAAGCCTCGCTGCTGAACTCGGAGGTGCTAAAGCTCTCATACTTGTTCTCACAGATGATTCGCCACCGGAACTAATGGAGTCAGATCGGGTGCAGTGGTGGTCGTTCGGAATCCCACACGCCAACGTTGCGTTTGTCAACGCCACGCGAACCGCCACCGTTTCCGATGAGAGGTGTCTGTTGGAGATAACCAATCTTTCGCCACATGTGGGCAGCACAGAGTTAATCGTGCGGATGGATGACACCGCTGCCAAAGAATCAGTGCCACCGCTGCACCGCTCTACCCTTGAAATCAGTCCACGGGCGACGCGCCGGGTTTTCCTGAACCTGCCGCCCGAGACACCGCTATTACAAGCACGGATTGGCAACGATGTTCTTGCAATTGATAACGAGATTATGCTTCTGCCGCAGCGGCGAAAACCGGTGCTTGTGGATGTCCGTATTCAAGACGCACGGCTCCGTTCGCTCGTTGAGGACGCACTGGCATCAACCAATCGGGCTTTGTCCGCAAAAACGGGTCCTGAATTGGTATTTCTTGATGATACAGCAATTGCCGATAATTCCGTCGAGGCGTGGTTGATGCGGATTATCACGGAATCGGAAGCGTCGGCTTATGTCGGTCCTTTCGTCATCGATCTAACACATCCATTGACGGAAGGGCTTTCGCTCCGTGGGGTAGTATGGGGAGCTGGCGTGAAAGAGCAATTTATGGGCACACCGATTATCACCGCAGGAAACGTGCCCCTATTGACCGATACCGAGCAGTTCACAGGAGCCCATGAAATCCGACTACGGCTGCATCCAGATTTTTCGACACTCCAAAATTCGCCAAATTGGCCCATCCTGATGTGGAATCTCCTTCAGTGGCGGGCATCGCAAACCCCCGGATTGGAGCACACCAACCTTCGCTTGGGCGACGTCGCAGTGCTGAGAACCAAGCCGGGTATAACATCAGTAGAGGTTGCTTCACCCCATGGCGAGATACATACACAGCCTGTACTTGACCGAACTATCAACCTTAAAGCTGGAGTGGTTGGCATCTATGAAATACGTGCAGGTGCTGACAGATACACCTTCGCCTCAAACGCGCTTTACCAAGCCGAGTCAGATCTCACGGCTAAGGTTACCGGACGTTGGGGCGATTGGGGAGAAGCGACACTGCGGTGGTGGGGCTACCAAAGTTTTGCGTGGTTCTTCCTGATGCTTGCCATTGCTATCTTAACACTTCACCTGATTTTTGTGAAACGTGAAACATAGTATTATCGAGGGCAATCGCACGTGAAAGCGATTGAAACGGTTATAGCGTCGTCAGTCCTTTGTTTTGTATGATTTGCCCAACAATTCAGTGGTTGTCGTTCCAATGAATGCGTGAAATCATGTGCAAATGAATCGATCCGGTGCCCCCGGGCATCAAATAAACAGATGCAATGACCCGAATTCACGCTACTGTCAGGCAAAATTTTTATATGCGATTGCCCTATAGTATTATCATACATTGCCCGGGGTAGAGGAAGTTGCCACGGAGGTGCCCGAAATGAAGATATTCTACCTGAAAACCGAACAGAAAATTGAGAAGCCGCAAGACGAACTTTTTAGCTTCTTTTCAGATGCCTACAACCTTGCTGAGATAACCCCACCTTGGCTCGATTTCCAAATGTTGACACCCGCACCTATTGAGATGAAAGTCGGAACCCTGATCGACTATCGCCTTAAATTGCGTGGTGTTCCCATCCGCTGGCAGAGCGAGATAACAGATTGGAGTCCGCCCCATACTTTCACTGATCAGCAACGTCGAGGTCCCTATCGACGTTGGATTCATACACATACCTTTGTTCCCGTTTCCGATGGTACACTGGTCAGGGATGAGGTCGAGTACGCGGTATTTGGCGGTCGTCTCATTCAGAAATTTCTGGTTGCTCCAGACATAGAGAAGATTTTCGCCTACCGGACAGCCAAACTGAAGGAACTGATCGGTTAGTTGTGTAAAATGGTGTGAATCTGACATAAGGTATCTTAGCCATCAAAACTTGGAGGAATCGGTGAAAAAACAACAGATCTCTGGGACCCAGACGCCGGGATACCCTGATGATAATCTTCTTGGTTTGACCGCTGCCCCGCACAAGGTAGGACTGTCGGCGAAGCGGCTTGAACGCATAGCATCGACTACCCAAGGTTTCATTGAGGATGAAAAACTCGCGGGGGCAGTCACGTTGGTCGCCCGGCGAGGCAAGGTCGCCCACTTGGAAGCATACGGCATGATGGATATCGAAGCGAATAAGCCGATGGAAAAAGACACAATCTTTCGGATCTACTCGATGACCAAGCCGATCGCCGCTGTAGGCATAATGATGCTCTGTGAGGAAGGGAAACTGACACTTGATGCACCCGCTGCGGCATATCTGCCCGAATTGGATGGCCTGGAGGTGGCACAGGACCCGGACGCTGATCTGTTCACGCCCGTGAAGGCGAACCGGGAAATGACCGTTCAAGATCTGATGCAGCACACCGCCGGATTGCCCGGCGCTGTCCGATACATGGCAGGCACAACTGCGGTCGATAAGCGCTATCGTGAAGCGAAGTTGGACCGCCTGCACGAGTGCAACCTACAGGAGCTTGTCGAGCGTCTCGGTAAAATCCCGCTGTTATATCAGCCGGGAACCAAATGGCACTACAGCATCGCCGCCGATGTCTTGGGACGACTGATCGAAGTCGCTTCCGGTCGAGCCTTCGACCGATTTTTGACAGAGAGAATTTTCCAACCGCTGGGAATGGTGGATACCGGATTCTATGTGCCATCAGAGAAAATCAATCGGTTGGCGGGCATGTACGGTCCAAAACCGCAGGGAGGCCTACAGACCATTGATGCACCGGAAGGTGGCACCGGTTACATATCCAAGACCAGTTTTATAAAGAATCCGAAATTCCTATCCGCTGGTGGAGGCTTAGTGTCGACAGGCTCCGACTTTGCCCGGTTCTGTCTGATGCTCTCAGAAAAGGGGACGCTGTCCGGAAACCGATTATTGCGTGCGGAGTCCGTCGAGTTGATGACTCGCAACCATTTACCCGATAACCTGATACCGCTTGATAAAAAACCCGAAGACCGCTACGGCGGACTCGGTTTCGGGCTTGGCGTCTCGGTCCGTGTCCATCAGACCGATTGGGTGCCTGCGTCCCAAATCGGTGAGTACGGCTGGATCGGCGGAACCAGCACCGAATTCTGGATCTCACCACGGGACGAGTTAGTGTCAATCACCTTGGCGCAGCACATCCCCTTTTCCGCGCTTAGCCATATTGTCAAACCGCTGGTCTACGCAGCAATCGTAGAGGACTGACCAATACAAAGCAGGTATAATTTGATAGGAGGAAAAATATGGAAACCCGTGTGCGGAAGTAGGGCAATAGTTTAGCCCTGCGTATTCCCAAACCATTTGCTAACCAGATTGGACTTGAACCTAATTCACCAGTCGAATTATTGATTCGTGGCACAGAATTAGTCATTGTACCTGTGAAACCGCCCGGTTTGAAATTAGATGACCTTTTGGCCCAGGTAACTGAGCACAACTTACACCGTGAGGTAGATACTGGACCTGCGGTGGGTGGCGAAATATGATGAACTCAACTTTGAATCTGTGATACTCTGCGATTCAGGCAATTTTGCCAATTCTTAACTTCAAATCATACCCATCATGACACTCCTTCAGCCAATCTGGCTGCTCCTACTCATTCCCTTAACCATATCTCTGCGTGTCTGGAGACTTCCCTCTCGCTTCTTGGAAGTGCTCCGTCTATTGGTGCTGTGCCTGATCCTACTTGCGATGTGTGGCCTTGCTGTGAAATTGCCGATCCGGACAGGTACAGTTGTCGTCGTGGCTGACAGAAGCCAGTCAATGCCTCCCGACAGCGATGCGAAACAAAAAGAAGCGATTGATCTCATCCAAGGTGCCATGAAGAGCGATTCTAACCTTGCTGTCGTCTCTTTCGGCAGAGCTGTCACCGTTGAACAATCTCCCCAAAGTGGAAAGTTTACCGGCTTTGTCAGTGAAATTCACGGTGACGCTTCCGATCTGAATGGGGCCATTGAGAAAGCAGTAGTGCTCATCCCGCGGGATGCGCCCGGCAGAGTGCTCCTGCTCTCCGATGGACGATGGACAGGCAAAGATCCATCCGGGATAGCCGCTCAAGCCGCGGCGCGAGGTATCCCCCTCGATTACCGCCTCATACAGCGAGCCGCGATAAACGATATCGCTATTTCCCAGATAGATGCGCCAGAGACGGTCAGCCCCGGCGAATCCTTCATGCTTGCTGCATGGGTACACGCACCAGTTCCCAGCGAGATCTCATTTGAACTGCTCCGTGGGAACCAACGGTTAGCAGCCGGTGCGCGAAACGTGCCCTCCGGACTCAGTCGTCTCATTTTTCGGGACAAGGCGACGCAACCGGGAACCCATCAGTACACCGTGCGGATTTCAGGAGCGGAAACCGATCCGGTGCCAGAGAATAATACAGCAAAAATTCTGGTCGGCATCAAGGGGCCGCGTCCGATCTTACATGTCACTGACGCTGCTGGCTCAGGGTTGGCGCGTCTGCTACAGGCGGGTGGACTGGACCTAAAAACGGCTCCACCGTCGGCGTATCGTTGGTCGCTTGATGAACTGTCGGGGTATTCCGCTGTGTTAATCGAAGACGTGTTGGCAGAGGAGATTGGACTCCACGGCATGGAGAACCTCGCCGTTTGGGTCAAAGAGACCGGGGCGGGACTCATGATGACGGGCGGTAGATACGCTTATGGTCCGGGCGGCTATTTCAGATCGCCGCTTGAACCAATCATGCCGGTCTCGATGGAGTTGCGGCGAGAGCACCGGAAATTATCACTGGCGATTGTGGTCGCGATGGACCGGTCTGGCAGCATGTCAATGGCGGTGGGCGATGGAAGAACAAAAATGCAGCTGGCAAACCTCGCTACCGCAGAAGTGTTGGATATGCTGTCACCGATGGATGAATTCGGTGTGGTTGCAGTTGATAGTTCGCCTCACATCATCGTAAACCTCGCGCCGGTCGAGAATCAGTCGGGCAACCGGGGTAGAATTCTGCGCATCCGTTCACAAGGCGGTGGAATCTTCGTCTATGAGGCACTTTCTGCCGCAGCCAGGATGCTCGTGAAAGCCGAAGCCGGTACCCGGCATATCATCCTTTTCGCAGATGCCGCTGATTCGGAGCAACCCGGACGATACCGCGAACTGCTGGAGGAATGTCGAAAAGCTAACATAACCGTCAGCGTTGTCGGATTGGGCACAGCCAGTGACGTCGACGCCGACTTACTGCGCGACATCGCTCGCCGTGGAGAAGGACGTATCTTTTTCACCCAAAATGCCCAAGAATTGCCACGTCTGTTTGCACAAGATACCTTTGTTGTTGCACGTAGCACCTTCATTGAAGAGTCAACCGTAGTTCGGACGACGGGGGGCATGGTTTCTCTGACCGGCAGGGGACATCAAATACCGACTCCGATCGGCGGGTATAATCTCTGTTACATCCGGCCTAATGCGAATCTCGCCGCAGTGACGGTGGATGAGTACGAAGCACCAGTTGTGGCAGCATGGCAGGCGGGGATTGGTCGGGTACTCTGCTACACAGGCGAAGCCGATGGGGTGTTTACGGGTCCCATTGCGGGTTGGAAGGACGTTGGCAATTTTCTCACGAGCCTCGCGCGCTGGACAGCCGGTGATAGCGGAAGCCTACCCGATGAGATGCTGCTAACACAAACAGTCAGAAACGGGATCAATGTGGTACAGCTTCATCTGAATCCAGAGCGGGAAGTGGAGGTCTTCAAAGAACTACCCATCGTAAAGGTGCTCCGCGGTATTGTCGGAGAAACGCCATCTGTCGATGAAACCAGACTATCTTGGACATCCGCTGATACCCTCGCTGTAGACATTCCGATCCACGGTAGCGAAACAGTACTGGCGACGGTAGAGATCCCCGGTAGCGGGAATATAACCCTACCTCCCGTCTGCCTGCCGTATTCGCCAGAATTCAAGCCTGCCCAAAACGAATCGGGGATGGCAACGCTGGAGCAACTGGCTAAATTCACTAACGGGAGACAGCGGATTAATCTGGGGGAGATTTGGGACGACTTGCCGCGAGTGCCGCGTCTGATATCACTCCAACCGTGGCTACTGATTGCAGCACTCCTCCTGCTGCTGCTCGAAATCTTGGAACGCCGCACAGGGCTGCTATCCATGGGGCATGGGCGTCGGTTTGCAGCTGCGGTGTCACAACGCTTACAGCGGGAAGAACGCGAGGTAACACAAGCGAGTGCGGCGCATTTGGAGGAGGAAACGGCGCCGCCCACACCGGAAAAACCGGAACCGCCTTTAACCTCTGCCGGTCAGGAGGATAGGATGCGTGATGCCTTAAGCCAAGCGCGTAAACGTGCCAGCGGACGTACAGGACGTGATTAGTTCATTGATCCATTGGTTCATTAGTGGGTTGGTTGATCCAATTGGTGAATCTTATACATTGTGTTCCTCCTCGATAAAATTTGTTCCGATTTGGTCCCAATCGGATCGGAACGGAATATGTCTACTACTAGCAACTTGCGTTAGGATAAATAACAAGGCTCATGTAAAAAGAAAGTGCAAAATATGATCGGTTGCCGTTGCACGCTTTCTTAACATGAACCAATAACAAGATTATTCAAACCATATGAACGAAATCTACCGACAATATCTCATAGAGGGCGAACGCGCAGGGACGCGATATGCCTTAACCGCACCGCGTAATGTTCCCTTCGGGGCTGTGGGCAGTCAGATGGGAAAGCGTCCGGGCAGTTCGCTTGAGTTTACCGATCACCGCGAATACCAACCGGGCGATGACCTACGCCGAATTGATTGGAGCGGCTTCGCACGAAGTGATAAATTGAGCGTTAAGCTCTATCGCGACGAAGTCAGTCCGCGTCTGGATGTCGTCATTGACGGTTCTGTTTCCATGGCACTTGAGGATACTCCCAAGGTGCAAGCAACGCTCGGATTAGCGGCGGTCTTTGCCACTGCTGCAGCAAATGCCGGTTACTCGCATACCGCTTGGATAGCAGGAGACGGGTGTCAGCAGGTGGACAATGGGACTGACCGACCATCAATCTGGGAAGAAATCGACTTTACGCATCGCGGGGACCTGCCAACCTCATTTGCGAAGTTTCCACCATCATGGCGGCCATTTGGGGTACGCGTGTTACTCAGTGACCTATTCTGGCTCGGAGATCCATTAACGACGCTGGCACAGTTTGCCGAACGAGCGACAGGAGTCATTGTTGTGCAGGTATTAGCTGAGGTTGACGTGAATCCAACCGCACGCGGCAACCTCCGACTCGTTGATTCAGAGACGGATGCCGTGCAAGAAATCTTCATAGACGGCGCTGCTGAAAAACGATATCGCGATGCGCTTGCGCGCCATCAGGAAAGTTGGCACCTCGCCGCGAAGCAGACAGGAGCCATTATGACTACAGTTGTCGCAGAGGAAATATTGAGCGACTGGCGCCTGGAAACATTGGTTGCCGCACAGGTCCTCACCATCGCATAAAAGGCACGATCTGTAGTACTGGTAGTTTTTCACGATAAATCAGTTCTATTGAAGTTGTGGCTGCCTTGAAATCCGAGAATTCTGTTGTCAAAATTTGCAAAGAAAAGCTTTGCCCCATCTTTTTTCTGAGAAAAACGTGTGTTTGGACTTGACGCATCGTTAGTAAATGTTGCTAAATCACGAATATATTGTGTATAATATAAACAATACACCTGTATGTTGTGTTTAGATACAGGTGCGACCCAATTTCCCATATTGCTGACAACGGGGAAATTGAGCCTTTATCCTATAACTGCCTTAATTAGTTGGTTCACGACTTGCTGCCAATCGAGGCAGCGCCCAACAACACTACCCAATAGGGGAGGTAAAATGATACAACAATTGAAGCAACGCAGTGGCCTGTTGTTAACCTTGGTTGCCGCTATGTGCATCGCTTCGGTCTTCGCCGAAGCTGCCACCCTCAACGTTGCGGTGATGGATGCCCAAACCGGTGAAAAACTGAACGGCATTTCCATTGCGATCACGTCCGAGGCCGGTACTTCTGCCGAAGGTACCAGCGATGCGTCCGGCATGATTGAAGTTACAGATCTGTCTGCTGGTGTCTATACGATTACCGCATCTGCTCCCGGCTATGCCGATAAGATGATGGCAAACGTTGAAGTCGTCGCTGACGGCACAACATCGGTGGAAATTGCGCTCTCTTCAGAGATTATTGAACTAGATCAGGTATCCGTCTCAGCATCACGTCGTCGAGAAAAGGTGCTT